>NZ_JABSUV010000023.1:0-107080 GCF_013284275.1 Brevibacillus sp. HB2.2
CGACTACTTTGGACGCGGTTTCGCTTTTTGCATGGAGTCGTGCAGTCAATCCCCCAAGGGGTGGCCCTAGAATCTGAGCGTTTTCTCCTGTTTCCTCCCCACCACTACAGCACCATATAATCCAATTCTATTTTTTCTTGCATCATTCGCATAAAAGTAGAAAAAGTGAAAAAAAGAGTAAAGAAAGTGAAAATACAAGTAAAGAGAGTGAAAACACAGTGACAGAATAGTGGGTAAAATGAAATATGCGCGAATGGTCAAAATATTCAAGTACATCTGGCGCAAAAAGCGGTCACGACCGTTTTTTTTGACCGCAAGCGGTCACATCAACATGGATGAAAAACATCGAGACGTTTTTCACAAAAGAGGGGGATAACTACATGAAAAAGACGCGCTTTTTCCAGACGCTGCTTGCCATGACCGTTGCGGTTTCTACAGCGTTGGCAGGCTGCTCACAAGCACCTGAAGCAGGAGGGACTTCCAATTCTTCAGGGCAAACCAATGCTTCATCACCAGCTGGCAAAGAAGGCGGGACACTCGTCATCGCCCGCTTGTCTGATGCGAACAACCTTGACCCACATTTTCTAACGCAAATCAATTCCGCCGCTATCATTCATCACAAGGTATACGAGGGTCTCGTTCGGATGGACAAAGAAAGCAAATATGTAGGCTCACTCGCTTCTGAATGGAAGCAGCTCGATGATGTGACATGGGAATTCAAGCTCCGCTCTGGTGTGACATTCCACGATGGCACCCCATTCAATGCGGAAGCTGTGAAAAAGACGATTGCACGTGTTCAAGACCCGGCAGTAGGGTCTAACCGCGCCAATTTGTTTGAAGCCATTAAGGAAGTAAAGGTCGTGGATGATACTACGGTTCGATTCATCCTGCACTATCCATACGCACCACTCCTGTCAGTGCTCGCCAGTGCAGAGGGGGGAATTTTATCACCAAAAGCGATTGAACAGTATGGGAAAGATTTGACCAAGCATCCAACGGGAACAGGGCCTTATAAATTCGAATCATGGACACCTGGTCAAGAAGTCGTCCTGGTGAAAAACGACAGCTATTGGGGCGACAAACCGAAGCTGGATAAAGTCGTCTTCAAGACCGTTCCAGAAGATACGACCAGACTCGCGATGGTCGAGACAGGAGAGGCGAATGTAGCTGAGCAATTGCCAGTGACAGAAGTCGATCGGGTGAAAAATTCTCCGAGTATGACACTTGGCCGTTACCCTGCTTTCGCTAGCGATCATATCGGGATTAACAACTCGAAGAAGCCATTCGATGATGTACGCGTTCGTCAAGCGATTGCACATGCGATCGATAAGAAAACCATCCTTCAAGGGGTCTACAACGATGTCGGGACGGTTGCTCATTCCTCCATTACCCCGTCCATGGTTGGTTACAGCCCGAATGTAAAAGACTTGCCTTACGATCTGGAAAAATCCAAAAAGCTGTTGGCGGAAGCTGGATACGGAAACGGCTTCAAAGCAACCATTTACTTGAATGATAACAAGGCACGAGTAAGCTTGGCAGAGGTGCTGCAGCAACAGCTGAAACAAATCAATATCGATTTGGAAGTGAAAGTGCTAGAGTTCGGTGCTTATATTGAAGCAGCCAACAAAGGCGAAACAGAATTGTTCCTCAGCGGTTGGGGAAATGCCACAGGCGATGCAGACTACAACCAATACAATCTGTTCCACACGAAGTCGCAAGGGGCAGCCGGCAACCATGCTTTCTTCAGCAATCCGGAAGTGGACAAGCTGATCGATGAGGGCCGCAAAGAGAAAGACGAAGAAAAACGGAAGCAAATCTACGAAAAAGCACAGCAAATCGAAATGGACGAAGCGCCAATGGTACCATATCGCTTCTCAGAAAACCTCGCAGCGATTCAAAAAGGCGTAGAAGGAGTTTGGATCAGCCCAGCAGGACACATTGAGATCGACGATGTAACCATGCCATAATTTCAGCAGAAAAGTGCTTCACGATCAGCATAGCTTCGCCCATTGGGAACGAGCTATGCTGATTGATTATACACAGAAAGAATAAAATGGGGGCGAGTCTAGTGAAAAAACAGAAGATGCTAGGTTCAATGCTGGTAGGTATCCTGAGCGTTGGCCTTGTGCTTACAGGCTGTTCATCGGGTACAGAGCAAGGTACGGCAGGGACTCCGACTGCGAAGGAAGCTCCGGCAACAGATCAGACGTTGGTGATTGCACGGCAGTCTGACGCAAACAATCTGGATCCGCACTTTATTTCAGCGATCAATGCAGCGAGTGTGGTCCATCACAATGTGTACGAAGGTCTTGTCCAGCGAGATGATAACATGGCGTTCAAACCAATGCTAGCCACGGAATGGAAGCAGTTGGACGATGTCACCTGGGAGTTCAAGCTACGTCAGGGAGTCAGCTTCCACGATGGTACGCCGTTTAACGCCGAAGCGGTGAAAGCAACATTCGCACGCGTACGCGATGAAAAAGTCGCCTCTCCACGTGCGTCTCAGTTTAAGATGCTTTCGGAAATAAAAGTAGTGGATGATTACACCGTGCAATTCAAGTTAGCCTACCCGTACTCCCCATTGCTGTCGATCCTCGCCAACCACGAAGGCAGCATCATCAGTCCAAAAGCAATAGAGCAATACGGCAAGGACCTGAGCAAACATCCCGTCGGTACAGGACCGTTTGTATTCGAATCGTGGACACCTGGCCAAGAGATCGTACTCGTGAAAAATGATAACTACTGGGGAGAAAAGGTAAAATTTATGAAGGCCGTCTTCAAAGTCGTACCGGAGGACACGACCCGCGTAGCCATGGTAGAGACAGGAGAAGCGCACATCGCTGAACCATTGCCGGTAACGGAAATTGACCGCGTCAGTAATTCCCCTCATATGAGCTTGTACCGAACAGAGGGCTTGGGGACAGATTTCATCGGGTTCAATACCAAGAAGAAGCCGTTTGACGACGCTCGTGTTCGTCAGGCGATCAACTATGCGGTTGAGACAGATGCGATCATCAAAGGTGTGTACAACGATGTCGGAACGAAAGCAAATTCAGCAGTGAGTCCGAAGGTTCTTGGATACGATGGGGCGTTAAAAGGATACGAGTTCGATCCGAATAAGGCGAAGGCCCTGTTAAAGGAAGCAGGCTACCCAGACGGCTTCAAGACAACCCTGTGGACAGGCGATCGCAAGGAACGGATTAATGCTGCGGAAGTCATTCAGTCCCAGTTAAAAGGAATCGGCATTGAAGTAGAGGTAAAAGTGCTTGAGTATGGAGCCTATTTGGATGCAGAAGACAACGGTGAGACAGAGCTGTTCATCAGCGGCTGGGGCAATGCCACTGGAGACGCTGACTACAACCAGTACAATCTGTTCCACTCCAGTTCTTTGGGTAAAGGCGGTAACACAACATTCTACGTGAATAAAGAAGTGGACAAGCTGATCGAAGAGGGGCGCCGCGAGCAGGATACGGAAAAACGCAAGCAAATTTATGCGAAGGTGTTGGAGATTGAAAAGCAAGAAGCACCAATCGTCCCGATCCGCAATCTTGAACATGTCGCTGCAGTCAGTAAAAACATCAAAGGCTTCTGGATCAGCCCTTCTGGGTATATGATGATCAAAGGCATTACGATCGAATAACGCAAACATTTAGAGAGAAAAGGATGGGAGACGAAGCATGAAAGCAAGCTTGTGGATCAAAAATGCGAGTCTGGAATGTGGGTATACAGAGGAGAATGGCATCGTGACGGGAACAAAGACGGAGCGTTTCCACGTCTTGCTCACGGACGGTCGCGTTGAGAAAATCGTACCTGCGCTGTCAGATATACATGACGGGGTATCTGTGTGGGATGCACAAGGCCTACTGATGCTTCCATCTTTCCGGGAAATGCACATTCATTTAGACAAAACATTTTATGGAGGTCCGTGGCAAGCTGTTCTCCCTGCCCCCAATCGTTTTTTTCGAATCGAGCAAGAGCAGGAACTGCTGCCCCGCCAGCTTCCCGTTGCCCGTGAGCGTGCAGAAAAGCTGCTGGAGTTAGTGCAATCGCACGGCGCTACTCACGTGCGGACGCATTGCAACATTGACCCGGTCATTGGGTTGAAAAATCTGGAAGCCACATTAGAGGCATTGGCGACTTACCGTGAAAAACTTTCCTGGGAAATTGTCGCGTTTCCCCAACATGGCTTGCTGCGCAGTGATTCTGTTTCCCTCGTTCGTGAGGCGATGAAGCATGGAGCCGGACTCGTCGGTGGTGTCGATCCTGCCACGTTTGACGATGATATCGAGAAATCACTTGATACGATGATGGATATAGCGGTTGAAGCGAATGCGGATGTGGACATTCACCTGCACGAGCCTGGTCATTTGGGTGTTTATATTATGAAAAAAGTGGCTGCGTTGACGAAGGATGCGGGTTGGCAAGGTCGAGTCACTGTCAGCCATGCTTACGGGCTAGGAGAGGTACCGACTGCGGTGGCCGAAGAGGTCGCGGAGCTTTTCGCCGAGCAGCAAATCGCTGTCATGTCGGCTATTCCCATTGATATGCCAACCATCCCAATTCCGTTGCTTTATGCAAAAGGCGTCCATGTTGGATTGGGCAATGACAACATTACTGATCATTGGGACCCATTTGGAACCGGAGATATGTTACAGAAAGCAAACCGTTTGGCTGAACGGTTCCGGTGGATCGATGAGCGATCTCTATCGCGTGCACTGGGATTCGTGACTGGTGGCGTGACTCCACTAGATCAAGCTGGCAATCAAGTTTGGCCGAAAGTCGGAGATGAGGCAAATGCTGTTTTTGTCCGTGCCAAATGCTCCGCCGAGGCTGTGGCCAGACTATCTCCGAAGGAAGCGGTGGTTTTCTCGGGCAAGGTGGTTTGGCAGAAACAATCATAAAGATAGTAAGCGCAATCCGATCTTCTCCAGAAGGTCGGATTTTTCATGTTATAAATGTGGCCGTAGTGGGGAAGAAGTGCATTTCCAGTCTACGCTTCGGCCTCCGCCCCGCAAGGGGGGATCGACTGTCCGCTTCGGAATGAATGGCGGGAGCGCTTCAAACGTAGATAATTTCAAGGAAGTACCTCATAGGTGAAGCTGAAATTCCCCGCCATTCATTCCTACGCTGGGACGGGCTCCAGAGGCGCTTGGACTGGAAATGCACTTCTTCCAACGTAGTTTTTGTAATATCTTGAAAGGCAGGCAATACAAGATGATAAAAGATTACTTAACTAACTATAAAGGATTTTAAAACAAATCCATTCATTAACATGCAGACAATCATCAAGAACCCTCAATCATTTTCTTTTTGCCTTTCATATACAGATCGGAAAATCAACAAAGCTACACCAAGAAGCGTGTTTCCAGTCAATCGCCTTTGGAGCCCGACCAAGCGGAGGGATGAATGATGGGAGCGTTTTTAGCTTCAACGTGCGAATACCTCCTCGAGGCAACCACTTTTGAAGCGGCTCCCGTCATTCATACCGGAGTGGACAGTCTTCACCCCCTTGCGGGGCGTAGGCCGAAGCGAAGACTGGAAACACGCTTCTCCACCGCGGCTACGGTATCAAGTGTATTTTCACACTTATTGATCTGTACAAAATTAAATAAAAGTAAAAATATTATAAATTGATGTAAAGATGCTGAAAGGTTCGGTTGGGAATCTACCGTATAATGCAAATAAGAAATACATTCAGAATTTTCGACAGTATTCTACAGGGGGTAGACACAAATGAAGAAAACGGGCATGGTCGGTTCCTTGTTGGCTCTGACATTGACGGTTAGTGTTGCGCTGACTGGATGTGGTGGTGCGAGCTCGGAGCAATCCGGTTCGACGAATACAACTGCTGCTGAAGCACCGAAAGAAGGGGGAACCCTGATTGTCGCTCGGAAGGCAGACGCCAATAATCTGGACCCGCATTTCATTTCCAATATTCCTTCGGCAAACTATGTGTATGGAAAAGTGTATGAGAGCTTGGTTTCTCGCGATAAAAACGGCGAGTACAAGCCTACTCTAGCAACTGAATGGAAACAGCTCGATGACTTGACATGGGAGTTCAAGCTCCGTGAGGGCGTTACGTTCCACGATGGTACACCCTTTACAGCAGACGCTGTGAAAAAGACGTTCGAACGTGTACGCGATCCAAAGGTTGCATCACCGCGTGCATCCAACTTCTCCATGATCAAGGAAATTAAGATCGTAGATGATAAGACAGTACATTTCGTACTGGAGTATCCTTTTGCACCGCTGCTCTCCATCTTGGCTAGCTCAGAAGGAAGTATCATCAGCCCGAAAGCAATCGCCGAGCATTCCGATACATTGGCGAAGCAGCCTGTGGGAACCGGACCTTTCAAATTTACATCATGGACACCGAGTCAAGAAATGAAACTCGCAAAAAATGATACCTACTGGGGTGAAAAGCCAAAGGTAGATGAAGTATTGTATAAGGTTGTTCCAGAAGATACGACGCGTGTAGCGATGATCGAAGCAGGCGAAGCGCACATCGGCGACCAGCTTCCCGTGACGGAAGTAGAGCGTGCACAGGCATCTCCTGGGATGAACATGGTGCGTGCAGAAGGCTTGGGTGTGGATTACATCGGCTTTAACGTGCAGAAGAAGCCATTTGATGATGTACGTGTACGTCAAGCTGTCGCACATGCTATCGAAAAGCAAGCCATTGTACAAGGGGTATACAACAATGTAGGAACACAGGCAGTTTCCTCGCTATCACCAAAAGTCATCGGCTACAATCCGAATCTCCAGGATTACGCGTATGACGTCAATGCAGCAAAAGCACTGCTCGCAGAAGCAGGTTACCCAAACGGCTTCAAGACAACCATCGTGACAGATGACCGTAAAGAGCGCATGAACGTAGCAGAAGTCATCCAGTCACAGTTGAAAGGCATCGGCATTGATTTGGAGATCAAAGTAATGGAATACGGTGCGTATCTGGAGTACGCAGACAATGGTGAGCATGCGATGTTCATCGGGGGCTGGGGCAATGCAACAGGGGATGGCGACTACAACCAGTACAACGTCTTCCACAGCACTTCGAAAGGCAGCGCAGGTAACATGGCGTTCTACAACAATCCAGAGGTAGACAAGCTGATTGAAGAAGGACGTCGCGAAAAAGATGCGCAAAAACGCAATGAAATTTACGCAAAGCTACAAGAAATCGAGCTGAAGGAAGTACCGATTCTTCCAATCCGTACGATTGATCATGTGGCGGTTACATCCAAGAATGTAAATGGCTTCTGGCTGAGCCCTGTTGGCTACTTGATGCTGGATGATGTATCGATCAACTAAAGGTGATAGAAGGGATGGCGCTTGTCGCTGTCCCTTTTTTCATCAATCGTCAATAGAGGAATTCACGATCTGGACCAGGAATAACTTGAGGAAGAGAAATGCTCAAGAGACAGGTCATGGGGTGGAAAACATGCAGGAAGAGCAGCTAGACATATTTGACGAAGCAGGACAGCATATCGGGGTAGAAGCGCGTAGCGAAGTGCACCGCTTAGGGCTGTGGCACCAAACCTTTCACTGCTGGATTTATCGTGTAGTAGATGACCAGATCGAAATGTTGTTCCAAAAAAGACATCCACAAAAGGATACTTGTCCAGATCTGCTCGACATTACCTCTGCCGGTCATCTTCTCGCCACGGAACAGCCATGTGACGGCGTGCGGGAATTGGAGGAGGAGCTGGGCTTGTCCGTGAGCTTTGAGGAATTGGACCAGTTAGGCGTAATTCGTGATGTAATGGTTGCCCCCTCTATCATTGATAAGGAAATGTGCCATACATTTTTATATGAATGCGATCAGCCCTTAGGCGAGTACCGTATACAGGAAGAAGAAGTCACGGGGCTGTTTTGGGTCAGTCTGCGTGAGTTAGAGCGGTTGTTTGCGGGCGAGATTGGGCAGATGACGGTGAATGGATTTTTGCTAACGGAAAATGGTGAACCAAAGGATATCGCAATGATCGCGGCCAAGGCTGACTTTGTACCGCATGAAGTGCATTATTACCAGCAGGTGTTTGCAGCAGTGAAACGACGCGCAGCCAACGCAGCCAATCGATAGCCCTGAACGGAAAAACAATGCCTCGCTTGTTATTTGACAAGACGAGGTTTTTCGTTGGTCGAGAAAGATTGTTCTTTCGTGTGGTATACTAAACAATGCTTTTTCGCTACTCGTGATCATGCGTACATAGAGAGAGGAGATCGAGATGAGACTACAGATTATGATTGCCCTTATGCTCTCGACATTCCTTGCTGCGATGGAAGGAACGATTGTGAGTACAGCCGTACCGCGCATTACAAGTGATTTGGCAGGCTTTGAACAGGTGAGCTGGGTATACGCCATCTACATGCTTGCCACTGCCGTATCTGCTCCCATTTACGGCAAACTAGCTGATTTATTTGGCCGAAAAAACGTGTTGTTAATCGGGATCGGCATCTTTTTGTTAGGTTCTACGCTCTGTGGAGTGGCGACGTCAATGTGGCAGCTTATTGTTTTCCGTGCCATTCAAGGCTTGGGTGCAGGATCAGTCATGCCGATTACGATGACCATTATCGGTGATTTGTATACGGAGCAGACTGCCCGGGCAAAAGCGCAGGGCTGGATTAGTGCTGTATGGGGACTTTCCGGTGTGGCAGGTCCGTTGGTCGGAGGATTTTTGGTCGATACACTGACGTGGCGTTATATCTTTTTTCTTAACTTACCTTTTGGACTTGTATCGTTTTTCATGCTCATTCTTTTGTACAAGGAAAAGCTTGCCGTCAAAGAAAAGCGCCATATTGATTATCCAGGCGCGCTTATTTTTTCGGTCGGGACCATCGCCTTGTTGTATGCCTTGTTAACAGGTAGCCAGAATCAATCCTGGACCAGTCCAGTGACGATTTCCTTGATCGTATTTGCTTTGGTGACCTATCTAGTGTTTGTATCGGTGGAGAAGAAATCGCCTGAGCCGCTGATTCCGCTTTCGCTTTTTACCAATCGAAATGTAACCATGATCAATCTGCTGACGCTCTTGACCAATGGAATTGTAATCAGCATGGTGGTTTACTTGCCGATCTGGAGCCAGGGAGTCTTGGGCGAAAGCGCGACGATGGCTGGCTTTGTCCTGACACCGATGCCAGTTTGCTGGACGATTGGCTCTATCCTTGCGGGGAATTTGTTAGGAAAGCTGCGAGCGGAACAGTTATTTATCGCAGGGACAGCCGTTCTGACGGTAGCGACAACATTGTTGAGCTTCCTATCCACTCACTCAGCGGGATACCTCATTTATGTGGCTGTGGGCTCAATTGGTTTGGGAATGGGACTCATTTCCCCAATCGTTATGGTAAAAATTCAATCGTCTGTTGCAGTCGACAAGAGGGGGACTGCCATTGCCCTCAATACATTCACGGGTACATTTAGCCAAACCTTCGGGGCAGCAGTATTTGGAATGTTGTTCAACATGGTGACTGTAGCAGGTGGCCATACGAATTTAGGGGCCTCGTTTGAACACGGATCGATCCCTGTGGCCCAGTTGGCACAGATCCGAGACTTATTGGCTAGTGGTGTTCATGTGGTCTTCACAGGCAACTTCGTGCTTGCGATAAGCAGCTTTGTTCTGACCCTTTTGATCGCAAAAGGAAACCGAGTCAGGCAGACACACTAATTCGAAGACGTCCGCCACGTGCGGGCGTTTTTCAATATTTGGTTACAATTTTCCAAAAAATGCAAACTTCGTATTGCCAGCCGTTACATTCATCGATACTATTTTCCTAGATGCCCAATTTCTTGCAGACAGGAGTGCATGAGATGATGGAGGAGATTCGCCCGGTTTCCATTGACGATATCGATGAGGTCGTGAGAATTGCAGCGCTGAGCTACCCTGGAAGCAATCTACTGGGTGCAGAGAGTAGACAGCGATTTGCCCAACGCGTAAGGGAGACGATCGAAAACGACCCACATGTCAGCTACCACGGCTGCTACCGTAATGGACAATTAGCGGGTATAATGAAATGGTACGATTTTCCTATGAATGTTCTTGGTACACCGCTTTTGACTGGCGGAATTGGGCTGGTCGCCGTAGACCTTTTGCATAAAAAGGAAAAGGTCGCCATGTCGATGCTTCAAGGTTTTCTTTCCAGCTATCGGGAACGGGGAATCTCGCTGGTCTCTCTCTATCCGTTTCGTGTTGATTTTTACAAGCAAATGGGTTTTGGAATAGGGACCAAGGTTCATCAATACAAGTTCAAACCGTCCAGCCTGCCGTTTGTAGGCAAGGACAAAATCGTTTATATAAGAAAAGAGGACAAAGAAGAACTGTCTGCTTGCTATCATCGCATCGCCCGTCAAACCCATGGCATGATCAAGCGAACAGACCGTGAGTGGGACAGACTCCTCGATGTCCCTGAAATGATTGTTGTTGGTTACAAAAAGGAAGGGAAATTCGCCGGCTATCTCGCTTTCCAGTTCCAGAGCGCTCATGAAAAAAACAAACTCATCAACAACATAGAAGTAAGAGAGCTTCAGTATGAGAGCCGCGAAGCACTTGCACAACTGCTCTCTTTCCTGCGGAGCCAGGCCGATCAGATTCAGCGAATCGAGTTCACGACGACGGACGAAGATTTTCACTTGTTGCTATCCGATCCGGGCAATGGAACGGATTCGATTTTATGGAGCATTTATCATGAGAGCCATGTATCTGGAGTCGGTCTGATGTATCGGATTATTGATGTACCGGGATTTTTCCGTCAGCTGTCCCACCACCGATTTGGTTCGGAAACAGTGAATGTAAAGCTGACGATCCACGATTCGTTCCTGCCTGAGAATGAAGGGACATGGCTCATCAAGTTTGTCGATGGACGTCCGGAAGTAGGAGAGGCAGCGGAGTCTGATGTTTCGGTGGAGCTAGATATTTCGGATTTTTCTTCACTCGTGATGGGGGTAGTAACTGCACGCAAGCTGTATCAATACGGCCAGTTGGAGCTGGATGCACCAGAAAAGCTCCCCATTTTGGATAGACTGTTTGCTGTTTCCGAGAAGCCGAGAAGTGTGACAACCTTTTAGAAAAGAAGGTTCGTCACGTTTTTGACACATTTGGTTATCTTATTTTGCTTCCTCCCATATGTTGTTAGTAAATGGGAGGAGGTACGATTTATGATCTTTCTAACACTGGTTATCTTTTTTGCATTTCTTTTGATTGTTTGGGTGGTCGTTAGACTCCTCTTCCGGCTGGAAAAGCATGATTCCATCACACATGATGAGAGGGAATTATGGAATCGTTTTCAGGTGAAGGAGCAGGAGATCAGATACCGAAAGCCCAAAAAATAAAAAGAAAGGCGCCAAGATGACAGGCGCTCTTTCTTTTGCGTGTTACCCACTATGAGATGAGAAAGAAGGAGAAAACAATGCCAGGTAGATCAGAGGGGCATCAACGTGAATTTTTTCGCTTACGTCTAGAATACGCCCTCTGTGCAGACATGACCATTGTGCTGGTCAAAGGGAAAACCATGGAGATTGGGAGCACGCAGGTATTGATCGAGGATATTGGGGCAGGTGGACTTCGTTTTCTTTCTCATCTCAAAATGCCAGCAAACGACCAGCTCGTTCTGCAGTTTGCGACGGAATTGTGCGGACAGGCTCTGAAAATGTACGGCCACGTCGTTCGCACGATTCCGTGGGAAACGGACTATTACGAATACGCTGTACGGTTTACGATGGAAGAGGAACAACATCTGGAGATTAATCGCATGGTAAACCGGTTGGCCATCCGCTATCGGCAGAAGCGTACAGCAACAGAAGGACGTTTCTACAAAGGTGACCGCCAGACATTTTTAAAAGAGTTGGCTCAAGCAAGTCTTTCGATGCGAGCCAGTGAAGCATAGATAAAAAGGCTTTCTGTTGTGCGAATACAACGGAGAGCTTTTTTGTTTGACAGGGAATAAACGCGATGATAAGTTATCTATAATAACTCAAACGAATAAAGGTTGTGTTTATATATGAGTCTTCACGAAGCATTTTGGAGCGCTTCTCTTCAAGAATGGAAGCAAGGTTACATCGAACAAGACGAACATTTTATGTGTTTGCTCTGCGGGGAACAGGTGGAGAAAGGCATCATTTATCCAGTGGAGGGTGTCCTGTACGAAGCGTCCCGCTTTATCCGCCATCATATCGAGGTTACGCATGGTTCTGTCTTTACCCACCTGAGCCAGTTGGATAAACGATTGACGGGCTTGTCTGATCATCAAGTTAATTTACTTCGCCTTTTTTACCAAGGAAAGACAGACGCCGAGGTTCAAAATGAAATGGGGATCGGCAGTGCATCGACGATCCGTAATCACCGCTTTGCACTCAAGGAGAAAGAACGCCAGGCCAAGGTGTTCCTGGTCATGATGGAGTTATTGCATGAAGCGGATAAACATCAATCGTCCAACGATGCCAAATCAAGCAAGCAAAAGAACACCTCGAAAGATGGCGATGTCACAGAGTATGCCGCGGTCGTAAAGAAATTCCTTCCGAATGGACTATCAGGTCGATTAGAGCGCTTCCCACGCAAGCAAAAGCATAAACTCATCCTACTCGAAGAGATTTCCAAAAAATTCGAGCTTGATCGTTTCTACACCGAGCGGGAAGTGAATGAGATTCTCGAAGGTCTCTACGATGATTATGTGACCTTGCGGAGATATTTAGTCGATGCTGGATTGATGGATAGACAGGCGGACGGCAGTCAATATTGGCGAATCGTTGTGGAAAGTGAAGGAGAGGAGCGGGGGGCGCAGCAGATGAATCGCAAGCAAGAGCTCAAGCAGATGTACAAGGAAGTAGAAACCGATGCAGGTGTTTATCAAATAAAGAACAAGCAAAACGACAAAGTCTTCATCGCCAGCACGAATAACCTAAAAACGATCAACGGTAGAAAGTTCATGCTTCAGCATGGCTCGCATCCTAATCGACAGCTGCAAAAAGACTGGGATAAATACGGTCCGGACGCTTTTGAAATCGAAGTGCTAGAGAAGGTTGAAAAGAAAGACCACCCATATTTTGATTTGAAGGATGCATTGGAAAAACTCGAAGATAAATGGATGAAAAAGCTGACGCCATATGGTGATCGAGGCTATCACGTGCAAAAAGATCCGTCCTAGTCTCGTCCATTCTCCAGCATTCGGAAGCGCTCCAAGTGATCCCACAGACCTTCCTTTTGCAAGATCTGGATTTGTTTTTCGCCAAGTAAATCAAAATGCGGGAAGGGCGCACGATTATGAATGTAGGCAGGATCTAGTCCGTTGGTAAGGCACCAGTCTGTCAGTAACAAATAATTGGCGCAGCCTACTTTTGTAACGGTTTTGATTCCAGGAAACCGGGGGTCCAGCCAATAGTGGGTAAGAAATGCCAATTCGCCTTGACTAACGGCTTGCTTCCAACGGTTTAGTTCGTCTCGTGTAATCCCAAATGCCACTGTTCCTCATCCTTTGCAAAGCGGTTGTGTCTCTCCCTCATTAATAGCATGGAATGGTAGATACGTCAAAAAGACAGTTCTCGCCGGGGATAGCCGAAGGAAACTGTCTTTTTGTGCTTGGTTTGCTTACCGAACTCCTGTAGGAAGCTGAGGCGGGATGTAATTCAACTCTTCGTCCGCCGTGATGTAATCCGTGTGGACCATGAGGAGCAAATATCGTTTGCCGGTTTGCGGATCACTGAGAATGATGTGGTCCCGGCCAGCAGTTTCGAGGACACCACGGAAAATTTTGGCGTTCCATTGGCTGTTGTTTTCAAACGTTTGGTACACCGTAATGACTTTGCCTCGATTCAGGCGAAGGATGTTTTCGATGTACGATTCTTCCAGCACTTGCCCAGGAGTTATGGGCATTCCGGGAATCAAGGATCCGCTTGGTTGCATCGGAACCAGTTGAGGTTGTTGCTGCTGAATCATCTGCTGCTGTTGCTGCGGTATGCCGTATGGATACTGTGCGGATGGGTACATGTCGTAACCGAATTGTTGTTGAGGGTAACCAGTGTAAGGCATTTGTTGACTCATGATGAACTCGCTCCTTTATCTATCTAATCCTTTTAATAGACGCGTGGACAATCTGCAGGTGTTGGAACGAAGAAGCAGTGTGCCTTATAGCGACCGGAGTTTTGTTGATCCCACCAGGTAGCTGGACAGTTTCCGGCAGGCCGGTAGAACCATAATGCGTTGCTAGCCGGACGGGTCTTTTCGCCATTGACTGCGCGCTGTGCCAATCGTCTTTCTTTATCCCTGGTCCGTTGATAGAAATACGGCTTCTGGACCGCTTCGAATCCTCCCGGAGATTGATAGACCATGTCACGCATGCTGCGAATGTTTTTGAAGTCAAGGCAGTTACCTAAAATCCGATTTACCCCAACGTTGCCAACCATCAACATGCCCAACTCACCTTCACCCTCAGCCTCAGCTCGAATCAGTCTGGCAAGCATATCGACATCTTTGGAGTTCGCTTTGATGACGGCCATTGCTTCACCTCCTTCCACAAAAATCACAATAACAATATATGGGCGAATAATAGATTGGTGATTGGCCCGATAAATTTTTCATCAAGTTGACGTTTACGTAAACGGCAGTTACAATCGTTTTGTTCGGTGAATTCTGAATTTTATAAATGTAAGTAAGGGGCGCTGGACATGAACAGAGAAGGAATACAGAAGGAAGAATCGTGGACCATCTCTGATCTTGCTCAACAATTAGATGTCAGCACCAGAACGATTCGGTACTACGAGGAGCTAGGCTTGATTTTCCCCAGTCGGACAGAGAAGGGCAGCAGGCACTATAACCGTAAGGATCGTGCCAGGCTGCGACTCATTCTACGAGGGAAACGCTTCGGATTTTCGTTGGATCAGATTCGCGAGATGATTAAGCTGTTCGACGAGGATCGTACAGGTCGGGCGCAGCTTTTGCGAACGATTGAGTACGGCAACCAAAAGCTGGCTGAGATCGACGAGAAAATCATGGAACTCCGACAACTGAGAGAAGACATTCTCGTCTACAAGCAAAACTTTGAACAAAAATTGCTTGAAGAAAATGAGGAGGAGAAACGATGAACGTATCAGCTCTGCTCGCAGCAAACGGAAGGAAATACCCTGACAAGCCCGCTCTGGTTGCAGGAGATGTAGAGGTCAGCTATTCCCAGTGGGATACACGCTCTACGCAGTGGGCTTTCTATTTGCGGGAGCTTGGCATCGAGCAAGGGGATCGGATCGTCATGCTGATGCCCAATTGTCCGGAGTTTGCCATTTTTTACGTCGCCGTCATTCGCACTGGTGCACTCGTCGTGCCGATCAACGCACGCTCAACTCAAGAAGAAGTACGACATATATGTGAACATGCCGGAGCAAAGGCACTTCTTGTTCACGATGCTCTTGTGCCGATCGTGAATGAGTTGGTCCTTCAAACGCCGCAGCTTGTGGCAATCAAAACAGGAACGAGCCAAGGGAATTGGCAGGGCATTGCTGAGTGGGATGCTAATGAAGTGTCTTTTGATGAAATGAATGCGCTTTCTCTACAGCCCTATTTGGTGAACATGAACGAAGATAGCGAGATCAGTATCCTCTATACATCTGGAACGACTGGGCGCCCTAAAGGGGTGCTTTATACACATAGAAGCTTATTGACTGTCGCGAAAATGATGTCGATTGAACTGACGATGACACATCGTTCTCGAATTTTACATTTGATGCCGCTGAGTCATTCGGCTCCACTCCATCTCTTTTTCATTGCAGGGCTCATGCTTGGCGCCACTCAGGTAATGGCTCTGACCTTCTCGCCACAGCTTCTTTTGGACCTGGTGCAGCAGCATCGGATTACGCATTTCTTCGGAGCGCCTGTGGCGTATTTGCTGACGATGAAGCATCCCGAGTTTGCTTCGTACGATTTGTCTTCCATCGAATATTGGATGTATGGCGGGGCTCCTTTGTCCAAAGAGATGGCTGCGCTCATGGAAGAAGCTTATGGACGCGATAAACTGGCGTGCGTCTACGGCTTGACAGAGGCAGGGCCGACCGGAATGTGTCTTTTGCACCGAGAACATCCAGATAAAATCGGTAGTATAGGCAATCGAGGTGTATTGTTCGTCGAAATGGAGGTCGTAGACGAGCGAGGAGAGCGATGCGCCAGTGGCGAAGTGGGCGAAATTCGCTTACGTGGGGAAGGGACAATGAAAGGATACTACAACAATCCAGAGGCTACAGCAGAATCGATACGAGATGGCTGGGTGTATACGGGCGATATTGCACGGGTAGATGAGGATGGATTTCTGTGGATGATTGATCGCAAAAAAGACGTGATGATCACGGGTGGGGTTAACGTTTACCCCAAGGAAATCGAGCAGTTGTTGGAGCGTCATCCGTTGATTGGCGAGGTAGCGGTTGTAGGTTTGCCACATGTGGAGTGGGGCGAGACGGTGACGGCCTATGTGGTGCTAAAATCAGGAGTCGATAACAATCGAGATTGGCTAGAGGAAATCCAAAGCTTTTTGCGCGGCCATCTCGCGGATTACAAGCTCCCGCGACAGGTCCATATTGTCCCTGCGCTGCCGCGGAATACGAGTGGAAAAGTCTTGAAGCATGTATTGCGTGTTGTCAGTTCCCAGAAGGAAGTGGAGCTTCGATGAGTGATTTGCAAACGAGCATCGATCAGCGAACTTACAGTGACAACATCCCGCACCCGCGTATGCCACAGGGGGAAAACTTTTTCAAAGCAGATCCCAATCTCAATTACTTGCTGGAACGTTATCTCCCTGCTTCCATGCATGAATGGGCCAAACAGCAGTTGAGCTGGTTAGGTGCGCAAGTGGCAGGACCCATTGATGAGCGTGCCGCTTATACAGACAGGGAAGGCAAGCCGAGATTACGCAAGTACAATCGGCTAGGCGAGGATATTTCCGAGATTATTACCAATGAAGGCTACAAGGAAACAGTAGCAGAGGTTTACGGAGCAGGCATCGTCAGCTATTTGTATCAAGACATCCCTGAGTTGGGGAGAAAAGCGCCGTACAGCTATTCCTTTTTCATGGGCTATCTCGTGAGCCAGTCTGAGCCGGGCTTTTATTGCCCTGTCACCTTGTCGATGTCAGCCGCTTATTTACTTGATCGTTACGGCAGCAAAGAACAGAAGGAGCAGTACCTGACAGGACTGACCTCTCGTGACCGCACTCGCTTGTATGAAGGGGCTACTTGGCTGACCGAGAGACAGGGCGGGTCGGATGTCGGTGCGAATTTGACCGTTGCAGAGCCAGTAGCAGGTCGGCCCGGAGTGTACCGATTGACAGGAGAAAAGTTTTTTGCGAGCAATGCCGGAGCATTTGTTGCGACTGTTTTGGCAAGAATCGATGAGGAGAAACCGGGAACAAAAGGGCTCGGACTGTTTTTGGTGCCTTGGGTAAAGCCTGACAACGAACGCAATCACATCCAGGTCCGCCGCTTGAAAGAAAAGCTGGGCGTCAACGCCGTACCATCTGCGGAGATACTGTTGAACGGGGCAGAGGGTTATTTGATCGGGGAGCCACAGAACGGCTTCAAATACATGGCAGAAGCCCTGAACCTCTCGCGCATTTGCAACGCGATTGCTTCGATTGGGATTATGCGTCGAGCTTTTTACGAAGCGAGGTATTATGCCGAGCAACGCCGTGCATTCGGGAAGCCAATTGATCAGTACCCGATGGTAAAAGAAATGCTGGTGAGCCTCTTATTGGATACAGAGGTCAGCACGGGTGCGGTGTTTGATATGATTGCTGTCTATGATCGCTTGCAGTCTCATTCCGCGAGCAAAGAGGATAACGCGCTTGCTCGCCTACTGATTCCTTTGCTGAAATACCGTACAGGGGAAGAAGCTGTCAAATCAACCCATACCGCGATTGAAATTCATGGCGGTAACGGCTATATCGAGGAATACGTGACGCCGCGCCTGTTGCGTGACGCGCAAGTTTTGACCGTATGGGAAGGCACCTCGAATATACTGGCACTCGATATTTTGCGTGTGATGCAAAAAGAAAACAGCCACGAAGTGTTTAGCAGAATGCTTCGGGAGCGCATAGCTGGCTGGAAGCATGCCTTTTCACAGCCGTACGCCGAGCTGATTCGAACAGAACTGGCCATCCTGGAGGAAAATATCGCCTATCTCATGCAACAGATCCACGATTATGTAACGTACAAATTAAAAACGCTCGCAGACCATATGGTAGATTTGTACACTTTATCATGCATCGTCAGTGAAGCAGAGGATCAGGTGACACGTGAGGGAAATGCGCGCAAATACATTTTGGCAAAGCTGTATGCCGAAAAGCATTTCCCTTCACGAGAAAAGCGGGGGATTCAAGTTGATCCTTTGCTGGATGTTCAGTTCTTTACCCAACTGGTGGAGTATGAGTTTGTCAGCGTAGAAGAATGGGCCCAACAGTCCGCTATTGTTCCGACCTGATAATCAAAAAGCGCCTTTTGTCCACTTGGTGAGGTGGCAAAGGCGCTTTTGATTTTTACGCGTACCGCTTGCGGCGCATGCTCCAAATAAACCAGGTCGCAGCAACCACTGCTGCTACCGCCAGCAGCGTGATCTCGAAGTATTCATCGATCAGAACCTTTGCGTGATTTCCATATAAATAAAACAAGGTGCCAATCAAGAAAAACTTCAATCCCCGCCCGATGATCGCATAAAACATGAGCTTGGTCAGCGAGTAATTGAATACGCCAGAGAGCACAGTGAAAACCTTGAAAGGAATGGGGGTAAAAGCTCCGATTAGGACGGCAGCATCCCCGTTTTTTGCGAATTTTTCCGTCGCTACGATAACCCATTTTTCAGGGAGAATCTTGTGCAAAAGTGGTTTTCCCAGCCATCTCCCCAACAAAAATCCGATGGGAGCGCCGAGGACGGAAGCAGTAAAGGCTACTGTCGCAAACTGAATCGCTGAGCCTGGATCGAGCAGACTCATCGCAATTTGCATAAAAAACGGAGGAATTGGACTGATAAATGAGTCCAAAAATGCCATGGCCGCGAGTCCCCACATCCCATATTGCATGAATAGCTGTGTGATATGTTCGAGCATGAGCATCTCCTTACGGGGTTTTTTCTATTGTAGCCATCTTATGCCACTTTGTCCAAAGAAAGACCACAACGGAAGTGAGGTGACGTGAGGAAAAACGAGGAAATAGGCCGATTGGCCCAGCTATCACATTCCAAAATCTCTAGGTCGAATATTGGTAATGAAGTCCTTGCTTTTTCATTGACGCTAGGAAAGATTATCCACTAAAATGTAGGGAAACAGGACAAACATCATGGGAGGAACCAATGAAAACATTGGGTTCGGGAAAAGTCGTTTTCTATGCACCAAACGGGACTAACTTGCAAGTATCAGGGGAAATTGACGTACGTGGTGATCGGGTATCCATAACAGAAATCATCTATTTTAATGGACAACCAAACGGAGCGCGCGAAACGAATTTGCCATTAGCGCAAACCGTGATTTACTGGGAGCCAGAAGTGTACGAACAGATTGGATATGAAGAAGAATAAGAATCATTGCGATTCCAAGCCCTGTCTCTTGCAGGGTTTTTTCGCGTATGGTAGTGTATCTGCCAGCACCTCGGGCTATAGCCGATGTCCCGGTATTGTGTTATGATGTGGGATGGAATTTACGTATGGTACAAGGAGTGATCCTTATGATCGATTCTATATTGGAACGTGCTCTCGCAGGTGAACGCCTGGGTCTCGAAGACGGTCTGGCTTTGTTTGCGAGCAATGAAATCGAAAAGATCGGACATTACGCCAATCTGGTTATGCAGAAGCATCATCCAGATCCGATTGCGACCTTTGTTATTAGTCGCAACGTCAATTACACGAACGTATGTGACACGTATTGCCGTTTTTGTGCCTTTTATCGTCCCCCAGGCTCTTCTGAAGGATACGTTCTTCCCAGAGAGACTATTTTCGAAAAGATTCAGGAGACCGTTGATGTAGGCGGTACAGAAATCTTGATGCAAGGCGGCACCAATCCTGATCTAAAGCTGGATTATTACACTGACCTCTTGCGTGCGATCAAAGAGCGCTTCCCGCAGATTACGATGCACTCTCTGTCTGTAGCGGAAGTGATGAAAATCGCGGAAGTTTCCAACATGTCTGTCGAGGAAGTGCTGAAAGAGCTGAAGGCAGCAGGTCTCGATTCCTTGCCGGGAGCGGGTGGCGAAATCCTCGATGATCGTACACGTCGGAAGATTTCCCGTTTGAAGGGTTCGTGGACTGAGTGGATTGATACCCAAAAAGCCGCACACCGTGCAGGCTTGCCTGGTACAGCTACCATGGTCATTGGTTTTGGGGAAGAGATGGAGGAGCGCGTACTTTCTCTGTTGCGCATCCGCGATGCACAAGATGAGACAGGCGGATTCAAAGCGTTCATCGTCTGGACCTTCCAACCGGACAACACCAACATGAAGGCTGTCAACAATACGCCGGAGGAATACTTAAAAACACTGGCAATCAGTCGCCTCATGCTGGATAATATCGAAAACTTCCAATCTTCTTGGGTGACAATGGGCCCGCATTACGGTCAGCTTTCTCTCTCTTATGGAGCGAATGATTTCGGCCAAACGATGATGGAAGAAAACGTTGTTTCCGCAGCAGCATGTACGTACAAGGTCAACACGAACCAAATTTTGGAGCTGATTCGTGGCGCAGGCAAAATTCCTGCACAGCGCAACACACAATATGACATCCTGCGCGTTTTCAAAGACGGCGAGATGGCAGAACGTGATTTTGTCATGCAAAACTAAAAACCAATAAATCCAAAAACGCTTCTCTGTCCCCTAACAAAGGGAAACTGGCAGAGAAGCGTTTTTTGGTATTTTAATCAGGAACTTTTTACCTGCAACCTTCCCTGAGTTTCCAACCGTTTAAAAGTATATCGCTCCTGACGGGACATATACTGTAACTACAATGGCGGGTTGGGGGGATGGTTATGCAGACGTTTCGCGTATTGCTGGAGAATGTCCCTGAGCATTGTGACACATATCGGGCTATCGTAAATGAGATGACGGAGCGGGTCAACACTGCACCGGTGCGCATTACATACAGGGAGCAAGAAGAGAATGGATACCTCTTGTTCTACTTTCAAAGCTGGTGTGAGAGTGAGTATGACGCGCAGACCATCGATTGGGCAAGAGCCTTCGTTGCTCTTACATTAGCCGAATGGGTCATTCAGGTGAAGGAACCGAAAATCATGGAAGAAATGGCCGCAGACTTACTCGCTGCCGAACAGATGGAAACCGAGTGGGCGGAAATTTTTCCTTATATTCAACGCATGTGCCAAGAAGTCGAGCTGGATGGCGGGGAACTGTTAACGGCTACGACACGCAAGGCAAACGTATATCGCAATGTCTTCTCCTATCTGGAGTGGGAGAGAACGATCAACGTATTGGGCTTCATCCGCTTTCGACTGCAGGAGCATTGGAACGAGCTGTTCGAACTCGTGGAAACGGGCATTGACGAATATCTGGAAGACAAGCAATACCAAGAGTTTGTCGAACTGCTGCGCTATTTCATTGCTGTACAGGAAACCAAGCAGGAAATCGTTCATGTCGTTCCTAGTGTGGACAAACCTTTCCATCTTTATGATAAAAAAGGGGATCGTCTTTGGCTTGAACAGTTGGATACTGTTCTGAACATGGACGAACAAAAATGCCGAGACGAGGATTATTTGGTCAGTGCTTTGGTTACACTGGCTCCTGAGAGTATCGTACTCCATATGGCTTCGGAAAAGCCTGGGCTTGTACAGACGATCCGTAGTATTTTTGACGGTCGGCTCATTACTTGCCACTCTTGTTCCCTTTGTCTATCCGAGCGACGTGTACTTGACGGGAATAATCCCTCTAAACTATAATAGCAACAACAACTTTACATCGCTTATAAATACGATGAGAAGGACACGGACAATAGTAAGGACGCTCTAGAGAGGCGGGCCACAGGCTGGAAGCTCGCTGCGAACTGTTATTGATCTACCACCTTCGAGTAGCTGCCGGGAACGAAGCGTAGGCTTTTACTATCGGTATGCCGGTTAGATACCGTTACATGGAATGAGGAGTCTGTTTTTGTACGCAGACTTGAAGTAGGGTGGTAACACGAGAACACACTCGTCCCTTTTTGGGGATGGGTGTTTTTTTATTTTCTCAACTAAAACAGATACAGGAAGGAAGAATCCACAGTGGCACAAATTCATGTTACTTTCCCAGATGGAGCCGTTCGTCAATACGACGCTGGGATTACTATCGAAGACATCGCAGGCTCCATTAGCTCTAGCCTGAAGAAAAAGGCAGTAGCTGGTAAAAAAGACGGCAAGGTTGTTGATCTGTACACAGAACTCACAGATGACGCAGCGATTGAAATCGTTACCCTCGATTCTGCCGACGGGTTGGAAGTATACCGCCACAGTACAGCTCACTTGCTCGCCCAAGCGGTAAAACGTATTTACGGCGCTGAAGTGAAATTCGGAATCGGTCCTGTGATCGAAGATGGCTTCTACTACGACATGGATATTCCGGTTTCCCTTTCCCCAGAGGATTTGGGCAAAATCGAAGCGGAAATGGAAAAAATCGTGAAGGAAGACCTGCCGATTCGCCGCAAAGTCGTAAGCCGCGAAGAAGCAACTGCGATTTTCCAAGAACTGAACGATCACCTGAAGCTGGAGCTGATTCGCGACCTGCCAGAGGATGCGACTATCACGCTGTATGAGCAAGGCGAATTTTTCGACCTCTGTCGTGGACCGCACTTGCCGTCCACTGGTTTCATCAAAGCATTCAAGCTGATGAGCGTGGCAGGTGCATACTGGCGCGGAAAAGCAGAAAACCAAGTTCTGCAACGCGTGTACGGTACAGCTTGGCCGAAAAAAGCAGACATGGATGAATATCTGCACTTCATCGAAGAAGCGAAAAAGCGTGATCACCGCAAATTGGGTAAAGAACTGGGCCTGTTCATGTTCTCCGAGGAAGCACCAGGCATGCCGTTCTACCTGCCAAAAGGTTTCACTGTTCGCAACGAGCTGGAGCAATTCTCCCGCCGTCTGCAACAATTGGCACAATACACAGAAGTGCGCTCACCGTTTCTCATGAACGAGCGTCTCTGGAAAGAATCCGGTCACTGGGATCACTACAAAGAGAATATGTACTTCTCAGAAGTAGACAACGCGACTTACGCCTTGAAGCCAATGAACTGCCCAGGTCACATGCTGATCTATAAAAACGAGATGCATTCGTACCGTGACCTGCCGATCCGTTACTCTGAGTTCGGGCAAGTTCACCGTCATGAGTACTCCGGGGCGTTGAATGGAATGCTGCGGGTGCGTACCTTCTGCCAGGATGACGCGCACGTGTTTGTCCGTCCTGATCAGATCGCGAGCGAAATCAAAGGCATGATCACTTTGATTGACAGCATCTACAAGGTATTTGGCTTCGAATACAGTGTGGCTCTGTCCACTCGTCCAGAAGATTCCATGGGCTCTGATGAGCTGTGGGAAGCAGCAGAAAGCTCTCTGAAAACAGTGTTGGAAGAGCTGGGTATGGCCTATGAGATCAAAGACGGAGACGGTGCGTTCTACGGACCGAAGATCGACTTCCAAATTACCGACGCGCTGAAACGCCGTCACCAATGTGGAACGATCCAACTGGACTTCCAAATGCCTGAGAAATTTGACCTGACTTATGTTGGTCAAGACAACGAGAAGCACCGTCCAGTTGTTTTGCACCGTGCGATGTACGGCTCCATGGAGCGCTTCATCGGTATCCTGATCGAGCACTACGCAGGTGCATTCCCGATTTGGCTGACACCAATCCAAGCGCGCATCATGAACATCAGTGAAGTGCACATGCCATATGCAGAACAAGTAAGAGAAAAACTGCAACAAGCCGGCATTCGCGTAGAGCTGGATGGCCGCAATGAGAAAATCGGCTACAAAATCCGTGAAGCACAAGTTGAAAAAATCCCGTACATGCTGGTCATCGGTGAAAAAGAGGTGGCTGACGGTACACTGTCCGTCCGTAAACGCGGAGTGGGCGATGAAGGCGCGATGACAGTGGATGCGTTTGTAGAGAAAATCCGCGCTGAAATCAATGAAATGAAGTAAAAGCGTTTAGAAGTAGAGCCGCCCTGAAGTTTCGGGCGGCTTTTTTTCAGTAAACGTTTACTTGATACGTTTACTTGGAAAAAAGAACGGGAAAAGGATGTAGAGTAAGTATTCTTATCGACATCAAGAAGAACAGCGGGGGATTCGCATGCGGGTAAGCATCAAGCAAAGACTGATAGCAGCATTTCTTGCCATTATTTTAATCCCGATTGGGGTGATTAGCTCATTTGTATACGTCAGTATGGAGGAGCGAATCCAGTCTTATTTTATTGAATCCTCGACAAAAGAAGTGGCTCAAGTAGACAACGCGATTAACTTGTATTTCGACTCGATTCGTGAAAACGTCAACCTGATAGCAAGCAGTCCCTTACTAAAGAGTGCAGATAACACCATCACGACGTATATGGACAAACCAACCAAAACTAAGCATACCCCCCTGCAAAATGGCGGGGTAGAGGCCGCTATTTTTCAAGATTTCCTGCGATTTGTCGATTCTCATCAGAATACTGCCTTTATTTATTTAGCGACAAAATACGGAGGATACATACAGTGGCCGACAGATGATGTCATCGCGAATTACGATCCGCGTACAAGGGATTGGTACAAAAAACCAATGGAGAATCCCGGAAAAGTGATCACAACAGATCCTTATCTCTATTTGGGCGATAACAGTATCGTGATCAGTAACGTGACGACGTTAAAGGATGACAAGGGTGAACCATTGGGCGTTGTTGGACTGGATGTGAATTTAAAAGGGCTAACCGATATTTTGAAAGAAATTAAGATTGGGAAAACGGGTTATCTCATGCTAGTGGGCAAAGACGGAACGATTTTAGCTGATCCCAAGAACCCCGAGCTCAATTCGAAAAACCTGAAAGATACGCAAATTCCTGAATTGGCCGCTATTGCAGAGAATACCCCCAGCAGCTTTGCGGTAACAATGAACGATACCGAGTATTTGGCGAACGTCTTTACTTCCAACAAAACCGGTTGGAAATATATTTCGTTTATCGAAAAAGCTGAGCTCTCTGCTGAAGCCAATCAAATCGGGTTCACTATCGGGGCATTAAGTATTTTGTTTGCTTTACTAGCGGCTGTGGCTTCTGTTCTTTTCGCGCATAAATTTACCAAGCCATTGCTTGCCATCGTTGACCAGATTGCACAGATCGGTCGTGGTGACTTTACAGCGGAATTGCCCAAAAACCTTTTGGATAGAAAAGACGAAATCGGCATGCTTGGTCATAGCATTCAGGTGATGCAAGTATCCATCCAAGGACTCATTCGGGAAGTCCAAAAAGCGGTGAACACCCTCTCTACTTCGTCAGACAACATATCGGTTCGCATGGCGGACAATGTAGATACTGCGAACAAAATATCTACCACGATACAGGAAGTAGCGAGCGGGGCGCAAAATCAGCTCCGAGGTACAGAAGAATCCGCAAGAGCGATGGAAGAAATGTCGATCGGCATCCAACGCGTGGCGGAGACAACCTCCATTATCTCGGAATCATCTACAAGTACGGCGGATGAAGCGCAGCTAGGAAACCAGTCCATCCAAAAGGCTATCCAG
Source organism: Brevibacillus sp. HB2.2 (assembly GCF_013284275.1). Taxonomy (NCBI): domain Bacteria; kingdom Bacillati; phylum Bacillota; class Bacilli; order Caryophanales; family Paenibacillaceae; genus Brevibacillus; species Brevibacillus sp. HB2.2. The sequence continues at coordinate 25,691 of NZ_JABSUV010000023.1, forward strand.
CAAATGGACTCCATCCGTGGCTCTGTGGAACATTCCGTATCCGTCGTCAAGCAATTGGGTGAGCGTTCCAAAGAAATTGTGCAAATCATTGACGTGATAACAGGAATTGCCTCTCAAACGAATCTGCTTGCTCTCAACGCAGCCATTGAAGCTGCTCGTGCGGGAGAGCATGGACGAGGTTTTGCTGTCGTAGCAGATGAAGTGAGAAAGCTCGCAGAACAATCTGATGAGTCTGCTCGGCAAATCGCCAACCTGATTCAGGAGATCCAAACAGATACGAACATGGCGGTCAACTCGATGGATTCCGTCAATCAAGATGTTCAGGTTGGATTGTCTACTGTACTGGAGTCAGGAGAAGCCTTCCAACGCATCTTGCAAGAAATTCAACAGATAACCGATCAAATTCAAGAGGTATCTGCTGTCTCTGAACAGATGTCCGCTGGATCGGAACAAGTAGCAGCATCTGTGGACGAGACTGCCCAAATCGCAAGGGTTTCAGCGCACAATGCTGAAAATCTGGCGGCTTCCTCCAAAGGTCAGTTGGCCACAATGGAAGAGTTTGCCGTTTCATTTGAATCATTGAACCAGATGGCTCGCGAACTGGAAAGAATGATTCGCAAATTTAAGATATAAAAATGCATAGCTGGAAGAGTACGAATGTCAGGAGGAATTCGTACTCTTTTTTTGCAAAGCGAACCCATTTATGCCACAATGTGCTGTTTGCGTTTGAAAATTTGGCGATTTCGATTTAAGATAATAGACTGGAACGAAGTCGAAATACGGTATGATGAAGATGAAGGGGAAAAGTCGTCCTATAGATAAAAGGAGAGTGAACAGCTATGCCAGATAAAGTGCTTGATTTACGGAACCGTCCTCTCCGAGATTTACGAATATCTGTCACCGATAAATGTAATTTTCGTTGCCGTTATTGCATGCCTGCCGATATTTTTGGACCGGATTTTGAGTTTTTGCCGCAAAGCAAGTTGCTGACCTTTGAGGAAATTACCCGTTTGACCCAGATCTTTACTTCGCTTGGAGTCGGGAAAATCCGCATTACCGGCGGAGAGCCATTAATGCGCCGAAATTTGCCTGAATTGATTCGAATGATACGTGAAGTAGAAGGCGTTCAAGATATTGCGATGACGACCAACGGCTCTCTCTTGTCGCGCCATGCGCAAGCACTAAAAGAAGCAGGTCTGGATCGGGTCACGGTCAGCCTGGATAGCTTGGATAATGAGCGCTTTGGGATGTTGAATGGAAGAGGCTATCAGGTCGATGCTGTGCTGGATGGGATTCGTGTTGCAGCAGATGCCGGGCTTTCGATCAAGATCAACATGGTGGTACAGCGCGGAGTCAATGATCAAGATATTTTGCCGATGGCACGGTACTTCCGTGAGCAAGGGCACACCCTTCGATTCATTGAATTCATGGATGTGGGAAACAGTAACGGCTGGCGGCTGGATCAAGTCGTACCTTCCCGTGAAATTGTGCGTATGATCCATGAAGAGATGCCATTGGTAGCGACTGAAGCGAACTACTATGGAGAGGTGGCTTCTCGCTATCGATATGAGGGATCGAACCAGGAAATCGGATTGATCTCATCGGTGACCCAAGCTTTTTGCTCCACTTGTACGCGGGCTCGCCTGTCGGCAGAAGGGAAATTGTACAATTGTCTCTTCGCTTCATCCGGAGATGATTTGCGCGAACCAGTCCGCGATGGACGCACGGATGAAGAGATTCGCGAGCTGATACGTGCGATCTGGGAGCGGCGTGACGTGCGCTACTCGGAGGAACGACTAAGTGAAACGCCTGGTCTCGACAAGCGTGAAAAGGTCGAAATGTCCCATATCGGGGGATAATTAGGTATTAGCCTTGACAAAACCCAAGCTACCTTGTAATATAAATTGCGTGTATAAACAACACTTCATACTTCGAGAACAAGCAGAGGCGCCCAGCTTCTCACCTGGGTCGACGTCGTATACGACTGTTGACAGGTAACTCTTACGCAAGGATCCTCGGATCCGATGAAATTGCTTAGGTGAGATATGTGCGGGCGCAGAATGCGTTCGCACATTTTTGTTCCTTCTCGAAATTGACGGGGGTGGCAAGTATTAGCAAGGATCAAATGTTAATTAACGAAGCGATCCGTGCCCGTGAAGTCCGTTTAATCGGTGCTGACGGGAGCCAATTGGGAGTCGTACCTTTTAGGGAAGCATTGCGCATTGCCCAGGAAGCTGAATTGGATCTGGTAAACGTTGCTCCTACAGCCAAGCCGCCTGTATGCCGTATCATGGACTATGGAAAGTTCAAATACGAGCAGGCGAAAAAGGAAAAAGAAGCGCGTAAAAACCAGAAGATCATCGAGCTGAAAGAAGTGCGTTTTTCTTCTAACATTGAGGAACACGATTTTCAAACAAAGCTTCGCAACGTCCGCAAGTTCTTGGAGGATCAACACAAGGTGAAGTGTACGATCCGTTTCCGTGGACGTGAAATCACCCACTCCGAAATTGGACTAGGCGTTATGGAACGTGTAGCTGCCCAGTGTGAAGATCTCGCTGCGCCTGAGCGCAAGCCGAAGATCGAGGGCCGCAGCATGATCATGATTCTGGCTCCGAAAGCGGAAAAGCAGTAAGATAGTAGTTTAGACAGGAGGATTTTTCAGATGCCTAAAATGAAAACCAACAAGGCCGCTGCGAAACGTTTCAAAAAGACTGGAAGCGGCCAATTGAAGCGCGACCGTGCGTTTGGTAGCCACTTGTTCGCTAACAAATCGACGAAAGCTAAGCGCCACCTGCGCAAAGCTGCACTCGTTTCCAAAGGCGATCAAAAACGTATTGAGCAAATGCTCACTTACCTGTAAGTTTTTCTTTATTACACACCATTACGCAGCATGAGCTCCCTAAGCGCCTAGCAGTAGGCCGCCATGCTGGAAAGACCAGGAGGAGTTTAGTATGCCAAGAGTAAAAGGTGGCATTGTTACACGCCGTCGTCATAAGAAAATCCTGAAGCTGGCGAAAGGATACTTCGGTTCCAAACATCGCCTGTTTAAATCCGCAAATGCGCAGGTAATGAAATCCCTGCTGTATGCATACCGTGACCGTCGTCAAAAGAAACGTGATTTCCGCAAACTGTGGATCACTCGTATTAACGCACAAGCTCGCATGAACGGTCTGTCCTACAGCCGTTTGATGCACGGCCTGAAAGTTGCTGGCATCGAAGTTAACCGCAAAATGCTGGCTGACTTGGCTGTTAACGACAAAGCTGCGTTCAACGAACTGGCAACAGTTGCAAAAAGCAAACTGAACGCTTAATTTTTGAATAGAAGAGCCGATCTTCCCGATTGAGGGCAAGGTTGGCTTTTTTGTTGTGGTCTGGAGCGCAAAATCAAACGAATAGCATCCTACACCTGTCCACACGCTATCAATCTCCTTGTCATATCTTATAGCAAAGATAGAAGGAGGTGAGTGGCATGGCAGAATTACGAGTAAGCCTATGGGCAGGTCGAAACTTTGAAGCTCGTCGTATTCGTTTTCGTAGACGTGGGGTAGCAGTTAGACAGTGTCAGGCTCTTGAATTCAATGACGTACTGTCGAGTTTTCGATTACGAGCAGGGAATAATGGACGAGTGACACTCGTTCTGTTTTCAGGAACCGCTTATCAAGGCGATTTTCGTGTCTTTCGGGGCAATCGAGATATTGCCAACCTCGGTAATTTTGGCTTCAATAATCGTACCTCGTCGTTCATTTTTGTGGGACGCAATCTGACTACTTCTCAAATCAGGGAGATTCAACGGACGAGAACAGCACCGAGAAACGTGGTAGAAATCAGAACGTAGAAAGAGAAGTTTGAGTCAAAGAAAAAACAACCGAGCTCACTTTCGGTTGTTTTTCTATTTCTATTCAACAAATGATTCGCTGGCGAATAGCGTCTGCCACACCTTGTGCGCGATTTTGTACACCGAGCTTTTTTAAGGCGGACTTGATGTAATCCTGTACGGTAAACTCACTAATTCCCATCCAGCTCGCCATCTCCTTAACGCTTTCGCCCCATGACATCCGCTGCATGACTTCGACTTCTCTGCGTGAGAGCTTGACGGTTTTAGGGCGAAGGGAGTCGGTTGCCAATACTTTGCCCAGCATCGAACAGTATGCGCTCAAAGATTGTACCAATGGATGGTTGATGCCAGAACAGCCATCCTGATGCCAGGAAATACCGGCGTAGCCGAGTACATTAGGCCCATAGCTGATCGGGAGAATGAGCGCATAAGGGGCGCCGTACACTAAATGGGGCGGTAACTCACGAATCGCCTCAGAATCTAGTAGTACGGCTCTCTGTTCACTGATCGCCTGCTGGATAAGGGGCATATTGCGCAAGTCCACCCGGATATTTCGGATGGAGCATAACTCTTGGTCAAGGATCGACCATAGTCCCTCACCCGTTTGACTGAGCGTGGAGTAATTGCACAGAATGGCTCCCGTAAAAGGAAAGAGATCCACGAAACCACGTACAGCAAGCACTAGTTTCTCCTCGTAATATGCCGTTTCTTCGATTCGATCGATGTACATGTTCAGCTCTGGACTGACCATGGAGTGATTGCCACCTCCATTTGAGTGATAAACACCCCCTGATTTTTGGGGATATGAACGATCGTTCAGCCTGACCTATAATCAACCTACAGCGCCTTCATTTTATCAAATCGCAGATCGGAGCGTAAAGAATAGAATTGGTATAAATTAACAATCTTACAACTTCTTTCATTCATTCGAAATAGAAGGCGTATCAGAAAAAAGAAAGGTTGGATGGGGATGAGGAATGGTTTTGTTTCGATCAGCCAAAAAGGATTCGATCAGGAGCTACTGCCATACCAGTTGTATCAAAAAGCGAAGAGATACGGCATTTGGAACCCGCAGGACATTGATTTTACACAAGACCGCGAAGATTACGCGAATATGAATCCAGAGCAGAAGGAAGAAACCTTGGGACGGATTGCTGGTTTTCTTGGTGGGGAAGAGGCTGTCACCCTCGATCTTTTGCCTTTGATCATGGTCATTGCAGAGGAAGGGCGCCTGGAGGAAGAAATGTTTTTGACGACCTTCCTCTTTGAAGAGGCCAAGCATACGGAGTTTTTCCGGTTGGTCCTCGACAACATCGGCGAGTCAGGAGACTTGCATCATTTTCACGATGATGTGTACAAGCGAATTTTCCATGAGATCCTACCGAACGCACTCCATCGTCTATTGACGGATAAATCCCCTGAGGCCATCGCAGAAGCTTCTACTGTCTACAACATGTTTGTGGAGGGCGTGCTCGCAGAGACAGGCTATTATGCGTTTTACGAAGCACTCAGCAAAACGGGGCTCATGCCTGGTCTCATGCAAGGAATTGGGTATTTGAAGACAGACGAATCGCGGCACATCAGCTATGGAACATTCCTGCTACAGCGATTGATCTGTGAGCATCCGCATATTTACGATGTCATTGCCAAAAAGATGGATGAGTTAGCTCCGATGGCAACTCATCTGTACGACTGGATGGATGACCCACAAGGGGTGAGTGCATTCGGAGTGAAGATCACTGATTTGAAGCAGTTTGCGAAAAAGCAACTGAGTGTGCGCATGGAGGTACTTGCCCGAGCAAAAGGACAGACGATTGAAGAGCTGTATAAGCATACAAGGACAACGATTGATGTGTAAGCAAAAATGCGATCGAACATATTCGAGTCGTTGTTTACAGAACTAGGCTATGGTCCTAAAGCGGAATCCGCCTAAGGTCTGAGTAAAAAACAACCTCCCGTCCGTGTTAGACAGCCTGGCTAATCCCTTACAATAAAGCCATAAGAGGAAAACATTGGATAGGGAGAGAGATCAAAATGAGAAAACAAAAGTGGATGATGTTAGGAATTACAGCAGTTGTTTGTTCGGCGATGGTCGTGCCAGGGGCGTTTGCCAAAGAGAAAGATGACGCATATTCCGTGACGAATACTTTCTTCGCCCCTGCTCCGAACACGACGGCACCAGTAGTCCAGAAAACAGATACCGTAACAGATACGCAAACAGCAGGTACGCAAACAGCAGGAAGTGCATTTATTTTCGCTCCAAATGTAAACGAAAAAGAAAAAAACTAATGGGTTAAAGCATCCGAACAGGATGCTTTTTCTTTTGGAAAAAACGAATCCATCTCAAGTCTGAGAAAAAAACAATCTTTCGTCCGTGTCGAGCAGACTCCCTACTGCCATACAATAAAAAGCGTTACAGGAAAACATTGGATAGGGAGAGAGACATAGATGAGAAAACCAAAATGGATGATGATGGGTGTAACAGCAGTTGTCTGTTCAGCATTGCTCGTGCCAGGAGCGTTTGCAAAAGATAAGGATGATTCTTACACGGTGCTACCTTCCTTGGTAACCCCTGGTTCTTACGCCGTACCAACGGTTCAAAAAACCGAGGTCAAAAACACGCAACAAACCGGAGCCTCTTTTATTTTCGCCCCTACCGTAAACGAAAAAGAGGAGAAATAAAGCAGAAGAAAGCTGTCAGACCCTGTCTGGCGGCTTTTTTTCTGTGAAAAGCGTCCTCTCTCATCGGGGGATCGAAACATCTCGACGTTTTTCATAAAAGAGGATGCGACCGCTTGCATTCGATCAAACGATCATGACCGTTTGGTTTGGGCGAGTTGGATATAGGTGGACGATGCGCCACTTCCAGTCACTAGGCATATGATGGTGGGTGAATCCTAGCAAGAGAGGAGTTTCGCTGATGAGCAATCGCCAGAAAATGGCGGATGAGGAATTACAGGAATGGGCAAGCAGACTGGAGACTCAAGCGCCCCAAGACGTGCTTGTGAACGCCGTGGAAAACTATGCAGCGAGTCTGATCCTAGCTGCCAGCTTTGGCGCTGAAGATGTCGTTTTAATCGACATGCTGCACAAATTGGCTCCCACGATTCCTGTATTTTACCTTGATACCAACATTCATTTTGCTGAAACGTACGATACGCGTGACAAGCTGCAAGTCAGGTACGGCACGACATTTATTCAAGTGCAGCCACAGGTGACGTTAGCCGAGCAGGCAGAAACACACGGTGACAAACTGTGGGAGCGAGAACCGAATCTTTGCTGCGAGATTCGAAAGGTAGAGCCATTAAAGCGCGTCCTGTCCAACTATCAGGCGTGGATTACAGGCATTCGGCGCGAGCAATCACCTACTCGAGCGAATACCAAAAAAGTGGAGTGGGACGAAAAATTCAACCTGGTCAAATTCAATCCGCTAGCAGATTGGACGGAGGCCCAGGTGTGGGAATATATCCATGCACATGATGTCCCTTACAATCCATTGCACGACCGGAACTATCCAAGCATTGGCTGCCGAGTATGCACGCGCGCTGTCCTGCCTGGCCAAGATTCTCGGTCGGGACGGTGGGCTGGCTTCGAAAAGACCGAATGCGGTCTGCACAAATGAACAGCGCAGGAGGGAAAGGTGTGAAGCAAGCGATTTTGCCGCACGGGATCAAAAAAGCCATTATCGTGGACAAATGGACCCTGTCGGACATCGAATGTCTTGCCATCGGAGCATTTTCGCCTTTGACTGGTTTCATGGAAGAGGCGGATTACCACACTGTCGTGGAAACGATGCGTCTAGCCAATGGAGCGATTTGGCCGTTGCCGGTGACATTGGCTGTCGATGCAGATGAGCACGACGATCTTGTGCCTGGCGACAGCATTCTGTTACGTGGGGAAGATGGAGTGGACTATGCGATTTTGCAGGTGAAAAGCTGCTTTGTGCCAGATAAAATGCGTGAGGCAGCGCTCGTTTTTCGCACGGTGGATCTCGCTCACCCCGGTGTGAAAAAGCTGTTTGAAAAGCCAAACCTATACGTGGGTGGGCCTGTAGAAATCCTGCAAAAGCCACAGCCTGAGCGCTTCTCTGATTTTTATTTGACGCCGGCAGAAACCAGAAAAAGATTTCGAGAAAATGGCTGGAAAACGGTGGTTGGTTTCCAAACGCGCAATCCTGTTCACCGGGCACATGAGTATATTCAAAAAGCCGCATTGGAGATTGTCGATGGCCTTTTTCTCAACCCATTGATGGGGGAAACGAAATCAGACGATGTTCCTGCACAAGTACGAATGAAAAGCTATCTCGCCCTTCTGGAAAATTACTATCCACACAACCGTGTACTGCTCGGTGCTTTTCCGGCTGCTATGCGATATGCAGGTCCGCGTGAGGCGGTGTTCCACGCATTGGTACGAAAAAATTACGGTTGTACACACTTTATCGTCGGCCGTGATCACGCAGGGGTAGGCGATTACTACGGCACGTATGATGCGCAGCACATCTTTTCCGAGTTTGCTCCTAGCGAGCTCGGTATCCAGCTACTCTTTTTTGAGCACAGCTTTTACTGCAACGCCTGCCAAGGGATGGCGACGACCAAGACGTGCCCACATGACAGAGATTCTCATATGACCTTATCGGGAACAAAAGTGAGGGAAATGTTGAGAAACGGGATGACGCCACCTCCGGAATTTACACGTCCGGAAGTCGCAACAATTTTGATTGAGGGATTGAAATCTCCGCAATAAAACGGAACCGGAAAAGCAGGAGAGGGACGGCAAAGCCGTTCTTTTTCCGTTGCAAAAACTGGACAAGTGTGGTGAAAAACGTCTCGGCGTTTTTCATAAAAGTATACGCGACCGCTTGCGGTCAACAAAACGGTTTTGACCGTTTGTTGTATCCGCTTTCACGCAAAAACCGCGCTATAAAGCCATTTCCAACTGAGCATTCGTTCGGACGAAAGTCTAGTAAAATCTTTTTGTTTTCGTTGACACCCCCTAGGTGCCTAGCTATAATCAGACGTAACACTTTATTCTGACAACAACAATATTGAAAATATTTTTTAAATAGCAGGCTATGACGAGGACGGTGCGCGTTTCCCCTTTTACAGAGAGCCCTGATGCTGAGAAACGGGTATAGGGTACGTCGCATTGCTCACCTCCGAGCCGTTTTGCTGAAACTTGCTTTGCAGGTAGTAGGCCAAACCGCTTAACACCCGTTAACGTGTTACAGTCCACATTAGTTGTGACTGGCTGAGATCGGCTGACCGTGAGGCGCCGATAAAGTTGGGTGGTACCGCGAACCCTTTCGCCCCAAAAGACATGGAAATCGAACCGTGTCGGGGCGAAAGGGTTTTTCTATGTGTCTATAGTTATTTTCAATACCTGTTGGAATTGGGAGGAGGAGAGAGCAATGAGTGTTGAAATGGCCGAATTGCAGAAAAAGAACGGCATTCCACCGATTCAGTTCGGGGAAGAGGTGTCAGGAGCAGAAACACTGCTTCGCTGTTTGATCCTGGAGGAGGTCGAATACATTTTCGGCTATCCAGGCGGGGCGGTTCTCCCCATTTATGACTCCCTGTACGGGAGCTACTTCAAGCACATTTTGACTCGCCACGAGCAAGGCGCTATCCACGCTGCTGACGGATATGCCCGAGCGACTGGCAAACCGGGTGTATGTATCGCCACTTCTGGTCCGGGAGCAACGAACCTTGTAACAGGGATTGCAACTGCTCAGATGGACTCGGTTCCGCTAGTCTGCATCACGGGTAACGTAGCACAGTCACTGATTGGTACCGATGCGTTCCAAGAGGCGAATATTACGGGAATTACTATCCCGATTACGAAGCACAGCTACTTTGTCCGCGATATTCGCGATCTCCCGCGGATTGTAAAGGAAGCGTTCCACATTGCGACAACTGGACGCCCTGGCCCAGTATTGATCGACATTCCAAAAGACGTCGCCAATGAGAAGGCACCATTTACCTATCCGGATAAAGTGGAAATTCGCGGCTACCGCTCTTCACTCGTACCAAGCGACGAAGAAGTACAAGAGTTTGTCAAAGCCGTTAGCGAAGCGAAGCGTCCAGTCATTTTGGCGGGCGGGGGAATCATTGCAGCTCAAGCAGAGAAAGAATTGCGCGACTTTGCTGAAAAAACACGCATCCCGGTGATCAACACCTTCATGGGATTGGGCGGTTTCCCTGGAACACACGAGTTATCGTTGGCAATGCCGGGGATGCACGGCAATTACACAGCGAACCAAGCGCTCTTGAATGCGGATTGTGTGATTGGTCTGGGAGCACGCTTTGATGACCGGATCACGATGGGTCGCACGAAGGAGTTCGCACCAAAAGCTCGCATTGTACACGTCGACATCGATCCAGCAGAGCTGGGGAAAAACGTAGACACAGCGATAACAGTAGCAGGCGACGTGAAGAGTACGCTGGCAAAAGCAATTCCGCTCGCAAAAGCTTGTGATTCAGAAGCTTGGATCAGTCAGTTGAAAGAGTGGAAAGAACAATATCCGTACAAGTACAAAAAAGATGGCGACGTATTGAAGCCACAAGCAGTGATTGAACTCTTGTACAACTCCACAGATGGGGAAGCGATCGTCACAACAGACGTTGGACAACACCAGATGTGGACAGCTCAATACTATAAGTTCAAGCACCCGCGCTCCTTTATCTCTTCCGGTGGTCTCGGCACGATGGGCTTCGGCTTTCCGGCAGCAATTGGCGCACAGATCGCTCACCCAGATCGCACGGTAATCTCCGTCGTAGGGGATGGCGGATTCCAGATGACCAACCAGGAGCTGGCAATCGTCTCCCAGTACAACATTCCGGTCAAAGTAGCGATTGTGAACAACCAGTGCTTGGGAATGGTTCGTCAATGGCAGGAGCTCTTCTACGATAATCGCTACAGCCAAATCGATCTGACATGCAGCCCGGATTTTGTCAAACTGGCCGAAGCATATGGCGTTAAAGGCTTGCGAGCACACACGCCAGAGGAAGCCGAAGCAGTTTGGGCAGAGGCACTTGCGCATGATGGACCAGTCGTGGTGGACTTCCGAGTTGCACAGGAAGAAAACGTATATCCGATGGTTGCATCAGGCAACACACTAGATCAGATGGAATTGGGGGACGATTAGGATGCAGCAACATACCATTTCCGTACTCGTCAACGACCAACCAGGCGTTTTGACTAGAGTGGCGACACTGTTCGGCCAACGCGGCTTCAACATCGACAGCATTACGGTGGGAGGCACGGAAGAACAGGGGCTGTCCCGGATGATCATTTCAACCGGGGGAGATGACCGCCAAATCAATCAGCTCATGAAGCAATTGCACAAGCTGATCGATGTCATCTCAGTCACGAATCTCAGCGAGAACCCTTTTGTTTCACGGGAACTGGCACTGATAAAAGTGACGGCATCGCCCAGTCAGCTGGCAGAGTTAAACGGAATTGTCGAGCCGTTCCGTGCCGCGATCGTCGATGTGGGTCCTAGCTCACTGATCGTGCAAGTAACGGGTGACACCGAAAAGATTGATGCGCTGCTCGTACTATTACAAAGCTACGGCGTTATTGAATTGACAAGAACAGGTTCAGTAGCGATGGCGCGCAGTATTGTTCCAGCAACAGCCGCAGCAACGGTTTAAATTAAAAAATTTCAGAATAGAAATTCAAACTAAACATTTTTAGGGAGGCTATACAAATGGTAAAAATGTATTATGAAGCGGACGTAAAACAAGAGGTACTGCGTGGAAAAACAATCGCAATCATCGGTTACGGTAGCCAAGGTCATGCACAAGCACAAAACCTGCGCGACAGCGGTTATAAAGTAGTGGTGGGTCTTCGTCCAGGTAAATCTTGGGATGTTGCAGCGAAAGACGGTTTTGAAGTTTTGACTGTAGCAGAAGCAACCAAACGCGCTGACGTAGTACAAATCCTGATGCCAGATGAGCGTCAAGCACAAGTATACCGCGACGAGATCGCTCCAAACCTGAAATCCGGCGCTGCACTTTGCTTCTCACACGGATTCAACATCCACTACGCGCAAATCGTGCCACCAGCTGATGTAGACGTAATCATGGCAGCTCCAAAAAGCCCGGGTCACCTTGTTCGTCGCGTATACCAAGAAGGCTTCGGTGTACCTGGTTTGATCGCAATTTACCAAGATGCAACTGGCAACGCGAAAGATCTGGCACTCGCATACTCCAGCGGTATCGGTTGCACAAAAGCTGGCGTAATCGAAACTTCTTTCCGTGAAGAGACAGAAACAGACCTGTTCGGTGAGCAAGCAGTATTGTGCGGTGGCGCAAGCGAGCTGGTAAAAGCAGGCTTCGATACATTGGTGGAAGCAGGTTATGCTCCTGAGATCGCCTACTTCGAGTGCTTGCATGAGCTGAAGCTGATCGTTGACCTGATGTACGAGGGTGGCTTGGCTCGTATGCGCTACTCCATCAGTGACACGGCTGAGTACGGTGACTACAGCACAGGTCGTCGTATCATCACAGATGAGACTCGCAAAGAAATGAAAAAAGTACTGGCAGAAATCCAAGATGGTACATTTGCTCGCAATTGGATCTTGGAAAACCAAGCAAACCGTCCTGGCTTCACTTCCCGTCGCCGTCTGGAATCCGAACATGGTATCGAGGTAGTAGGGGAGCAGCTGCGTGGCATGATGTCTTGGATCAACAAAGATACGAAAAAAGAAGAAGTGAAAATCGGACAATAAATAGGTGTGTAAAAAATGTATATATAATGTAGGGAAAAATGTGGAGGTGAAAAGTTCATGCGGACCATTGAGATTTTTGATACGACTCTGCGCGATGGGGAGCAGTCTCCGGGCGTCAATATTAGCACGAACGAAAAGGTGGAGATCGCCCTTCAACTCGAGAAGCTGGGCGTAAACAGAATGGAGGCGGGCTTCGCTGCTGCCTCCCCTGGTGACCAAAAGTCTGTGGCCGAAGTTGCAAAACGGGTGAAGAATGCAACCGTCGTCAGTCTGGCTCGTGCCGTAAAAGACGACATGGATAAGGCATACGAAGCGCTTCGCAACGCACAAAACGCTTCCCTCCACGTTTTTCTCGCAACATCTCCAATTCACCGTCAGTTCAAGCTGAACATGAGCAAGGAAGAAGTCCTTGCTCGGGCGGTGGAAGCGGTCACCTATGCGAAAAAGTATTTTACGGAAGTTCAGTTTTCCGCAGAGGATGCGGCGCGTACCGAGATCGACTTTTTGGCAGAGGTTGTAGAGGCGGTCATCAAGGCAGGGGCTACCACGGTAAATATTCCAGATACGGTTGGCTACATGACGCCGTATCAATACGGAAACATTTTCCGAGAGCTGAAAAAACGTGTGCCTTCTACTGATCTGATTCGCCTGAGCTGCCATTGCCATGATGACCTCGGGATGGCAGTCGCCAACAGTCTTGCTGCTGTCGAGGGTGGAGCTACACAAGTAGAGGGTACCATTAATGGAATCGGAGAGCGCGCAGGAAATGCTGCTCTGGAAGAAGTGGCGCTTGCCTTGGAGACACGCAAGGATTACTACCAGGCGACGACCAAGCTGAATTTGAAAGAAATCGCACGGACCAGTCAGTTGGTAAGCCGTTTGACAGGGATGATCGTGCCAGGAAATAAAGCAGTCGTGGGTGCAAATGCGTTTGCGCACGAATCCGGTATTCACCAGGATGGTGTGTTAAAAGAGGTCACTACGTACGAAATTATCCGTCCGGAATCGGTTGGCTTCAAGTCAAACAAACTGGTTCTCGGCAAGCACTCTGGCCGTCATGCTTTCAAAGAAAAATTGGTTGATCTGGGTTATCACTTGGAGCAAGAAGAGGTAAACGCAGCGTTCGCAGCATTTAAAGTATTGTGCGACAAGAAGAAAGAAATCACGGATGATGACATCCTCGCATTAGTCGATTCCAAGATGGTTCGCGGACCTGAAGCGTTCCAGCTAGAATCGGTGCAGCTCGCTTACGGCAACATTTCCGTTCCGACAGCGAGTGTGCGACTGGTTCGTCCCGACGGATCGGTATGCGAAGAAGCCGCATGTGGAAATGGATCGGTTGATTCTATCTACAAAGCGATTGACCGCGCTACCGGAGAAGAAGTCTCTCTTGTCGACTACAAAATTCTTTCTGTTACCCATGGACAAGATGCGTTGGGTGAAGTGTTCGTACGCCTTCAACAGGACGATCTGATCGTAACAGGACGCGGTGTGAGTACGGATGTGCTGGAAGCAAGCGCCATTGCCTATGTACGGGCAGTCAACAAGATCATGGAGCGGCGAGGCGAGCCTACTCCTGTCAGTGCAACGATATAAAGATAGGGTTTAAAGTGGATAGGATCATAGGAACCAGCAGCGTTCGGAAACCATTACGTATAGAAAAGCGGGATAAACGATGAAGAAAAACTATCGCATCGCCGTTCTTCCTGGAGACGGTATTGGACCAGAAATCATGCAGGAAGCGGTCAAAGTCCTTACACTCGTAGGGGAACTTGAAGGTGTCACTTTTACATGTGAAGAAGGCCGGATCGGTGGGATCGCAATCGATACGGATGGAACACCGTTGCCAGAAGAAACGGTAACGTTGGCAAAGCAAGCGGATGCTGTGCTCTTGGGTGCCGTTGGCGGACCGAAGTGGGATCAAAATCCTGGGCATCTTCGTCCAGAAACAGGGTTGCTCGGCATTCGTAAAGCACTCGGATTGTTTGCGAACATTCGCCCAGCAACCATGCACAGCTCTCTGGTGGATGCGTCCACCCTCAAGCCAGAAGTCGTTTCTGGCGTTGACTTGATCGTTGTACGTGAACTGACCGGGGGGATTTACTTCGGTGAGAAAAAACGCTATGACGGTCCAAACGGTGAAGTCGCAGAGGATCAGTGCATCTATCATGAAGCGGAAGTCGAGCGAATCATTCGAGTTGGCTTCGACATTGCCCGCAAACGCCAAAAGCGTCTCGTATCTGTAGATAAGGCAAACGTCCTCGAAAGCTCCCGCCTTTGGCGCAAGGTAGCCGAGCGAGTAGCGGCTGACTATCCAGATGTAGAGCTGTCTCACCAGTTGGTAGACTCTTGCGCGATGCAGCTTGTGCGTGAACCCAAACAGTTTGACGTCATCGTGACAGAAAACATGTTTGGCGACATCTTGAGTGATCAGGCAGCGATGCTGACTGGTTCGATTGGGATGCTGTCCTCGGCGAGTCTGGCAGCTGGCAGCTTTGGCCTGTATGAACCGGTTCATGGCTCTGCCCCTGACATTGCTGGAAAAGGCATTGCCAATCCGCTGGCAACCATTCTGTCCGTAGCGATGATGCTTCGTCTCTCTCTCGGAATGGATGAAGCGGCAGCAGCGGTGGAAAACGCAGTTTGGTCCGTACTGGAAGCAGGACATCGCACGGGCGATATCGCAGCAGACAGAAGCAAAGCGATTGGTACAATCGAGATGGGCCAACTGGTTCGCGACGAGCTGTCCAAACAGTGGCAAACACAATAAACCATACACAAAACGAAACCCTGCCAAAGTCCTTCGGTGCTCTGGCAGGGTTTTCTCCATTATGATACGACTTATCCGATCGTAATCTTCCCTTTTGGATAGCGGAAGTACTCCTTTTGCTTGCGTTGTGCGAGGGCAAAGGCAATGGTGAGAGGCCCTACCCGACCGGCAAACATCGTCAATACGATCAGGATTTTCCCGATTGGAGTCAGATGAGGGGTTAGCCCCATGGACAATCCAGTCGTAGCAAACGCAGAAGTGACCTCGAACAGGATCATTTCGAATCGGGCACTTGTCTCTGTAATGGAAAGCACCATCGTCATGACAAGGACAATAAACAAGGAGATCATCGTCAATGTCAGCGATTTGTAGACCATGTGAGGCAGGATACGTTGTCGGAAGAAGATCACGTCTTCTTTTCCTTTCATTTGGGCGACAACAGCACCGATCAGTGTGGCGAATGTCGTCGTCTTGATACCGCCACCCGTTGATCCTGGGGAAGCACCGATGAACATTAAGAGAATAATGAGGAATAGAGATGACTGATACATGTCACCGATATTCAAGGTGTTCGAACCTGCCGTACGTGCTGTCACTGATTGATAAAGTGAGCCAAGCACTTTGCCCATCATAGACAAAGGCTGCAAGGTCTTCGGATTCGCATACTCCAAAATTAAGATCAGAGCAGTTCCTGCGACAACTAAGATCCCGGTCGTAGACAAAACGACCTTCGTATGTAGCGAAAGACGGCGCGTTTGACGGTAATCGTACAGCTCACTCACAACCATGAAGCCGATCCCGCCGAGGATGATCAGCAGACAGACAACGAGCGTGACGACCGGATCATCTACGTAGGCTGTCAAGCTGGCGAATTCCCCCATTAAGTCAAAGCCAGCATTATTAAAGTTAGAAATTGCATGAAAAAAGCCGAAGTAGATCGCTTTAGGCAATGGGAAATCAAAGGCAAAGCGTATAGAGAGAAGCACACCGCCTATCAGCTCAGTGAGGGCAGTAAAGACCAGAATCATTTTGGCCAAACGAACGATACCTTCCATTGACATCTGATTCAGGGATTCTTGCAGGATGAGTCGCTCGCGCAAGGAGATCTTTTTGCGCATGATTAGTGCGAAAAAGGTAGCGAACGTCATAAAGCCGAGTCCGCCAATTTGGATGAGCGATAAAATGACGAGTTGACCAAAGGTAGTGAAAGTCGTTCCGGTATCGACGACAACCAAGCCTGTTACACACGTAGCAGAGGTGGCTGTAAACAGTGCATCAAGCCAATGCAGACCAAGTCCATCAACTGTAGCGACCGGGAGTGTCAAAAGCAGCGCTCCTAAGAAGATAATCAAGGAAAACCCAAGAACAAGCGTTTTTGGTGGATCAAGGTGAAGCTTTTCTACGATTTTTTTAATCATAGTAGGTTATACCTCGGCTTTTTTTGAGTCTAGTGAAAAGGAAAAGAGGGAAATCCATTTCTTAGTATGGCATTTCCCTTGGAAAACTTACTGAAGTAGAGCAGCACCCAATCGGTGAAGCCAATGCTTCAACTCTCTTTCTTCCAGTGGAGCGAGTGGAAAACGGACAGCCGGGCAGCGCAGAATGTCGGCGGGCTCATCTGCTACGCGAAAAGCATGACCACCAGTCAGCTCGAGTCCTTCCTCACGCAGAATAGCGACGACTCTCTCTTCTTGTTCGGTTGCTCTTGCGGTTGGCGTGCCCCATTTGATCCACGTATTTAAGCCCCCTGAAATGGGGTACATTCGCGCGTGATCAGGGAGTGCCTGGCGTCTTTCCTGCCACAGTCGCAGGAAGCGAGTCTGGAACAGGGCGCGACGATCCGTCAGAAACTCTTCATAAAACCATGGATCATCGAGGAGGCGGACGGCGGATTCCACGACGAGCAAGGATGGCTCAGCTCCTGTCATGGAAACAAGCTGACTGTAGCGCTCCAACTCGTCATCCGATAAATCAGAAGGAAGCATCAATACGCCCAATTGCAGATCGCGAGCCAACGTTTTTGACAACGAATGCAGATAGTAGACCTCCACAGGGCTTTTTGCCTGTGCAGCCATCTGGTACAGCGGAACACTCGGTTCTTCAAACCAGAGGTCGCCATAATGGTCATTTTCCACAAGACGTACGTTATGGCTCTGCGCCCATTCGAGCAGATCTTCCTTTCGTTTCAACGAATAGCTGATACCCGTAGGAAATTGATAATGCGGGTTAATCAAAAGCCAATTCGCCGGGTAATGCTCCTGCTCTTCTGTGAGAGCTTGAATACAAACGCCTTCTTCATCCATGCGAATCGGGCGAACGGTAATTCCGCACTGACTCAATAGGCGAAGAAAAACGGGATAGCTGTACTCCTCCACATAGACGACATCACGTGAATTCATGACACGCTGGGCAAGAAAGGCGAAGCCGCTCGTGCTTCTATTAAAAAGCAGGAGGCGCTCAGGTGAGTGAGGAAGCCCCCGGCGGCCGAGGTGATCGGCAAAAACCTTGGCAGCTTGTGTACGCCTGATTTTCTTTTGCGCGGACGGTTCATCCAATACGGTCAGGCTCTCATAAAAAGCACCACGCAATCGTTTCACCAGCTCTTCGCTAGGACGAGGGGAGGAATCAGCTAGGGAAGCGATCGGAATATCTGTGAGCGGGAGGCGATTTTCCAAACGAGCTTCTTTGGCAAGCTGCGTCAAGTAATAACCTTTGCCGTGCACAGCTTCCAGCCAGCCTTCCAACGCAAGATGATCGTATGCTTTTTTGACTGTCTCCAGCGAGCAGCCGCTAATTGTTTTCATATCTCGCAGCGATATCAATTGTTGTCCATCTACAAGAAAGGCACCACGAAGAATCGCTGTTTTCAATTGTTCAGCGAGTTGTACATAGATCGGTGTGTGCGATTGTTTGTGGAAATGAAAAGAAAAATATGGTCGCTCTGGCATTCGCGCACGCCTCCTTGTCTGTCGAAAAAATAGCAGTCATCAGCATTATATAGGAAAGCGAAGCATCTCGGGTATAGGGAGTGAAGAAATTGTTGCCGGAACGACGAGGGTATTGGAAACCGGAACATGGTATCATGAGAAGAGATATATATTGAAGAAATGAGGAAAATACGGATGAGTACGCAGGAACACAAGGCACTATCGCCCAAGCAAGTCACATGCATGGTCATCACCGTTTCCGATACCCGGACAGAGGATACAGATAAAAGCGGGCAATTAATGAAGCAACTATTGACTGAAGCAGGTCACAGCGTTGCGCTTTATCAAATAGTAAAGGACGAGCCTGTACAGGTCATTGCTGCGATCGAAGCGGGAATCGCACATGAAGACGTTCAAGTCATTCTTCTCAATGGCGGTACTGGCATTTCGCCCCGAGACAATACCTTTGAGGCTGTTTCTGGCTTGCTCGATAAGGAAATGCCAGGGTTTGGGGAGCTGTTTCGGATGTTGAGCTTTACAGAAGACATCGGTTCGGCAGCGATGCTCAGTCGTGCGATTGCAGGGACGCGGAAAGGGAAAATGATTTTTTCCACGCCAGGTTCGACAGGTGCGGTGCGACTGGCGATGAATCGGTTGATCGTGCCGGAGCTGGGGCATGTGGTGCGCGAATTAAACCGTTAACGATTTGCCGTTACTAGCCTCGTATGGTACTGTTACGAAAGGAAAAAGATCGGTCAGACCTGAACCATCGATTGCAGATGGTTTTTTGGTGCCGAATTTTGCAAGGAGAGTAGACCCATCCATGAAGATTTTACTATCGACTTTAAACGCCAAGTTTATTCACTCCTCACTCGCTTTGCGTTATTTGCGAAGCTATGCTCAGGAAGCATTTCCTTCGATTGAGCTGGTGGAGTATACCATCAACGATGTGACGTTAAATATAGTAGCAGATATACACAAGCGCAAGCCCGATGTTGTTGCATTTTCCTGTTATATCTGGAACATTCGTGAGACCCTCAGTGTCATGCGCACGCTGAAAAAGATTTGCCCGGATGTTCCGATTATCCTCGGCGGACCAGAAGTGACCTATGATGCGGACGAATGGATGAAGAAGCATCCTGAAATCGATGTGATCTGCATCGGTGAAGGGGAGCAAACCTTCTTGGAGCTTTTGCAGGTGTACCAGGAATCATTGCAAACCAAGCAGCCTCCGCGCTTGCGTGATGTCGCCGGAATCGCTTATCGCGAAGAGGAGTACGTGCGTTTTTCCATGCCGCGTGCGCAGGTTGAAGAGATGGACAGCATTCCTTCCCCATACGCGGATCAACTGGACGAGCTGAACAACCGCGTCGTCTATTTCGAGGCATCCCGTGGCTGTCCGTTCAAATGCCAATACTGTCTGTCTTCGATTGAAGACGGCGTACGCTATTTCAGTCTGGAACGAGTAAAGGAAGATCTCATGCGTTTGATCAATCACGGCGTCAAAACGATCAAGTTCGTGGATCGAACGTTTAACATCAATAAGAAATATGCGTTGGAAATCTTTCAGTTTTTGATCGATAACCACAATGGCACAGTCTTTCAATTCGAGATCACGGCAGACATTTTGCGCGCGGACGTACTCGATTTCTTGACCGAGAACGCACCTCCAGGTATTTTCCGCTTCGAGATTGGGGTTCAGTCCACGAATGATGAGACCAACCGCCTTGTTCAGCGGATTCAGCGCTTCGATCGCCTTGCGCGTACAGTGACACAGATCAAGGATTCGAAAAAAATCGATCAGCATTTGGATTTGATCGCTGGTTTGCCTGAGGAAGATTATGCGTCCTTCCGCAAAACCTTCAACGACGTGTTTGGTCTGCGCCCGGAGGAGCTTCAGCTTGGCTTTTTGAAAATGCTGCGCGGGACAGGTGTTCGTGCGCGTGCGGCTAATCATGGCTATGTTTTTATGGATGAGGCTCCTTACGAAATTTTGGGGAATAACGTCCTTTCCTTTGATGACATGCAAAAAATCAAGCGTGTTGAAGACATTTTGGAAAAGTACTGGAACGCGCACCGGATGGACTATACAGTGGAGTGGCTCTTGGTGAATCAGTTCGAAACGGCTTTTGACTTCTTCCAGGCATTTGGTGATTATTGGGAAAATCAGGGTTGGGGCCGAATCGGTCATCAATTAGAGGATTTGTTCGTACGTTTGCAGAAGTTTTTGCAATTCCAGGAAGTGGATGGTATGGGTCATGTGCTTAGCATGATGAAATTCGATTTCCTGCGCAACCAGAAGCATCGCCCGCGCAAGCTGTGGTGGGAGGACGTGATGGACAAGGAAGAGATGCAGCAGACGTTTGCTGTCCTAACCGAGCAGCGTGAGCGACTCCGCGATGATTTTGCGGCACATGCTGCGTTGGAAAAAGATTATTTCAAACACACGCTGACTGCCAAGGTGACCTTTGATATTGAAAAATGGATGGAGACCGGTGAGCTTGTCGAGGGAGATTTTACACTCGTCGTGTATTATCCGTACAAAGACGAAGAGCAAAATGCTTTTGCCGTCGTCAAGCAGGACGTCCAAGCAGCAGGCTAAACCACCGGATGATCAGATGGGGTGGGAGGAGACGCGGATGAACGCAAGTGAGTATACGGAGGCTGTCGAGGAACGGTTGCGTGCACATAGTGATTCGATTGTGGCTGGCCCCATGGCGCAGTACATGAAAAATCATTTTCCTTTTCTGGGGATAAAATCACCATAGCGCAAAGAACTGACCAAACAAATCTTTCGTGAGTATGGTGTACCCGAAGATTGGGAGCAGGTCGTTCGGTCCTTGTGGGCTTTGCCAGCGCGAGAGTACCAGTATGTAGCGCTTGACGTACTCGAGAAGTCCAAAAAGCGTCTCACCCCTAACCATCTCCCGTTCGTTGTCGAACTGATTACGACAAAATCGTGGTGGGATACCGTAGATTATCTGGCTTCCCATACAACGGGCAAATTGTTCGCCGTACATCCCGAACTGATCGAACCGAATGCGACAACCTGGATGGATGGGACCAACATGTGGCTGCAACGAACGGCCATTTTATTTCAATTGTCGTACAAGGACAAGACCGATCAGCGGCTGCTCTTTTCCTTGGTGGAAAGATGCGCGGATTCCAAAGAGTTTTTTATTCAGAAGGCAATCGGCTGGGCGTTGAGAGAGTATGCGAAAACCAATCCCAAAGCCGTGCGTGAATTTGTAGAAGCGACTCCACTTGCGAGTTTGTCCAGGCGTGAAGCGCTCAAGCATCTATCAGGATAGGGTCGTCTGTTGTATCTGTGCTTGATAAAATACGCAAATCTATTGCACAATAAACAAGTACCTTTTTTGAGGTTCATAACGTAATACATAGAGTCAGATATCGTGCGATGCCATAGCTGCTAGTATGTCAAGAAATGACCGCACTGTGGCAAGGATAGGGGATTTTGCCTCATGGAAGTCGACCTGCTAATGTCCATCATAGAGCAATACGGTTACGTAGCGATTTTTTTCATGCTTTGGCTGGGGATTGTAGGCTTGCCGATTCCCGATGAGCTGGTTGTCGCTACAGGAGGATTTCTTGCCTCCATTGGCATGTTAAACCCTTGGTATTCTTTTTTGGCGGGATATTTAGGGGTTGCCTCCGGATTGACGATTGGCTTTTTACTTGGAAAGTACTTTGGGAAACCGATATTGCAGTGGCTGTGCAAAACCGAGAAAATGAGGAACGCCGTGAATCGATCAACGAGCTTGCTGGAGAAGTATGGAACTACTGCTCTTTGCATCAGTTACTTATTTCCGGTTGTCCGTCATGTCGTACCTTATTTGGTCGGGCTTGGTGGTATGACGTTTCGGCGTTATGCGGTGCTATCATATCCGATCGGGTTGATTTGGACCATTGCCTTTTACTTTCTCGGCCATGTATTCGGTAATAATGTGGAAGCCATTATCGAGGTCATCCGTAAATACGGTTTCTACGCTTTGCTGGTGATCGTGATTGTATTGGCTGTGGTATTTTTCGTACGCAAGCAGTTTATGGCAAATCGGGCATATCGGGCAAAAGGAGAATAAGAAATGTACCATCAACAATTAGCTGCCCACCGCCGCAATTTCATGTTGCTGCTCGTTATTAGTTGGGCCCTCCTCTTGGTCGGATACTTCAATTCGAATGTTTGGGTGCTGGCGGCAGGAGCTTTACTGGTGAATGGCTATGCTTATTACCTGATGCAGGCAGACAAGCGTCTGGCTAAAGAAAAAGGTTTTCGGGTTCCAGAAATGAGCCTTTTTTTGGTCGCATTTTTAGGAGGAGGGATTGGGGCGTTTGAGGGTATGCTCATTCAACGGCATAAGACCAAGCATACCTCTTTTCGCATTCTGCTCCCGCTCTTTTGCATCGCGCAAATCTTGCTAGTCATTTGGGGAATACAACTATATTTGGATAAGAATCTCGTGTCGTAGGTGGCACGGGATTTTCTTTTTGTAAAAAGGATTCTCTTGTTTGAAAATTCAGCCTATAATAGAAATAACGATGGAACAAGCTGAGGAGGTAGTTATGTCTCAATCGAGCGGCTTAACGAAAGCGTACGCACAGCAATTGGATGCACAGGACGAACTCGCGAGCTATCGCGAAGAGTTTTATTTGCTTCCGAGCCTGTATTTGGATGGAAACTCGCTTGGCCTCATGTCAAAAAGAGCGGAAAAGAGCGTCATGGATATGATGCAGTCTTGGAAGGAGCTGGGTGTGGAAGGCTGGACAACGGGTCGTCATCCGTGGTTTTTCTTTTCGGAGAAATTGGCAGAGATGAGCGCCGCGCTTGTAGGGGCAAGCCCGGAGGAAGTGATCGTCACGGGATCTACGACGATCAACCTGCATCAGCTGGCAGCTACCTTCTATCGTCCTGTTGGGAAGAGGTCGAAGGTCGTTGCCACCGAACTGGATTTCCCTACGGATATATACGCACTCCAGAGTCAAATGAAGCTCCACGGGCTGGACCCGGAAGAGCATTTGGTTCGGGTAGCGTCAAGAGATGGTCGCCTGATTGAAGAAGAGGATATTATCGATGCGATGACGGATGAAGTAGCACTCGTTGTCCTTCCTACCGTCCTGTATCGCAGTGGCCAGCTGCTCGATATCGAACGGTTGACAGCAGCCGCACATGAGAGAGGCATTCTGATTGGTTTTGACGGATGTCACTCTGTAGGAGCGATCCCGCATTCCTTCAGTAAATGGGGAGTGGACTTTGCCTACTGGTGCAACTACAAATACGTAAATGCAGGGCCTGGAAGCGTGGGTAGCCTATATGTCAATCGCAAGCATTTTGGCAGGACTCCTGGATTGGCGGGATGGTTCAGCTCGAAAAAGGATAAGCAATTTGACATGGATCATACGCTGGAGGCATGCGAAAGTGCGGGCGCTTACCAGATTGGTACCCCACATATGCTGAGTCTCGCCCCACTGCTTGGTTCGTTGGAAATGTTCCAGGAGGTGTCCATGGAAAAGCTTCGGACCAAGTCACTCGGCTTAACGCGGTTCATGATGGATTTGATCGAGGTGGAGCTGGCAGACATGGGATTTACGATTGCGAACCCACAGCAGGACGATCGCCGAGGTGGGCATGTCAGCCTTGAGCACGAAGAGGCCATACGTATATGCAAGGCCTTGAAGGAAGCCGGCATTATTCCTGACTTCCGTGCCCCAAACATCATCCGGTTAGCCCCCGTTGCTTTCTATACGACTTATACAGAGGTTTGGGATTGTGTCCAGATCTTAAAGGCGATCATGCTGGAGAAGAGCTACGAGAAATTTGAAAACAAACGCGAGGTAGTCGCTTGACAGGTCCGACTTAGGTTGGACCTGTTTTTCTTTTGTAATACGCCATTTACGGGATTTCCTTTCCATTATTGGGTACACTATCCGTACCTGTAGACAGTCTACATTCTACATTCCATGGATAAGGGTGAGCAGCTTGAGCCAGTTTTTTCAAGCATGGAAAAAAAGAAAAGAAGCCCTCCAGTCAAAAACGTTGGAGCAGCACTCCGACAAGAGCATGGAAAGCGTATCGGATGTTGCGCTCACTACAAATGTGGAGGAAAACATCCAATTGATTCAAGCGCAGCTTGGAAAGTGTGACGATCTCGTCGTTCGTCGTTTTCAAACGAAGACAAAGACGCAAGCCGCTATCGTTTTTATAGATGGCATGGTGGATCGAAATGTCATCAGTGATTTTATTATTCGCTATATGACGACTCCCGATATCACCTATAATGATCCGGCTACAAATGAGCTGGATTTGACAGACAAACTGAGGCAGATCGTCCGAAATATTTTGTCTGGATGTGCGGTACTGATCCTCGATGGATGTCAAAATGCTTATTTGAATAACACGAGAGGTTGGGACAGGCGTTCAGTGGAAGAGCCTCAGACGGAATCCGTCGTACGAGGGCCACGCGATGGTTTCTGTGAGACGTTGTGTGTGAATTCAGCACTAATCCGCTTCCGCTTGAAGGACCCGAATCTCAGAGTGCGACATATGGTTGTCGGAGAACGAACGCAGACTGACATTTACATCATGTACGTCGAGGGTATTGCGTATCCCCCGATGGTAGAGGAAGTGATTGCGCGAATCGAGAGTAATGTTCGGGTGGATTCTGTGCTGGAGAGCGGGTACATCGAACAAATGATCCAGGATCGGAGATGGTCTCCATTTCCGCAGATTCAAAATACGGAGCGCCCGGACAAAGTAGTGGCCAATCTTTTGGAAGGGAAGGTAGGCATTCTGGTAGATGGGACTCCGTTCGGATTGATTGCTCCGGCTGTTTTTTCGCAGTTTTATCAGAGTCCTGAGGATTATTACGAGCGGTTTTATATCGCGACCTTGATTCGTTTCATTCGGATTATCAGTATCAGCATTGCCTTGTTGTTGCCGTCTCTTTATATCGCTTTTAGTTCGTTTCATCCAGAGATGATCCCTTCTCGACTGGTCATTGCGATGGCGGCAGGACGATCTACCGTTCCATTCCCTTCTTTAATCGAAGCGCTGTCTATGGAGTTGGCCATTGAAATATTGAGGGAAGCGAGTGTGAGGCTGCCGGGGCCAATCGGTCCTACGATTGGGATTGTTGGGGCACTCGTGGTTGGGGAAGCAGCGGTAACGGCTGGGCTTGTCAGTCCTGTCATGGTGATCATCGTGGCTGTAACGACAATTGGCTCGTTTGCATCCCCAAGTTACAGTGCAGCGATTGCTATACGCATGCTCCGCTTTCCGGTAATGATTCTGGCAGGAATGTTTGGTCTATACGGGATTATGCTGTTTTTGATTGTCATCCTCATTCATTTGTCTTCACTGAAATCGTTTGGAGTGCCCTATATGAGCCCGCTTAGTCCGCTCAACCTGAATGGAATGAAGGACTTGTTCATACGGGCACCCCATCACATGTTGAAAACAAGACCGATGATGTTTCACGTTCAAGATAAAATCCGGATCAGAGAGGAGGATAACCAGAAATGAACAGGAGGGAAGGGCACGGCTGGCACCAGACTCTATCGATGTGGCAGCAAATTTGTCTCATGACAAGTACCTTAATCGGTGTCGGAGTTTTGACCCTTCCTCGCACAACCAGTTCGAAATTATATGAGGCAGGCTGGATCGCCCCTCTGATTGGCTCAGCAGGTGCGTATGTCTCCTTATGGTTAATTGTCAAATTGAGCAAGCGTTATCCAGGGGAAACCTTTATTGAATACAGTCACAAGGTGTGGGGATCTGCCAAACGGCCTTGGGTGGGAAAAGTTTTCAGCCTTCCTTGGATTTGTATCTATCTGGTATACCTGTATTTCTCCACGGCCGTCGTCTCGCGTGTATTTGGTGAAGTAGTTGTCACATCCGTTCTGTTGCAGACTCCGTTGGAAGTTATGCTCATGACGATGTTTTTGTTGATACTATTTTTGTGTATGCATGAGGTGGAAGTAGTAGCGCGAGTAAACGAGCTGCTGTTTCCTTTTATTATCTTTCCCCTTCTTTTTATCGCGATTGCGTCATTTCAAAAGTCGGAAATTGGGAATCTCCTGCCGATTAATCATGTGTCGATCCGATCAATGGTAGAAGGAGTGTACGAAGGAATTTATTCCTATTCCGGTTTTGAAATTATGTTCATCTTTTTCGCTTATGCGCAACAAAACACGAACAGGGAATTAGCGGGATTGTACAGTTTATTGATTGCAGCATCACTCTACATGTTGATTGTGGTCGCGGGTATTTCGGTGTTTGGTTACGAAGAGCTGCAAAGGGTGACGTGGCCAACACTAGAATTGGTCAAGACGACTCAGGTGCCTGGATTGATCTTGGAACGATTGGAGTCCGCTTTTTTGGCAGTGTGGGTTTCGGCTGTTTTTACTACGGTAGCCAATGCGTATTACGTAGTTGTTTATTCATTGAGACAGTTGTTTCGTAAAGGAATCAGGTTTCAAAGAATCGTGGCTTCTGTCCTTCTCATCCCTTTATTCTTCTTTGCCCTCATTCCACAAAATATCACGGAAGTATTCAGTATGGCGTCGTTCCTTGGGTTGTCTAGCCTGGTCATTAATTTGCTGATCCCTGTCGTTTACTGGGTAGCAATCCTCATCCGCGACATGGTGACCCGACGAGAGGGGCGGAATATCGATGGGTAAGTCGCTTAGATACTTCGCTTTGTTGATCATCTCTACAATCCTACTGACAGGGTGCTGGGACAGACGTGAATTGGAAGAACGGGCATCGGTGTTGGCCATTGCGATAGATCGGGATGAAGAAAATGAAAATCTGTATAAAATGACCGTCCAAATCCCTATACCCATCAAAATCGCGGGGAGTAGCGGGAAGGGCGGAGGAAATAATGCGGATGCCGTGAAAATCATGAGCGTGACAGGAAGAACGGTGACAGATGCTTCCAACAACTTGCAAATGCGGCTAAACCAACGATTGTTTCTTGGACATACGCGTATTCTTGCCGTAAGTGAGGAGATCGCTAGAAAGGGAATCCAAGACATTATGGACAGTTTTCGTCGCGAACCGCAAATACGGCGACTTCTGTGGCCGATCGTCGTGAAGGGCAAGGCGGCTACCTTGCTGGAAATCAAACCGAGAATCGAGCCGATTCCAGTCGTCTATATGATGGGGCTGATCGAAAATGGCATGAAATTAGGAAGAATTCCAGACCAAACGTTGGGCGACTATTTCAATCAGACCTCTAATCTAACCATGGAGCCGTTTTTGAATTATGTAGAGGCAAGAAATAATGAGGTGAGCTGGAAAGGGGTTGCTGTTTTTCGCGGACACAAGATGGTGGGGATATTGGATCACGTGCAGTCATGGGTATTACTTCAGCTGCGAAATGAAAAACCAGGTGGAGACATTGTGATTCCCTTGCCGAAAACCAAGAACGGATATGTGAGCTTTCGTCCGCATTTTGTAAAAAAAAAGGTGATCATTCACAAATCGTCTTCCGCTACTTATCAATGTGAGCTCCAAGGGGATATTGTCGAACTTACAGAAAACCTGAAAATTCCTCCTGAGCAATTCATCTTACAAATGCAAGCGCTTATTAAAAAAGAAATGGAAAACCGTGCAAAGAAGCTCTTGCAGCAATTACAAAAGCAGTACAATAGTGACATTTTGAAACTGGGCCTTACACTGCGTGCAAAGCATTACCAAGACTACTGGAAAACGCACAACTGGAAGCAAGATTTCAAGGATTTTCCGATTCGTGTTACATACACAATCAAGCTGCGCCGTCTTGGTATGGAAATGCAATAGGAGAGCGATCACTGTGGAGAATCAGAAACGGAATTTTGGTACCTGGCAACTGACAAGCATTATGGTCAGTTCGATGATCGGGGTGGGTATCCTTGTCATCCCGAGAACGGCAACCGAACTTCTTCATCAAATGGGGTGGATAGGCCCTATTGCAGGTGCTTTCATAGCATCCGTGGCTGTGGCGGCTATCGTTTATTTAGGCAACCAGTTTCCTGGGCTTACCTTTGTGGAATTTATGCCGAAGATATTTGGTGTTGCCATCGGTACCCTGTGTATATTTCTTTTCATACTCTATCAGTTCCTTAATGCGGGAATCACAGCCAGATTGTTCGGGGAAGTCGTCGTGACCTCCGTATTGCCGCAAACCCCACTGGAAGTAATTATCATCACGCTGCTATTGTTGGTCGTGTTTCTTTGTTGTCATGAGATTGAAGTTGTGGCAAGGGTAAATGAGCTGTTGATTCCTTTCCTCCTTTTGCCGTCTCTCTTGATTCCGCTCGTCTCCTTCATGAACGCAGATTGGTACAATTTATTGCCATTCCGATTCGAGTCATGGACAAACGTCGTGAAAACGGGGCTGAATACGTATACGCTCTACACTGGGTATGAGTTGTTAATGGTTTACTTTGCCTTCGCTATTCCTGGGGCAAGGCTTGGGGTGGCTAGCATGACAGGGATGAGCTTTGCTCTTGTCGTTTATGTGATTACAGTTGTCGCAGGCATTACTGTATTTGGCTATGAAGAATTGCAGAGGCTGGTGTGGCCTACACTTGAACTGGTCAAGGTAACGCAGAAAACCGGCTGGTTTTTGGAGCGTTTTGAGTCCGCCTTTCTTGCGATTTGGGTTGCTTCCGTATTTACAACGATCGGGAATATGCTTTACGCGACGATTTTTTCATTGCGGCGCTTGTTCCACAAAGGCATTCGTTTTCAGCAAATCACCGCGATTGTGATCATGATGCCTCTTTTTTTCCTAACGTTAGTGCCGCAAAATATAGTGGAGCTGTTTTCTTATACACAGCATTTGACCAATGTAGGATATTTGATCACTATCATCATCCCTATCTTGCTGGCAATTACCCAATTCATACGCAATCGGTTCAACAAAGGTCGAGAAGTGAATAATGCAAAGGGAGGGACATAGGAGTCCCTCCCTTTGTAGCATGTCTGTTCGAAAAAGAAATGGTTAGATTGGCTTTTCGGCTTGCTCAGGCAAGTGTTCCGCGATAGTCGTAATCATGGATTGACGTGAGGAAGCATCGCTGTTTTGCCACAGAACTTCAAACAAAACCCCTAACCCTGGCAGTGTCTTCTCCTGACCGCTTGAGATAGCATCACTGATGGTCTCTTCCACTTCGTTTGGATCTGAGCCTTGCATTTTGTACATGATCGCTTGACGTAAATTGAGTGAGGCAATATTCATGACCGCGCTTGCACCTCTCTTGTGAGAATGAATTCAAGAAATAGTATTTGTAAACGCTGATTTGTCATACCATACTTTTCGTACAAAACGTTCATGACCGTTTTGTGGGGGATGTTTTGGTTGTGCTATAATGCTTGTTATTGGTAAGTTCCGTAAAGGGGAAGATTAACATGTCCAAGCAATTTGCCATTATCGGGATGGGACGTTTTGGTTCTAGCGTGGCGAGAACGCTGTACGAGATGGATTATGAAGTGATGGGTATAGATGAGAACGAGGAGCGCATTAACGAAAATATTCAGTATGTAACGCACGCGGTAGCAGCTGATTCTACGGATGAACGCGCCTTGAAGGAAATCGGCATCCGCAATTTTGACGTAGTTGTCGTGGCCATTGGGGTCGATATTCAGGCGAGTATCCTGACGGTGTTGACGCTGAAAGACTTAGGTGTCAAAAAGATCGTGGCAAAAGCACAGAATGAGCGTCATGGACAGGTATTGTACAAGGTGGGAGCTGACCGTGTCGTATTCCCTGAGCGTGACATGGGTGTTCGGGTCGCCCACAATCTGATCTCTTCTAACGTACTTGACTTTATTGAGCTGGCAGAGGACTACAGCGTAGCGGAGGTAGTCGTGTCGTCCAAGCTGGTCGGTCAAAACTTGCGCCAACTGGATATTCGGAAAAAATACGAGGTCAACGTGATTGCCATCAAAAGCGGAGATAAATTCAATATCGCTCCTAGCCCGGATGAAGTCATCCAATACGGCGACGTGCTTGTGGTGATCGGGAACAACAAAGACTTACGCGAATTTGAGGAGCGGGCATAGGTTTATGACAAATGAAATCATTACTTCAGTACAAAACCCTCTGGTAAAGCGATTGCACCAGCTGCTATCACGGAAAGGACGGGAAGAGCAGCAGCGTTTTCTCGTGGAAGGGGCGCATCTGGTAGAAGAGGCGTTAAAAAGTGGGGCGGAGGTAGTCACGGTGATTTACGATCAGCAGCGTGACATGGACCCTGCTTGTCAGCGTGCTCTGGCTAATCATCCGGAAGCTGTTCAGGTCATTGCTGCGTCAGAGACAGTGCTGGCGAAGCTGTCCGAAACGAAGTCACCGCAAGGAATTGTGGCCGAAGTGAAAAAAACAGCAGCAGATTGGGCAAAATGGGTGGATCAGAAGAGAGAGGAACAAGGAAGCTTACTGCTCCTCTTTTTGGACGAAATACAAGACCCGGGCAACCTCGGCACGATTTTGCGCACAGCAGAAGCGGCTGCAATCGATGGTGTCGTACTGGGGAGTGGCAGTGTCGATATTTACAATGGAAAAGTGGTACGGGCAACAATGGGGGCACTGTTCCGCATCCCGGTCTTTACACAATCGTTAGTTGACACGGCTGATGAATGGAAGGCAAAGGGAGGGAGAGTTCTCATTTCTTCGTTGGAGCAAAACAGTGTTTCCTATGACGAGGCTGATTATGCTGGTCTGACGGCACTGGTCATCGGCAATGAAGGAAGAGGCGTCTCCAAAGAGATGTTTGCCAAAGCTGATCAATTCGTCCACATTCCGCTTTACGGCGGAGCGGAGTCGCTGAATGCAGCGGTTGCGGCAGGAATATTTGTCTATGAGGCACAGCGCAAAAGAAGATAATAGGGAAAGCCGACATCCTCGAGAATAATGAGGATGATCGGCTTTGTTTGTGTGATCCACCGGAATGATTACATGGGACCTACATTAAAAAAAAGATCGGCATGTCTAGCCGATCTTTTGCTCGTTCTTTTTCTCTTTATACTCTTCACGAGCGAGTTGCCATTGATCCTGCGCCATCCGGATAATGCCGCTCTCAATGGTGTGGTTGCGAAAGGCGAGAGCCTTGCCGAAATATTTAATGGCTAAGTCAAACTTTTCGAGTCTGCGATAGAGCTCACCAATCAAGTACAGCAAGCGGACTTCGGTCATTTCTTTGTCACCGCGTGTATAATCGGAATGAATATACGATTGTTCATATTCTTCCACGGCCATATCGATAAAGCGCATTTCTTCCGTGACATTTTTTTGGTATCGATAAAGCCATGCAAGGCGCAAATACAGACCTGCTTTTACAGAATGGGGCTGATCCGTTATTTCAGCTGCATAAATAGCCAGCTTGTAGCTGACAACGGCTTCTGGTACGTGTCGAACCTTGCCAAAATCTTTTGGCTTCCATTTCGAGGAGATTTGTTCATCCACAATCTGTTTTTGCCAGGGGGCGAGCTTGTCCCGGAATTGATCCGTAAAAGCAAAGCCGCATTCAGGACAGACATTGACGGTATATAAAATGGGATTTAAAGATTGTTCTTTAAAAGTGGTATAAAAATCGCTGTCGCGGTTGACCATCGTCAACGTGCCGCTTCTGATCCTTTTGGTCGAAAAGGTCGCTTGGCAATGGCGGCAGCTGCTTGTCTTATCGTAAAGGGCGGAAACATTATCTATCATGTCAAAATCCCCTTTCGAATGGGTAACATACACTTGAAAACACAATCTGGATATGTAACATTTGTAGAATTGAAAGTTCTCTCTTGTTACGCTATAATTTTCCTTACGTCACAATTATAACGTAAAGCGATGACGGAGACTAGTACGCAGGACCTATCTGTTTTTTCAGGGAGAAGATGCCACAGACTGCGAGCATCTTTAACATGATAGCTGCCGAATTCACTCCAAAGCCGCACTCTGAACCGCTTTTCGCGCAGTAGGAGCAGCCGGGTCATACCCGTTACCAATGATCTGAAGTGAGACAAATGTCTCTTTCCACTAGTGATATTGTCATGGAGTTGTCACAGGGTGGAAGCGAATTGTCTAACAAGGGTGGTACCGCGAGAAAAAAGTAACTCGTCCCTTTTTGAGGGGCGGGTTTTTCTTTTTCCAAAACAGAAATAAAGGAGCGATTCGAAGTGCAAACTCGGTTGCAAGAAATGAAAGAGTCCGCACTGGGCCAAATCAGCCAAGTGACAGAAGCCGCACAACTTCAGGATTTGCGCGTCAAATACCTGGGGAAAAAGGGCGAGTTGACAGAACTGCTGCGCGGCATGGGCAGCCTGTCCCCAGAAGAGCGTCCAGTTGTAGGTCAGCTGGTGAATGAAGTAAGGGAAGCGCTGGAGGCAGCGTTCTCCGGTAAACAAAAAGCATTTGAAGAAGCGGCTCTCTTTGCCAAGCTTTCTTCTCAAACGATCGATGTGACACTGCCTGGACGCCCAGTACCAGCAGGCACCATGCATCCGCTTTCTCGGATCATTGAAGAGATCGAGGACATCTTCATTGGCCTAGGCTTCGAGGTGGCAGAAGGTCCTGAGGTTGAAATGGACCACTTCAACTTCGAGATGCTGAACCTGCCGAAGGATCACCCAGCACGCGATATGCAAGATACGTTTTACGTCACAGAAGAGCTGCTGCTCCGTACGCAGACATCCCCTGTGCAAGCACGTACAATGTTGAAAAAAGAAGGCAAGACCCCGCTCAAAATGATCTGCCCGGGTAAAGTGTATCGCCGTGATGATGACGATGCGACACATTCCCACCAATTCACGCAGATCGAGGGTCTTGTGATTGATAAAAAAATCGGGATGAGTGACTTGAAAGGTACCCTCTTGACGTTTGCCCGTCAAATGTTCGGGGAAAACCAGCAAATTCGTCTGCGTCCAAGTTTCTTCCCCTTCACGGAGCCTTCCGTAGAAGTAGACCTGCAATGCTTTAACTGCGGCGGTCACGGTTGCCGTGTTTGTAAGCAAACAGGCTGGATCGAGATTTTGGGTGCTGGTATGGTACACCCGCGCGTACTGGAAATGGCCGGCTACAACCCTGAGGAAGTCAGCGGCTTTGCATTCGGTATGGGTGTGGAACGAATTGCGATGCTCAAATACGCGGTAGAGGACATCCGCCATTTTTATACCAACGACGTTCGTTTCCTGCGTCAGTTCAATCGAGGCTAGAGAGGAGAGGTAAAGATGAAGGTATCGTACCAATGGTTATCTGAATACGTCGATCTGAGTGGAACGACGCCCCAGGAGCTGGCTGAAAAGCTGACTCGCAGCGGGATTGAAGTAGACGCAGTTGAATCGCGCAACGAAGGTGTATCCGGTGTTGTGATCGGTTATGTAAAAGAACGCAGCAAGCACCCAGATGCAGACCGTCTCAACGTATGTGTGGTTGATGCAGGACAAGGAGAAGACCTGCAAATCGTTTGTGGTGCAGCGAACGTAGACAAGGGACAAAAAGTTCTCGTTGCCCTGATCGGTGCGAAGCTCCCAGGTGGTCTGAACATCAAGCGTTCCAAGCTACGCGGTGTAGAATCCCAAGGGATGATCTGCTCTGCAAAAGAATTGGGCTTAAACGACAAGCTTTTGGCAAAAGATCAGCAAGAAGGCATTATGGTTCTGCCAGCGGATGCGGAGATCGGAATGGATGCTGTTTCGTACCTCGGCTTGGATGACTACGTGCTGGAATTGGGATTGACACCGAACCGTTCGGATTGCTTGAGCATGTTGGGGGTTGCTTACGAGGTTGCTGCTATCTTGGGCAAAGAAGTGGTATTCCCGCAAATCGAGCTGACCGAAAACGGTGGCGACAACCCGATCCAAGTTAAGATCGATGCGACAAATGAATGCTATCAATACCACGGTCGTCACTTCACCAACGCCAAAATCGCGACATCTCCGCAATGGATGAAAAATCGCCTGATGGCAGCAGGAATTCGTCCAATCAATAACGTGGTAGACGTAACGAACTACGTCCTGCTCGAGTACGGTCAGCCGCTACATGCTTTCGATGCGACACAGGTAGCTGATCGCTCTATTGTCGTTCGACTGGCAAACGAGGGCGAAAAGCTCGTGACATTGGACGATCAAGAGCGCGCGCTGGATGCACAAACCTTGCTGATTGCCGACCAGACCAAAGGCTTGGCGATCGCTGGTGTAATGGGCGGAGCGAACTCCGAAATTACTGGTGAGACGAGTGAAATCATTCTCGAAGCAGCTTGGTTCACGCCAAAAACAGTGCGCCGCACAGCTCGTATGCTCGGCATGCGTACAGAAGGCTGCGTACGTTGGGAAAAAGGCGTTGACCAAGCACGTGTACAAGAAGCTGGTGAGCGCGCCGCTGCGCTGATTCAGCAACTGTCTGGGGCAACAGTATCCAAAGGAATCAGCTCTGCTGTTGTAAGCGAAGCTGCGCCTGCTGTTGTTTCCGTTACGCTTGCAAAAATCAATCAGCATCTCGGAACCGACATGTCTGCTTCTGATGTATCGCCGATTTTCGAGCGTCTGCAATTCCCGTATGAAGTAGCGGGCGACAAATGGACGGTAACCGTTCCAACGAGACGTGGCGACATTACGCTGCCAGAGGATTTGGTGGAAGAGGTTGCACGTCTGTACGGCTACGACAACATTCCGACCAGCTTGCCTTCTGGTTCGACCACACAGGGACAGCTGACAAAAGAACAGCAATTGCGCCGTACGATCCGTCATCACCTGATCGGTACTGGTATGAATGAAGCGATTTCCTATGCACTGGTTCATCCAGATCGTGTTGAGGCAGTAGCGGGTCTGCATCAGGAAAAAGTAAACCCTGTTGCGCTCATGATGCCAATGAGTGAAGACCATAGCGTTCTGCGCACGAGCTTGATTCCTAGCCTCTTGGAAACAGTCGCTTACAATAAAAACCGCCAAAACCACGATGTTGCGATTTTCGAATTGGGCCGTGTGTTCTTGACAAAAGAAGAAACACTCACCCAGCTTCCGGAAGAGCGTCTGTATGTAGCAGGTGCATTGACTGGACAACTGCTCACACAAAACTGGATGGGCGCCAAGCAGCCTGTTGATTTCTTCCAAACCAAAGGGATTGTGGAATCACTCTTCGCTCGTTTGGGCATCCAAGCTACCGAGTACAAAGCCGTTCAAGACATCGCAGGTATGCACCCAGGACGTACCGCAGAGGTATGGGTAGGAGAAAAACGACTGGGCTATCTGGGGCAAGTTCATCCGGGCACAGAAAAAGCGTATGATCTGACCGAAACGTACGTATTCCAGTTGGATGTAGCTGTTTTGATTGATGTAGCTGCCGAGGTTGGACATTACAATCAGCTGCCGAAGTCCCCGGCGGTAACGCGTGACTTGGCTCTCGTTGTCGATCGCAGTGTAGCTGCTGGTGCATTGGAAGCAACGATTCGTGAAGCTGCAGGAGAGCTGCTTGAGTCCGTAACCCTGTTCGATGTATACATGGGTGAACGTATTGCCCAGGATAAGAAGAGCATGGCATTTGCCCTCGTATTCCGTCACGCAGAGCGTACCTTGCAGGACGAAGAGATTCAACAAGTGACTACTGCTGTCATCGAAGCTTTGAAAAACAACACAGGTGCTGAATTGCGCGTGTAACACAGCTTGACGAAATCTGACATTTTCAGTAACCTAAAAAAGGATAATGTAGAGCAAAGGTCGCAGTAGGGAGGTACCTCTCGTGCAAGGTGATGGGAAAAATCGTTTGACGGTGGACATCTTTGGCCAACAATACCGGCTCAGCGGCAAGGCAAGTGTCAATCACATACGCATGGTGGCCGGTTTCGTTGATGACAAGATGAACGAAATCGCAAACGGCAACCATCGACTGGATACTGCCAAAATTGCCGTACTTTCTGCAGTCAATATCGCGGATGAATACTTCCGCTTACGTCAGGAGTACGAAGAACTGCTGAAAATCATTCAGGAAGAGGCAAAGGCTAAACCGATAGATTAAGGAAAAGAGGGGCGAAATGCCTCTCTTTTCACGTTGTGGGTAAAAGGAGAAGAGCCACCCCGTCTTTGATGGGATGGCTCTTTGTTGCATTTTTCCTATGTCTCCTGCTTGTTCCCGGCATCTCCATTGCGCAAATCCATATGGGTTTTGATCGGGATAAACAAGTCGATGATCCCAATTACCAAGGAAGCCAGGAGCGCTCCAAGAATCGTTACGCGGAAGCCAGAGACGATGAACTGTGTGAGATAAATCACGACGGCACTGACCAAGAAGCCGATAATACCCCGATTGTACGGCGAAATTCGTTCTCCGAAAATGGCTTCTACGGCCCAGCCAATCAGTGCGATGACAACGGCCGCGAGCAGAGCTGTCCAAAAACTGCTAACTGAAAAGCCGGGGACCAGAAAGCCGACAAACATCAGGACTACGGCAGCGACGATAAAGCGGACGATATGGCGCATGATCGTCAAGTGTACTCCTCCTTTAGGGTTGTTTCACCTTTCATTCTCTCACGCAAGGAGCTGAACTATGCCAAACGAAAACGTGTAAAATTATCCTTCGCCGGTGGTGCCTGTCCGAAGCTATCCGTTGCCCAAGTTTTCTAAGCTCCGCTGCCATGCTATAATGAGGAGATATCGTAATGATTGCCGGTATAGACCGTCGCTCCCGCCCGCACGGTACAACGGTCGCCGCTGGATAAAGAAGGAGGAGCACAGTGGAACAACGGGTTTTAAAGACGTTAGAATACGATAAAATAGTCGCCCTGTTGATTGACAAGGCATCTTGCACATATGGAAAAGAAAAAGCATCAGAGCTGATTCCTTTTTTACGCTTGGATGAAGTCATTACCGCTCAGCAAGGGACTGAACAAGCAGCAACCGTGTTACGCTTAAAAGGCAGCGTACCGCTCGGTGGCATTCGCGATATCCGCGGCCCCGTACAGCGCGCCAGATTGAACGCCATGCTCGCCCCGATGGAATTGCTGGATATCGCCAGCACCGTTATGGCCGGACGCAGGCTCAAAACGTTTTTGCTCGATATGTGTGACGATCACGAGCTGCCATTATTGCAACAGCAGGCAGAGCGTATTGAGGGCCTGCGCGAGTTGGAAACCGAAATTCGCCGCTGTGTTGATGAAAACGGCGATATTTTGGACAGCGCGAGTCTTGAATTGCGTCAGGTGCGTCAGGAGATTCGACAGCTCGAGTCCCGCATTCGCGAAAAGCTCGATCAAATGACACGCTCGTCTACGTACCAAAAAATGCTGATGGAAAACATCGTTACGATTCGTGGAGACCGTTTCGTCATTCCGGTGAAGCAGGAGTATCGTTCGGTATTCGGTGGAATTGTTCACGATCAGTCGGCATCCGGGGCGACGCTCTTTATCGAACCGGAAGTGATCGTCGAGATGAACAACAAGCTTCGCGAGCTTCGTCTGCGCGAGGAGCGTGAAGTGGAGCGCATTCTGTATGTGTTGACGGAGCAAGTATCCTTTGCGGTAGAGGCTTTGGTCGAGAATACAGAAGCACTGACAGAGCTCGATTTTATGTTTGCCAAGGCGCAGCTTGCCTGGAGCATGAAGGCGATTTGTCCACGCATCAATGATCGCGGATACGTGAACATGCGAAAAGCGCGTCATCCACTCATTCCACGTGAAGTTGTCGTTCCAGTAGATGTGGAGCTAGGTGGAGAGTATCAGGCAATTGTTGTGACGGGTCCGAATACAGGGGGGAAAACCGTTTCCCTCAAAACAATCGGACTGCTGTCCTTGATGACGATGGCGGGCTTGCATATTCCGGCGGAGGAAGAGAGCGAGATGACTGTATTCTCCTCCATTTTTGCCGATATCGGGGATGAGCAATCCATCGAGCAGAGTCTGTCAACATTCTCGAGCCATATGACCAATATTATTCAAATCTTAGCGAAAATGGATGACAAGAGCTTGGTGTTGTTTGACGAGCTAGGCGCAGGAACAGACCCAACAGAGGGTGCTGCTTTGGCCATGTCCATCATCGACCATGTGATTGATTCCGGTGCGAGATTGGTTGCAACGACTCACTACAGTGAACTGAAGGCGTATGCCTACGATAGACCCGAAGTCATCAACGCCAGCGTAGAATTTGACGTACAGACGTTGCGTCCTACTTATCGCTTGCTCATCGGGGTGCCTGGCAGATCCAACGCGTTTGCCATCGCAAGACGCTTGGGATTGCCAGAACATATCATTGATGTAGCGCGTGGCTCGATCAGTGAGGAAGACAATCAGGTCGAGAGCATGATTGCTTCGTTGGAGCGTAATCGCAAGTCGGCGGAAGCAGACAGGTTGGCGGCAAAGGCAGCCCGCCAGGAAGCGGAAGAACTGCGTAGACAGCTCGAGGAAGAGCGCGCCCAATTTGCTGAAGAGAAAAACAAACGAATGGAGCGAGCAGAAGACGAAGCGCGAATTGCCGTCCAACTCGCAAAAGAAGAAGCGGAAACAATCATTCGCGAGCTGCGCGAAATGATGGCAGAAGGCATGGAAATCAAGGAGCATCGTCTCATCGATGCGAAGAAGCGCTTGGGCAATGCCGTGCTTGAGCTGGAGAAGGAAAAGGTGAAGAAGCCGGCAAAAGCAGTTCGAGCCACGCAGATCAAGGTGGGCGACGAGGTAATGGTGACGAGCTTCGGACAAAAAGGAACCGTGCTGGAAAAGGTAAACAATGAAGAGTTCCTCGTGCAGATCGGGATCATGAAAATGAAAGTAAAACGCGATGATATGCATGTACAAAACTCCATCCAGCAAAAACCGCAAGCGGCTCCGTATACCTCTGTGA
Organism: Brevibacillus sp. HB2.2; assembly: GCF_013284275.1. Lineage (NCBI taxonomy): Bacteria > Bacillati > Bacillota > Bacilli > Caryophanales > Paenibacillaceae > Brevibacillus > Brevibacillus sp. HB2.2. The sequence goes on from NZ_JABSUV010000023.1 coordinate 64,766, forward strand.
AGCGTCGCAGTGACAATATCAAGATGGATCTCGACTTACGCGGCTACAACGTCGAGGACAGCATTCGGGAAATCGATCAGTTTTTAGATGATGCACTGCTGGCAGGCTTGCACTCGGTGTCTATTATTCACGGACACGGGACAGGAGTACTGCGCAAAGGCGTGCACGAGTATTTGCGGAGTCATCGTAATGTAAAATCCTTCCGCTTAGGCGGTCAAGGAGAAGGCGGCGTAGGTGCTACCATTGCCGAATTGAAATAAGAGGTCGGGAGGGACATATGGAAAGCCTTCTACACAATCCATATTTTGCAACTGCAGCTTATTTTACAGTGTCTGGACTGGCGATGGTTTTATTCTTAGCCATTTTTGAACTGGTGACGCGATATCGTGTTTGGGAAGAATTGAAGCGTGGGAACATGGCAGTAGCAATGGCAACAGGCGGGAAAATTTTTGGGATCGCGAACATTTTCCGTTATTCCATTCAGGCGCATTTGTCTTTGGGCGAAGCGTTGATTTGGGCGACATTCGGATTTTTCCTGTTGCTGTCTGCGTACTTCATTTTTGAATTCATGACCCCAACGTTTAATGTTGATCAGGAAATTGCGAAGGATAACAGGGCCATTGGCTTTATTGCGATGGTCCTGTCCATCGGTTTTTCGTATATCATAGGGGCATCCTTGCCTCGTTAGACGGGTTGAACGATATTTCAAACGAGAGTATAATTTGATTTGGCGAAAGAGTACCAAACTATTCTGCCCAATCAACGTCCTTTTTACGAAAAAGAGGACAAGCCAAGATTGTATGGGGGAGGAACAGCCTTGGAAACGTTGTACAAGGTCCTCATCGGATTGTGTGTGCTTTTTATCGCTGCAGGTGTTTACTACCTGTCCTAAAAATATACGCAAGTTGGCCGCGTGACTTCTACAGTCATACGGACCTTACTTGGAGAATGTGAAAGAGGAGATACGCAATGACTCAACCTGTACGCGTAGCTGTTGTGGGATTGGGGTTTGTAGGCTTGCCGTTGGCGCTTACCTATGCCATGAAAGGAGCAAACGTCATCGGTATTGACGTCTTACCGCATGTCGTCGATGAGATCAATGCGGCACATTCCCATCACCTGGAGTCCTATCAGGGAAAAACGTTGCCAGAGATCCTCAAAGAGCAGATTGAAGCAAAACGTTTCCGTGCAACGTCCTCCTACGAGGAAGCTGCTGCGGAAGTCCATAACTATATTGTAACAGTCGGATTGCCTGTTCATAACGGCGATCCTGATCTCGGTCCGTTGAAAAGCTGTGCACAATCGCTCGGTCGTGTACTGAAAAAAGGCGATACGATCATGATCCGCAGTACCGTCGTACCAGGAACGACAGAAGATGTGATTCTGCCGATTTTGGAGGAAACAAGCGGTCTTGTTGCGGGTGTCGATTTCTACCTGACATACTGCTCGGAGCGAATTGCAGAGGGGCGTGCTTTTGAAGAGTTCATCCATATGCCGCTCGTTTTGGGTGGCATCAATGAACAAAGCGCTGAAAAAGGTAAAGAGTTGTTGTCCTTCATCAGCGAGACCGACATTACGATTACGGATATCCGCGTAGTCGAGACAGCAAAAGTCATCGAGAACATCCAGCGTGATGTGAACATTGCGATGGTGCAGGAATTCGCTCGTTTCTCTGAGGCATTTGGCATCGATACGTTCGAGCTGATCAAGGTTGCTAATACGCACACACGTGTAAACCTGTTATCGCCAGGACCGGGTGTAGGCGGCTTCTGCTTGCCGAATGCGTTGTACTACTTGCAGCCTAAAGCACGTGAATTGGAAGTAAACCTGCCGATTCTGCAACTGGCTCGCAACACAAATGATGCGGTGCCTGAAGTGTTGATCGGCATGCTCGAGCAAGCCTTGAAGAAGAATGGCAAGACATTGGCAGGAAGCCGTGTAGCTGTATTGGGAATGGCGATGAAAGACTTTTCCAATGACGACCGTGTAAGCCCTGTCCACGACCTGATCAAGGTGCTCATGGCAAAAGGAGTAGACGTTCGTTCCTACGATCCGGCTGTTCCGACTGTGTATGATCACAAGGTTGACAGCCTGGACAAAGCAGTGAATGGAGCAGATGCGTTGTTCCTGACTGCTGTACAAACGGAATTTGCCGAGGCGGATTGGGCTCATGTTGCTGAAAAGATGGCTGACGCACCGATCCTCTTCGATACAAAGAACCGCATCCCGCGTGACCTTGTCAGCAAGGCGACTGTGGTGCGCATTTAATTCTTGAACAAGTTCCACTGATTTGAATGCCAAAACCTCTCTAAACGCACGTAAAAGCGTTTGGAGAGGTTTTTTTCATAAAGTAGTGAACCATATTGAACGAGAGAGCCAATACATGGTGTATACAATTTCAGGGGGCCCTCCGATGAATGATCAAATGTTAGAACTGTGGCTGGACCGTTTGCTTGATGGAGATCAAGAAGCTTTTGAGGTGATCTACAGCATGACGCGGACAAAAATTTACGGTACCGTAGCAGCCATGGTCACGAATAAAGAAGATGTTCATGATATTGTAAGCGAAATTTACTATCAGCTATGGAGATCACTGCCTGCCTATGATCGCAAGCGTCCGTTTCTTTTCTGGGTGAATGGGATTGTCATTAGACAGGTGAATAACTGGCGTAGACAGATTTGGAGAAGATTCCGTCTATTAGAACGAAAACAGAGCTTGGAAGAAGAGCAACATGTCGAAACACCGGATGAGCCAATGCTTGCGATGGAGTCTGCCACAGAGATGCAGCAAGCAATCCAAAAGCTGCCGTTCAAGCTGCGTATCGTCGTCATTTATCGGTATTACTACGATTATACGTACGACCAGATAGCCGAACTGCTGCAAATACCTGTGGGGACAGCAAAATCGAGAAATCATCTAGCATTAAAGCGAATCCGCGAGTGGATTGACGTCGAATGGAATGAGGAGGAGCTCCAAATATGTCTATCGAAAAAATCATAAAACAGTCACTCACCAAGCAAATGGACGAAACCACGATCCCTAATGAACTCGATCAGCGCATCAGGCAGTCCTTTCATCGCTATCACAAAAAAAAGGAGACTGTATCGATGAAGAAAAAATTAGTTATGATGGGATTAGTTGCTGCTATTATACTGCCGACTGGAGTATATGCGGCTTTAAATGGAACCTCTTATTTTGCAGACAATCCAAAAGACTTGAACGGTTTGGTGGGTGAAGAGGTTAAGCAAGCAGCGGCAAAAGGGTTGTCCATTCCGATCGATCAAAAAATTACCGATCAGGGGATTACGATTCATTTTACGGAAGTGTATGCGGAAGATAGCAAGGTTCTGCTGCACTATCGCATTGAACAACAAAATGGAGAACTGGTGCCTTTCGAATTCGATACGACTGGTTTAAAAGTGGTAGGCGAAGAAAATGGCAATCCTGTGTACCAGGATAAAGGCGTGGAAGGTACAAGTTTCCTAAGCTTTTTCGGGACCAAAGAGGATAATATGCCTTTCTACTTAACAGACGAGTCCGGTAAGGAATTAGAGGTGGGAATAGCCGATCATAACAAGCCAGAGGGCGTTCTTGCCTTCACCTCGCGTGAATTCAAGCTACCACAGCCACTCACTTTAAATATCGATGTGAACCGGATCGGTAAAACAAAGGGTAACTGGAAGGGACAATTTATTGTGGACCAGAGCAAAGCCAAAGAAGCAACAGAGGCTGCGAAATAGGAGAAAAAAGTTTGGTCACGTATAATAAGCCTCGTAAATGGCAATAGTAACCGAGGTAAGACAATATTTCAAATGTCATGTAAGGGTTACATGCTAGGAGGCAAAAATGGAACGTGGAAGAGTAAAGTGGTTCAACAGTGAAAAAGGTTTCGGTTTTATCGAGCGTGATGGTGGAGATGACGTATTTGTTCACTTCTCCGCTATTCAAGGCGAAGGGTACAAATCCTTGGACGAAGGGCAAGAGGTGGAGTTTGACGTAGAAAACGGTCAACGAGGTCCTCAAGCGACGAACGTTCGGAAATTATAAAAGCTGAAACGACAAGCAGACTCACATGGTGGGTCTGCTTTTTTATTTAGGTAGTAACTACAGTGGAGGAAAGAAGTGAATTTCCAGTCTACGCTTCGGAATGCGACCAAAAGTATATTTTTGTAAATCCACATCATTTGTCCAACACGCTTTGTCCGTCTTTCGCATTTACATGTAGTAGTCTCATGTAAAGGAATGAACTGCACATGTCCCGTCGGAAGGATAAACTGACAGTCATTTACCAAAAGGGTAAAAAGCGAATGGTCGTGAAGACATTTTTGCGTGAAACCAGTAGAGTGGTTGTCGTACTCAATACGCAGTTTACGAATGCCCCAAACACCACCCAAATTGCCAGCGGAGCAGGACGAAGCGGTGCAGCCGGTAATGATGCCGCCATCGATTCATCGAACACACTGCAACAACAGAGCGTGGGAGCTGGTGGAATTGCGCGAAATCGGGGAATGGCCGGCAAGCAATCGGAGTATCATGGTCATCATAAGGGCAAAAAGAAAAATGGAAAAGAAGCCATTGTGGTGATAAACGATCAAGTAGTCAAGCTGGCAAGACGCCTTAGAAATGCTTCCGCCACACAAGTTGCAGGTGGGGGTGGCACGTACAGTACAGGTGGTACGAATGCTGCGATTGAAAGCTCCAACACGAAGCAACAGCACGCTGTTGGAGGCGGGCCAGGCTCTCGGGCATCCAATCGAGGAATGAACAACAGACAGAAGGAGAAAGCGAAGGGAAAAGCAATAGCAAGAAAGGGAAAAAGAGGCTTCCGGCCACAAGTAGCGCGGAAACGGAAAAATAGGCGGGCTTGAATAATCTACCGCCAAAATGGAGAACGGAAGAACTGATTTCAGCCCTTCCGTTCCCTCCTTATTCTTCTTAAAAAAATTCAGCACCCGACGCCAGGTTCAGCATAGCGCGCATTGTTTTGTACATATCCTGCGGATTGGCTGCATTGTAATAAACTGTGTTTGTTGCTGTTTCATAGCGGGTTCCCGGGACAATTGCGGCCATCTCGGCTTGTCCTGCATGGGAGAATTCCATTGCCAGCTCTACAGGTACAGCTGTATGGAATGGCTGGATGTTGTTCCGGTTGCGCAAGGCATTGGCCGTCTTGCGCTTCAGTTCAGCGGTCGCCTCTTCACGCGAGAGACAGATAGCAGCTGTGCGGGATACCGCTTCCTTCACGATCGCTGTTTGGATGCCTGGAATCAGTTCCTGTGCTTCGACGGCGATGAGATTATCACCAGACACCATGACAACAGGAACGTTATGCATACCCGCGATCGCGGCGTTAAAGCCGAACTCACCCACGACTTGTCCGTTGATATACATATTGTGAACGACACCAGACATCGTATGGCTGAGTACACCAGGAATCCCTTGGCGAGTATGATAGCCGATAAACATCGCTGCATCAAAGCTTTCATCGATTCCCTGCATCATGGATGAATCGCGTGGAGAACCTGCCAACAGTCTTGCTTTCGGATGGAGCTTTTCCCAGAGAATGTTGTTCATCGTGTTGTGGCTGTCTGCTACGACAATTTCCGTTACGCCAGACTCAAGTGCAGCTTCAATAACCGCATTGGCATCATCTGTCATAAATTGGCGTCCACGCTGATAGTTAACCCCCGAATCCGGGTTAATATAGCTCGTATCTACAATGCCTGAAATACCTTCCATGTCTACCGATAGAAATAGTTTCATCTCATTTTCACCCTTTCTGTCTGGTGCAGCTTGCTATACAAAATAGTTCCAATTCATATGTAACCAGATTGATCATGAGTAGGCAACTATAAAAACAGATTCTTCAAATAAATCATATAAAAAAAGCACGATGCCCGCTGTTCGCGTTTCACCGTGCCTTTCGTCATTTCAGTAACGTACGATAAAGAGCAACAATTTGTTCGGTCATGAGTTGAATGGTAAAAGTGGACTCCACTTTGTTCAACGCGTTTTGCACCAAGATCTCACGCAATTGTGGTGAAGTCCAAAGTCGTTCCATTGCTTGCGCCAACAAAGCGGGATTTCCCGGTTCGACGATCAGCCCCGTTTCGCCATCGAAAACAAACTCTTTCACACCGCCGACATTGCTTGCTACGACAGGAACCTCCGAAGCCATTGCCTCGATGATGGTATAGCCAAGCCCTTCGTACAAGGAAGAGTGGACAAAGCCATCTAAGGCATGCAAGCACGCCGGAATGTCTTGTCGAAATCCAGCAAAGCGAACACGCGATTCCAGCCCCAATTCTTTTACCTTCGCTTCAAGCATTGCACGTTCAGAACCGTCTCCGATCAATACGAGATAAGGAGCCGCCCCTTTCGTGTTCGCCACAAGCGTATGAAAAGCATCGAGCAGAATCGGGAGCCCTTTTACGGGAACAAAGCGAGCTGCTGTCCCGAACAAAAAGGCGTCCTCTGGTATGTTCCATTCCGCACGCAGTCGATTGCGGTCATTCTCCCGTAAATGGTTTTGCCGATAAGGCTTCATGTCCATTCCGTTATAAATCACGCTAATGTCAGACGAGCGAACACCCTGCCCCCGCAAAATATCGGCAATCGCACCACTGATCGCGATGTAATGACGGTTCCAATGTCTCGTGCTCATTTCCATCATGCTGACAATGGCATAGGCCAAGGAGCTTGTATAATCATAACGGAGTGAGCTGTGAACAGTGGTCAGCAAAGGAACCTTCATAGCGCGAGCTGCCAGTCGTGAAAAGAAATTGGCTTTAATCCCATGCGTATGAATGATCGCTGGTTGGAATGTGGTAAAGGCATTCCGCAGAGCCTGTAGCAATCGTAAGTCAAAACGTCCGAACTGATTCAGTGTAATGACTTGGATGCCTGATTCCCGCAATTTACTCGCAAAAAGAGAATCATAGAAGCATACGACTGCGACTTCTACTTCGTCGACTGGAAAAGTAGTGACCAAATTGAGAATATGTTGTTCAGCACCGCCAAATTCCCCCCCGCCAATCACGTGGAGGACTCGTAATTTGCTCATCTGAATTCACCCGAATCGTAATTAAAAACCCCTACTGAGGTTATGTACATGGAGGCACGACCGAATAGAGGCGGTGTACCGAAAAAATAAACGATCATTTGTAAACAAAGCCATTTTCACTATAGCAGATGCCTGCTAGATTCGCAATAAGACAGCACTTATGGTATCGTTGATGATGGAAAATTGAAATGGAGAAGGACGGTTACGTAAATGAATACGCACAACGTGTTGATCATATGCTACATATTTCCTCCTATTGGGGGAGGCGGCGTGCCAAGACCGTTGAAAATGGCCAAATATTTGGGGGAGTTTGGCTGGAATGTCCATGTACTGACAGTAGATCCTGCTTATCATGCGACGCTCGATACATCCCTTTTGGCACAACTGCCGAGTGATGTCACTATTCACCGTGCGAAGGAGTGGCAGCTGCTGCCGAATCGAGGGGGACAAGCCCCATCAGCAAGTGCCAATACAACGTCTACACCATCACAGCCATCATTTAAGGCGAAGGTAAAAAAACAGATCGTCCATGTGCTGAAAAAAGTTAAGCCATACCTGTTGATTCCAGACGACCAAATCCTGTGGATGCCGAATGCGCTCAAGCTAGGGCGAGAAATCATGCGACGTGAAAAGATCGACGTGATTTTTTCTACATCGGGACCCGTAACGAACCATTTGATTGCGAAAAAGCTTTCCCGTGAGTTTGGCTGCAAATGGGTAGCGGATTTCCGTGATCCATGGACGCAAAATATGCACACCTCTGGCATCAAATGGCGAGAGCGCATGGAAGAGCGAATGGAGGAGGCGGTGATGTCCCAAGCGGATGCGATCACGACCGTCACTGCGACCTTCGCCTATAATTTTCGCGAGAAGCACCAGAACCGCATCAAGCGGATGGAGCTGATCTACAATGGGTTTGATCAGGCTGATTTTCAAGGGTTGGCTCCCAGCCATGCTGCTCCGGACAAGTTTCATGCGGTGTACGCAGGTATTTTGTATCAAAAGCGCAACCCACGCCTTCTCCTGCAAGCCATCCGGGAACTTATCGATGAAAAAGCAGTAGACCGAAATGATCTCTTGCTCAGCTTTGCTGGGGTGTTCGATTACCCGGGGTATTCCGAAAATCGCGATTGTGTGGAAGCATTAGGGCTGAGTGACATCGTTCGCGTGTTGGGGAACCTGCCGCATAAAGAAGCGCTCGGATTGATGAAAGGCGCAAATGCTCTTTTGCTGATCGGGGATGTGTCCGCTGACGCCGGAGCGTATATTCCGGGTAAGCTCTACGAATACATGGGGATTGGCAACCCGATCCTTGCTCTGAACAAAAGAGGCGAAGCGACAGAGATTATTGAAGATTTCCGTCTCGGGCAAGTAGCCGATCCAGAGCAAAAAGACGAGATCAAGCAAGCATACCTGAAGCTGTATCAGGAGTGGAAAGCGCAAGGACAAACGGGTAGCGAGGAACGCGGAGCGGATTTTGCAGAGCGTGTGAAACCGTACGAGCGCCGTGAACAGGCGAAGCAATTGGCGCAATTGATGGATGAACTGGTGAAAAAATAGGACAGCATCGCCCCGGAGCCAATGAAGCTTCGGGGTTTTCTTCGTTTGGCAGGAATACTTCTTCTGCTTCAAAATAAAAGGACCTGACGATGTTCGCCAGGTCCTGATTCGTACCGATTTGTCTGCTGCCAAGCTAAGGTAGCAGGCTTTTTTTAGTACAGCAAATATTTCTCTACTTCTTCCGGTTCCTTGATGTGAATGCCACCGGTATCGCCGTATTTTAACAGGTTGAATATTACTTGCTGGTCCATCGTTCCAGCTTCAGGAAGTGGGAGAATGATCCAAGTCTCGTATTGGTGGATCAGACGGTCTTCCTTACCGAACCAAAACGTTGTCTTGATCGTGGATTCCTTCAAGATGTAATCCAGATCAGGGCGTTCTCCCAATTGTTTTTTCAAAGGTTCAAACAGTGGGCTTTGGCTATTTTTCAGCCATTCTGCTCCTGTCATTTTTAATTGGAACGGAACGCTGACTACACCGATAACCTTTTCCTCAGGCAATTGGACGGCCTTGTCCATGAGAGGCAGCCAGTCCTCGAAGCCTTTCAATACATCAAATGCTAGCGGCTCATCCGGAGCGGTTACAAACTGCTCATTTGCCTTGATGTAGCGTTTGTCGTTAATTCGATAGTACGAATAAGGCTGGGCCGCGATGCGTGCATCCACATTGTAGCCTTTCCCGTTGATGACGGCTCCATTGAACATACTCGTCGTGGTACGAGACAGGATTGTGTTTTTTACATACCCCTTATACCAGTAAGTCTGTGCCTCTTTATCCGTTTTGCCCTTTTCTAGGGCTGTTTTCAACCACTCGGCCCCTGACTCGGTTTGGACCGTTGTCGTTTGATCCGGCTTCTGGTCAAAATTGGTAGTGGCAAAAGCCTTCGTCCCTGATTCATACGTGCAGCCACCGAGCAGGGAGGCTGTGCAGATGGCAGCGAGCAATGCCCATGCTTTCGTCGCTTTACGCATGGCGAAACCTCCTTACGACCCCGTATCCCAAGAGTCCCACGAATAGCGCGATTGTGAGTCCGAGTACCGGAATGTTGTGCTGCTTAAACACGAGAATACGATGCGTATTGTACATGTTGGCCACGATTTCGTTTTCCTTGTCGCCATCGATGTCGCCAATTTGAACATTGATCAGCGGCATGTAAATGCGCCAGGTTTGTTTCAAGCCCTCTGGCGTGTAGTCATAGCCAGCCAAATAGCGAGTATCTGTGGTACTTACCCAGCTTTTCGCTTTGGCCACGATCTCAGGCTTGGCGTTGTTACCAATCGTAGCAAAGTTGGAGAAGCGGAAGCTCTTATCGTGGTCACCGCTTGCCCACAAAATTTCCCACGTACCGTCTGCTTTTGGTTTCAAGATGTACGAAGGTTTGCCAGCCACGAGTAGCTCATCGACTTTATCGTTGTCGATATCGGCAGGAATGAACTCGCCAGTTGCCAATTCAGCCTGTTTGCGTGTCAGTGTGTACGATTCTGTCAGTGTTCCATCTGCCTCTACAGACAGTACACTCAGGTGCTCGCCCATGACAACGATTCCCTCGCGGCCATCTGGCAGCATCATGGTGGTCATCAGCTTGGTTGCTTTTGTCGTGCCGCCAAAAGGCTTGCCATCGTAGTTTCCTGTCAGCATACCATCCTTGATGTGTAGATCCGTGTACTTGGAACCCAATGTTTGTCGGACGTCTATACTTCCTGCATTATCTGCCAGTTGATTTGCGATGTTCTCCATATCAAGCATAAACGCACGATAGGGTGCCGTTCCGATTTGCATCATGCCTTCCGCATATGGTTGGCGTTGGACATTCGGTACCAATTGACCATCTTTCATCGTGTAATACGGGAAGCCTGGGTAATCGGTCGGCAGTTTTTCCTTGATGATCTCCATGGTTTCTGCCGGAATCTGATCATTCGGCATCCGCACCATTTGACCATCTTTCCAGGTCAGGACGTAAAGAGAAACAGGTTCCGCCTGCAAATGGCGCAGCTTCTCCGCCATTGCTTTTTTCTCTTCTTCCGTCTCTGGCTTTTCAATTTTTTCCGGCAGTGGAAGCTCCTCCGCATTTCCGTACGTAATGATCTCCATTTTGCCATCGCCATTGACGTCTTGCAGCGTGATCGGGAAATAATCTACCCAATCGCCGTTGTACAAACGATCAGATTCGTATGTCACGGTAAAGTGGCTCAGTGCAGTCAGAGTATCTCTGTTGAACGTCACGTTCGCCAAAAGTGCGATCAGAACTAATGAGCCGACTGCACGCCAGTTGAGACGCCCATACCATTTCACGAGAAGCGCAATCACGATGACTGCGATTGCACCACCGATCAACAGAGCAGCGGTCGTTTTCACATCGACGCGTGTCAGTGCGCGATCCAAGAGCAAGAAGCCGATGGTAAACACAAGCACTTGTCGACGTTCCGACGGATGTACCACAAAGTAGCAAAATGCTAGCAGTGGCAGGAAAATGAGTACAGCAATCCACGTTAAATCAAGGAACGCGGGTTTCACGAGCAAATGATAAATCAGAAACAGGGCAATGGCGTACAGCGCCCAGCTTATCGTATCGAGAATAGGATTCCGGCGCATGCCCTCACCACCTTTTATTTTGTGTCTGGTCGACGAATAATGCGCAGAGGAAGCCGCCAAACAGCCAGAAATAGAGGGCCACGAACGGCACCTCGAAAATGTTTTCCACGAGGTTATGGGTTGCTACCGCGATTAATCCACCGAGCAGTCCGAGAATCGCAAAAAAGTGTGGCGAACCCTGGATGTTGCGGATGAGCCCAGCTCCGTATTTGAACATCGTGATCACGGTTCCGATCAACAGGATGATCCCGATTAGACCGTATTCCGCCAAACTTTTAAAGAAGTAGCTGTCTGAATAAATGGTACCGAAATGGCGAGCTGCAACTGCTCCGCCGTGATGACCGAGTCCGACACCGAACAATGGCTCGATACGCATATTGTCGTATGCTTTTCCCCAGCGCCCGATGCGTCCACCTTCACTGCTAGATGCGAAGTATTCAGGTGTAAACAGCGTGAAAATGCGATCTTTTACTTTTCCGACAAGTGGAACTGAATCAGGAACGAAGAACAGAGCTACAACCCCGATAATTCCTGCGATCACCAAATATCCTGCTACTCGTTTGTTCCAGATATAGAAGCAAACGAACACGGCAAAGGCAAGAGCGAACCAGGCACCGCGGGACCCGGTTAAGAGCAAAGCAAGCACGGTGGTCAGTGCAACAATGGCCCAAATCAATTTTTGCTTGAGAGTAGTAGCTGTCATGAACAGACCAGCGGCGATCGGTGTAACCAACGCCATATAGCTGCCCAATACGTTCGGGCTCGTTACAAAGGAGAATGCACGCGTTGTAACTGCTTCCCCTTCCTGCACCCATGATTCAGGTGTTTTGACGCCCACGATGACTTGCAAGACACCATACAGCGCCGCTACGAAACCAACCAGCACAAGTACCTTCATGAACTTGTTCAGGTCTTCCATCGACTTCAGTAAATAGAAGCCCATGAAAAAGGCGAGGATGTACTGGTAGACAGAGCGGAATCCTTCCACAGTCGCTTCCCAGTTCGCCATGTCTGTCACCATGATGGCAACACCCAGGACGAAAAAGGCTCCCAGCCAATGTTTGATTCCAGGCATCGTTCTGTTTGATTGCAAAAAGGCTCCAAACGTAAACAGCATCAGAACGATGAGCAGTGCTTCATCCCACAAAGAAGATATGACTGGAATCGGTAGAATCTGTCGCAAGACGTAATCAATTACTGGATAGGCCAACAGCAAATACAACCATGTAGTTGATTGGCTTCCCCACTTCAACACGGTTTCTCTCATTTTTATTGTAGTCCTCCTACAGGTAGGGATTAACCTATCTATTATAATGAATCTGGCAACCCGGTAGCAAGCCGGGGGGAAAGAGGTTGGTAGGAACGGTAGAAATAAGATATGATAACTAGGTAGTTTGAGGGGTTAGAACCAAGCCTGGAACGTAGGGTTTCAAATAGGGATAGGAGAAAAGTGGACATGAGTTTGTTAAAAATTGCTTCCATGATTGTCGTGCTGACTCTTGTTGGAAGGCTTCTGGGCTTTTTTCGCAGTGTGTATGTATCCAACTTGTACGGTACTGGCATGGAGGCAGATGCGTTTAATATCGCGGCAACGATCCCGCTGACGCTGTTCTTGGTCATACCGGGAGCGGTCAATGCTGTACTGATTCCGACCATGCGCGGCATGATGGAAAAAGGAGAGCGGACGACTGACCTCTATCAGAAGATGCTCACGATCATTTTGGGTATATTCGTTGCTCTGTCTGTCTTAGGAGTTGTCTTTTCTTATCAGCTTGCTGCAATGTTTGGACTGTCAGGTGAGAAGCTTGAACTCACGGCTAGCATGCTGCAATGGATGTGGCCATCAGCTATTTTCATCGGGTTAACAGGGCTGTGGTCGAGTATTTGTAATGCTCACCAACATTTCTTTACACCGACGCTCGGTACGGTAGCCAATGGTGCTTTGGTAATTGTCAGCATGTATGTGCTCGTTCCGATGTATGGACCCATTGGTTTGGCGATGGCTACGACAATCGGTTACTTGGCTGCACTGTTGCCGATTCTCCCGACTTTGCGTGGATTCGGTTATCAGCAGCGCTTCTCCTTCGCTTGGCGTGAGGACGCTGCTCTCAAAGGCATGGGCGAGCGAGTCATTCCGATTTTAATTGGTGCAGTGGTTGCTCAGGCGACTACCTTTTTGGAGCGAGGATTCGCGGAAGGGCTTGGAACGGGTGTCGTTTCCGCTCTCGCCAATGCGAACCAGATCATGCAATTGCCTCTGGCTATTTTTGTAGGGGCGTTTACGTTGCCGTTATTCCCACTGTTGGCTAGTCATGTCAAGCGGGGGGAAATGGTGGAGATGAAGCAAATCCTGCAAAAGGGACTTGCCTATCTCCTCATTTTGCTGCTGCCCGTGACAGTTGGACTTGCGCTATACGCAGAGCCTATCATCCGTCTAGCTTTTGAGCGCGGTGCGTTCGATGAGCATTCTGTCGCTTTAACAGCGTGGGCACTACCGTTTTACGGCGTGGGACTTTTCTTTTTAGCGTCGAGAGACTTGCTGACTCGCGCCTTTTATGCTCTAGAAAACACGAAGACACCCGTTATGATCGGGGCGATTGGGATCGGTGTGTATGCCCTTGCCAACTGGTTGCTCATTCCGCTGCTTGGTCATGGCGGAATTGCTCTTGCCAATGCAGTTTCGGCTATCAGTCAAGCGCTCCTGCTGTTCATTTTGCTATGGAGGGCAGTAGGCAGCCCTGTACGAGCGAATTTCCTCATGACTACAGGGAAAACCATTCTGGGCTGCGCAGTCATGGCTGGTGCTATTTTGTTCGTCGATCCATGGTTATCCGTTTTGCCTGTCTGGTTGTACTTATCGCTGGGAATTATGGGTGCAGCTGTTTTATATCTTGTTGTGCTCATTTTGTTTCGCGAGCCACTTGTTTCAGAGCTGCTGCAAAAAGTACGCAAGCGGTCTACTCCAGCGGGGGGGCGCTCATAAGCGGGAATTCCCGGATGGCATAACGAGTCTTACCTGAGCTAGCGGGAGGAATGGTCTCCACATAAGAAACGTGGATACTCACTTGACCTAACGCCGCACGAATTCCTGCCAAAAGCTTGGCTTCATCAGCAGGCAAAAAACGTTCGGGCTCCTTCACCAGTCGCAGGCTCAGTCGCTCCGGCTCATGCTGGACGATCTGGAAGGTGCGAAAGCTGTCCATATTGCGAACGATGTGATTAAAATAATGTCCGTGCACGTACTGTCCGTTTCGTGATAGGAACATGTCGTCTTCTCTGCCGTCGATCGAAGCAAGAAGTGGAAAAGGGAGATTGCATGAGCAGGCTGAATCAGAAAGAGCGACGACATCTCCTATTTGGTAGCGCAGGCGAGGCATGACGGTATTGTGCAGGTCAGTGACAAGCAGAGCTCCTGGGTGCCCATTGTTGAGGGGAATATGCGTAATTGGATCGACTACCTCCAAATAACAGTTCCCGGAAAAGGCGTGCATGCTCCCTGCTTTACATTGATAGGCGATCATTCCGCCGTCACGAGCGCCGTATTCATTCACAACAGGCGCATCAAAAGCTTGGGTAATCGCTTGCCGTTGTTGCTCGTGCAGGCTTTCTGCTGTAGAGACCACGGCTTTGAGCGGGATTCCCAGTGTCATGCCGCGTCGTAGCATCATCATGGCGAGGGTATGCAGCGCGGAGGCGTACCCGTATAAATAGGCAGGACGGAATTCCCGGATGAGGCGCAGGTTTGCTTCCAAATGTCTTTCGTCCAATTCATAGGCAGAAATCATCAGGCGGTTTTTCAACCAGCGTTCCTTCCAGCGGTAGCGGCGAGCTTGCTGGGCGTTTAATTCGAGTGGAGAGCCCCAAATCATCACACACGGGTCACCAATGCGAATGCCGTACCAGGATAGCCCAAACCACCGTGCAGCTTCATATTGCTCGACAGTTGGACGATCGAGGTAAAAATGGGTAGGTTCACCCGTGGAGCCTCCCGTTCGATTTCCAATGAGCCTGCTTGTTTGTCGGCCCTGGCTCAAATATTGATCAGTGTTTTGCCGAAAGTGTGTTTTGGTCAGAACAGGAATCCGCTGCAAAAAACGTTCTGGCATCTCACGCATTTTACTCCAATCTGGGGCGAAGGTAGTATAAGCTGGTACATTTTGTATCGCATGATCGAGTAGTTTCACCAGCTTTTCTCGCTGCTGCACGGTTAGCGCTTCGGCAGATAGACGCTGTGTTGCTTGCAATTCTTTCATGTAAGGACGGATGCGATTTCCTTTCAAAGCCTCCATTAGCGGCCACTGTACATGGCGGATCAAAAATCCGGTTGTGGGCATAATATCCCCTCCTACTCATTGATCACACAGGCAGATGATTAAAAAAAATCAATGGAATCTGTTTTTCACCAGTATTCCTGCGAAATTCCATCGATATACCTGTTTGCTGGAAGAGGGAAATGATAGTAGGATAGAGAGTGGGTTCATGTCGATTGGTGCTGCCCCACGGGTATCCAGTCAAAGAGACGAATAAAGGAGTTACCCATGTTGAAAAAAAGTCATTTTCTCGCGGGAGCGTTGATCTTAGCCATAGCGGGGATTTTGTCAAAAGTTATCGGGATGTTCTATCGAATTCCCCTTCAAGAGATAGTTGGCGACAGAGGTCTCGGACTCTATCAGGAAGTATATCCTCTCTACCTGACCTTTCTCATATTGGCGACAGCAGGTGTGCCAGTAGCGTTGTCGAGAGTGATTGCAGAGGCATTGGCTGAAGGAAAACAAGGCTCTATAGGACAAATTTTGGCCCGTAGCATGGTCATGATGGGCGCCATCGGACTTGTCTTATTTGGGCTCCTGTACGTCAGCTCTCCACTCATTGCAAAGCTCATGGGGAATCCGCATTTGATTGAGCCAATTCGAGCGATTTCCATGTCGCTGCTGTTCGTTCCCTTGATTGCGGTTATTCGCGGCTTTTTCTACGGCCATCAAAAAATGTTGTTTGTCGGGCTCTCGCAAATCGTAGAGCAGACCTTGCGTGTCGTATTTATTTTGGTAGCTTCCCTGTATCTCGTGTCACTCGGTGAAGATACGGATACCGTGATTACCGGAGTCAACTTCGGTACGATGATCAGTACGTTTTTGAGTCTCGGGTTTCTAGCGTTACTCATGTGGCTCCACAATCGGAAAAATTCCGTCTTTGGCGGGGCTGAGTGGCGGAGCCTTACTTGGTGGTATGATCGTGCCTTCTTCGCCTCGATGTGGCGAATTGCCTGGCCGATTTGTATCAGCGCCTTAGTTATCCCGATTTTCAGCTTGACGGATTCCTTTCTGGCGATTAACATCTTCCGCTACATATGGAATGTGGACGGCTTGACGGCGGATACGTGGTTTGGCATTTACAGCAGGGGAGGACCACTTCTACAAATGGCGAGCTTGTTCGGATCATCGATTGCCCTCTCGATCGTTCCTGCCATTGCCGAAGCGATCAGACAAAAGGATCAGGAGCGGATTACGACCTTGACCAAGCTCTCCTTGCGTTTTGCTTGGCTAATCGGTCTACCAGCCGGTCTGGGACTGACAGCTGTAGCTGAAGGGGCGAATCTGGCGTTGTATGGCGATATGGAAGGCACGCGTGCCATGGCGATTTTAGGCATCACCGCGATCCCGCTTTCCTTGTTGCTGGCTACAAATGGTATTTTGCAAGGGATCGGCAAAGAAAAAATCCCTGCACGACATCTGCTGTATGGGGTTATTGTGAAGGTACTGGCGACACTCGTGTTTACCTCGATGTTCGGTATGGACGGCTTGTCCTTGTCTTGGCTGGTTGCTACTGCATTTGTCTGCGTACTGAATATGCGAGTCATCAACCGTTACGTATCGATTCCGATTAACTGGCGCTTCGATACCATTTATCCGTTACTGGTGGCTAACCTCATGCTGATTCTGGCTTGGGGAGCGACAGAGGCAGTTGATTTCCTGTTCAGAGGAAGAGAACCAGTACGCATGTTGGGAGCGATAGAGACCGTTGCTGGAGTCGGTGTAGGACTCATCGTGTACTTGGGACTGCTCATCCTTATTCCACTCATTGAGGACAAGGAGTTGGATTGGCTGCCAGGCGGAAACAAGCTGCGCACCTTTATCCAATTCATTCGGAGGAAACAGGCTTCTTCATTAAAGTCCAATACGAATAACGATTAAACCAATTACAAAACCCCTTTCTCCACAAACGGAGGAAGGGGTTTTATGTGGTCCTTTTTATTTCGCTTTTTGATAAACACAGACGACCATTTTCACGAAAAATTCACGGGTAGCGGGCCATTTTGCCAAGGTCTGCAACTGATTGCGCAACGGAATCTCTCGCTGGTAAACCGCAGGCTGCACCACGCCTTGTTGAATTTTTCGAAATCGCTTGATCGTCATGCGATTGATGTACGAGATCGTATCCCTACCATCAGGAAGCTTGTCGAAGCGAAAAGCAATCCGGTCAGAACCGTCTGGCAAGTCGCGGACTAGCTGTTTATAAGCGTCAATCAAGGCTTGCTCCGAGAAGAGAGCATGTACCCAAGGAATGCCGATCGCATCTGACAAATGAGCACCGTATGGATGATAATACGGCGGAAAATTGATGTAGAGATGCCCGCCAGGCTTCAAGACCCGAAAGCATTCCTCCAGCGTTTTTTCCGGTTCGCCTACGTGCTCCATCGCGTCATTCATGATGATCGTATCGAACGTGTTGTCCGGGAAGTCCATTCTCGCGGCATCACCAGTCATGAAGGAGACGAGATGATTCAGTCCTTTTTTCTTCGCGAATTCATTTCCTTCGTCCGCGTAGTGGGGGACGATGTCGATGCCGATCATTTTTTTCGGTTCAAAGGTGGCGTAATAACAGGTTTTTCCACCGCCGCCACAGCCGATGTCCAAAACCGTTTTGTCACGGAACATTTGCTCCTGTGAATGGAAGGGGAGGAAAAACTGAATCGTTTGATCCCCTTTTTGAAATTGCCATTCTGTATAGCTCATTTCCCCGTTGTTTGCCAGATTAAATGGGTGAACGGGGAGAGGAAATAATCGATTTAAACGAAGTAACACTTGTGAAGAAAAGGACATGATGTCCTCCTTTCCAGGTCAGCCTTATTTGCGCAGCGCCTGCAAAACAAGTTCACTGCTTTTGGAAGCTTCGATCGCTAACAGATGGGAATGCTTCGTTACCACATCAATTTCGTGATCGAGGTTGTCCAGTTTTTCAGCGAGCAAGGTCAAAAGTGTAGTTTCATCGAGTTCAGTAATATGACCAGCATTGGGCATTCCAGCGCGTTCAACGAATCGATCGATTTTCGGATCGTAGGAGATACCGATAAAAGGGATTCGCAGCATGCACGCAAGAATAAGTGAATGAAGCCGCATTCCAACGACGTAGTTGCATTGCTTCAGTACCGACATAATGTCATGAAAAGTCACGGGTGCATCGAGAAGACGTGCTCCTGGTTGGCTCATCTGGTCCATGATTTCCTGAGACGGTGCCAAATCACTAGGGACATGCATCGGCAGGAAGAGAACATTCCATCCGCGTATGATAAACCAATCTGCTGCCCTGGCTATCTTCTGTTTGAATTGCTGTTCCTGCTTCCAGTCCCGGACAGAGATGGCGACCAAAGGCTTGGAAGGATCATCAAACATACCATGGAGCAGCTCTTTTCCCCGTTGATCTGCAATATCGTCAGGGGATATCGTCAGAGCAGGATCAGCTGTTATATAGATAGGGGCTTTTTTTACGCCGCAGGCTTTGAAGTCCTCCCCTGATTCGTAGTCGCGAACCGTGATGATGTTGACGTGATTCACCACGCGTTTAATCATCGTGCGACTGAGCGATTTAAGGATGGGTCCAAACCCTTGCGCGTAAAAGACCACGGGTTTACCTAAAAGCTTGGCAATGGTGACGATGCCCAAATAGTAGAGGACACTGCGCGGACTGGTTACATCCTGCATCAGTGTACCGCCGCCCATCACCAGCATGTCACTTCGCGAAAGCTCGCGGACGATGGTTCCAAAGCTCCAGCGGTTATAGGCTTCAATCCCGAACAGTTCTGCAGTCCGATCAGGCTGATTGGACAGGACGGCGAGAGAGATATTTGGTTGTTCCCGCTTAAGAGAGCTGATGATGCCGTACAGGACCACATCGTCTCCGGCATTATTAAAGCCGTAGTACCCGGAGATGAGAATTCGCGACATGGAGTGAACCTTCTTTCTATATCAAACGTACAGGAAAAATACATTCTCAAGTATAATCGAGTAAACAAGGGGAAGTAAAGCAACCACAGTAGAAAACTTCCCGCTCCAATTGTTTGGACAGATACAGTGGGTGCAGCACAGTTCGTAGGGTATAATGATGTTGTTCCGACTTACGAGAACATATAGAGGAAACCCATACCGAACATGCCGATGCCAAGAACGATGAGGACAATCATAACGATAAAAAGTCCCTTGTTTTTACGGCGACGGTAAAAAAATTCGTCAAACATGGTAAGCCTCCCTGCGGTTGTGATAGTCCATTCTACTATCATACCATGTTCTCTATCATCCTTGCCATCTACATATGCGTGAATAGATGTCCGCAAGAATAGGGGCGAATAACAGCAAAAGGGAAGGAGCATTTTTCATCATGGAAAACATGTGGCTCAAATACACTTTACTAGTGGAACCAGAAATTGAGGATTTGTTTGTGGCAGAGGTTTTGACCAGCTCCTACACGCTTGGCTGGATCGAACCGCAAATCGAAGTACTGACAACGGAAAACGGATATGATTACGCAGAAAATACGGAAGGTCCACTTGCTGGCTATTTGTTTGAACCCCAGCACGATCGTGAAGAGGAGCATGTAGCTCGCCTGAAGACCTACATTCAGCGGTGGAATGGACAAGTCACGATAAAAGAAGTAGACCTCGTCGCTGAGGAAAATGATTCGTGGAAAGAGGAGTTCCGTGAAGTAAAAATAGGCGACTGGTGGGTGGCACCAACGTGGACGGACCCCGCAGCGTTGGAGTCGGCTCGGCATATCCTATGGATCGATCCAGGTGCAGCCTTCGGAACCGGCTATCATGGGACGACGCAGGACATTCTTTTGTTTTTGCAAGAAATGGATCTGGAGGGTAAGCAAGTCATTGATGTAGGAGCTGGCTCAGGAATTCTCTCTTTGTACTGCGCTTTGAATGGAGCGAAGCATCCTGTATGGGCAGTGGACATTAATCCACAAAGCGAGTATCAGGTTCTCGTCAATGCGACCAATAACCACCTTACTGACCACGCTGTACAAGTAATCATTGGGGATGCGAGCGAGGACGCAGTGAAGTCCCAATTGCCTGACCAAGCTGATGTCATTCTGGTCAACATCGGGGGCGATGAAAATGTCGCGATGCTTCCGATGATTACGGAGCGAATGGCACCGAAAGGAACTTTGATTCTCTCGGGAATTGTCGAATGGAATCGGGATGCTGTCATCGCTATATTTGAACAAGCAGGCTTCCAAGTAGAAAAAGAAAGTCAACATGACGAATGGGTTACCGTTGTATTGAAAAACATCGCTTAGAACCGCCCTGTAACTTCCGTGTGAGACAATAAAGAAAATAAGGTACTCAATGGAGGGGAGAACAAATGGAGCAGGTTGTCATTGCTGCTGCTGGACGTACGCCAATCGGTACGTTTGGTGGCGTCTTGAAAGATGTAAGCGCTCGCAAGTTGGCAGAAACCGTCATTCGTGGTGTCATGGATCGATCTGGCCTGGAAGCTTCTCAGATCAATGAAGTCATTTTAGGGAATTGCATTCAGCGGACAGACGAACCAAACATAGCGCGAGTGGTAGCATTGGACGCAGGATTGGGAAAAGAAGTGACGGGCTTCACGATACAACGTCAATGTGCGTCCGGCATGCAAGCGATTGTGAGCGGCGCTTCCCAGATCCTTTTAGGCGACAGTGAAATTGTTTTGGCAGGCGGCGTAGAGAGCATGAGCAACGCCCCGTATGTCCTGAAAAATGCGCGCTGGGGCAAACGTTTGACACATGGAGAAATGACCGATGCGATGTGGGAGTTGTTAACAGATCCCCACCATCAAATTCTGATGGGCGAAACGGCAGAACGTCTGGTCGATCGTTATGGGATCACACGTGAGGAGTCGGATGAAATTGCCTTGCGTAGTCAGCAGAATGCGATCCGCGCCATAGACAGCGGTTTGTTTGCGGAGGAAATCATCGGGGTCCCTATTAAAAAACGGACCGAAGAAATCATGGTTACGGAAGATGAATTCCCTCGCAGGGGAGTGACTCTGGAGAGTCTTGCGAAGCTTAGGCCCAGTTTTCGTGACAATGGTACAGTGACGCCAGGCAATGCTTCCGGGCTCAACGATGGAGCGTCCGCAGCCGTTTTGATGAAAGAAGGAAAAGCGAGAGAGCTCGGGATCGAACCACTCGGCAAAATTGTCTCGTGGGCAGTAGCGGGAGTAGAGCCTGATTTGATGGGATATGGACCCGTTCCAGCGGTGAAGCGAGCATTGGCAAAAGCCGGTTTGACGCTCGCGGATATCGAACTGATCGAAGTAAACGAAGCCTTCGCCGCACAATACCTCGCCGTGGAAAAACTGCTGGAGCTGCCGCGGGAAATAACGAACGTGAACGGGAGTGGCATCGCGCTGGGTCATCCTGTCGGTTCTACTGGCTGCCGAATTGTCATAACCTTGCTGCACGAAATGAAGCGGCGACAGCTGAAACGAGGCTTGGCTGCCCTTTGTGTTGGCGGCGGGATGGGTATGGCGATGGTTGTCGAACGCACATAGGTTTAAACGAAGTCTCCCCTGTTAAAAATGGAAGCAAAGGGGGAGGCTTTTGTCATGTTTATAGGGTCATTTTTCAAGCGACATGGAAAACAGATTGCGTTTCATACCTTATCCTGTTTGGCGATCGGGGCGTTGCTGCTGGTTGCCTACAGTGCCTATCAATACAAGCAAATGACCAATCAGTGGTATGCTCCGATTGATGGAGCCAAAGGGAGCGCAAAACAGGCGACTGCGTCCCTTCCTCCTCGTGATCTTTTGACAGGAACAGCACCATTGGAGCCTTTCGTCGCCCTGCTTCTTGGCGTAGATAGTCGAGACGGGGAAAGTGCACGTTCAGATACGATGATGCTTGCGGCGATTCATCCCGAGAAGCAATCCGTCTACCTTTTGGCGATTCCGCGTGACAGCTACATGGAGCTCCCGGGAAAAGGATACGACAAAGTGAACCATGCGATGGCTTTTGGTGGTCCGAAGATGGTGAAGGAGTCACTGGAAAAATTTTTACAAATAAAAATCGATCGGTATATCTCCGTAGATTTCGATGGCTTCCGTCAAATTGTGGACGAGCTGGGCGGTGTCACTGTCGATGTGAAGAAACGTATGAAGTACAGCGATCCGAGCGACGACACGTACATCGATATTCAACCAGGGCTGCAGACTTTATCAGGTGAGCAGGCATTGGATTATGCCCGTTATCGCAAAAGTGATCTGGGCAAGGAAGACAGTGATTACCTGCGGATTGGCCGGCAGCAGGAGATTCTCAAAGCGTTGGCTTCTAAAGGGACCTCGCTCCAAGGGTATACCAAGGCATTTTCACTCATGGAAATACTGGGTCAGCATGTGAAAACGGACCTCACTGAGCAGGAAATCGCCTCTCTGTTACTGTCTTATGGCGATGGGACTCCGAACACCATTCAAGTCGATACACTGGTCGGGCAGGATGAGCGGATTTGGCATAATGGAATCGTCGGCTGGTATCATCTCGTCCCCACAACTGAACGGGAAAGAGCACGTCAGCAAATGATCAAGGAAATAACATCGTAAGACACAAAGAGCATAAGGATAAAGGACACGGCTTTATCAAAGGTCGTGTCCTTTTTTGTCGAAAGCTCTTGTCCCGATGGAACGTACATGATTTTAATTGGAAAATTGAATATGTTTCGAATACAATAGTCATTAGGAAGAGATTATGAATGTAGATCATAGGGAGAGGCAAGGCCATTTAAGGGATGGAGGGAATGACCATGTCAAATGCCAAGCCTTGGATTGCCAATTACCCGCCCGAAACTGCGCCGTCATTGGATTACCCCCGTGTTCCTTTGACGCATTTTCTGGAGCAATCAGCAGCTGTGTATCCAGACAGTAACGCGATCTATTTCATGGGAAAAAGCATTACGTATCGAGAGCTTTTGCAGTTGTCATACCAATTTGCCAATGCATTGATCAAGCGCGGTGTAAAGAAAGGTGACCGCGTGGCGATTATGCTGCCAAATACTCCACAAGCCGTCATCAGCTACTACGGGGCGCTTTTTGCAGGCGCGATCGTGGTCATGACCAACCCGCTATATACCGAGCGAGAATTGATTCACCAAATGAACGATTCAGGCGCCGAGACCATCATCACACTGGATTTGTTGTACAAACGTGTTACCCAAGTCCGTGCATCTACCTCACTTCAACGAATCATCATCACAAGCGTTGGCGATTTCCTTCCCTTACTGAAAAAATGGCTCTATCCGTTCGTGCAGAAGAAACAAGGACAAAATCCGCAGGTTACATACAGCGCAGATATTGAGCCTTTTCTTTCCGTATTAAAAGAAAGCGCTACCAAGCCTGTTGAAATTCCAGTCGATCCGACCAAGGACATCGCGCTCCTCCAATATACAGGGGGGACAACAGGTGTTGCCAAAGGCGTCATGCTGACGCACGCCAATCTCATTGCGAATGCAGTCCAGTGCCAAGCGGTCCTTTACAAACTGAAAAAGGGAAAAGAACGGATTTTGTGTGTGCTCCCGCTGTTCCACGTGTATGGAATGACTACCGTGATGAACAAAGGGATTTGTATCGCAGCAGAAATTATTCTCGTTCCCAAATTCGACGTGAAGCAAATATTTGAAATGATCGACAAGCGCAAGCCTACTCTTTTCCCAGGGGCACCCACCATGTATATCGGTCTCATCAACCACCCGGACTTGAAAAAGCATGATCTTTCATCGATCGACGCATGTGTCAGTGGATCAGCTCCGTTGCCGATCGAAGTGAAGCTCAAATTTGAGGAGTTGACGGGCGGCAAGCTGGTCGAGGGCTATGGGATGACAGAGGCTTCTCCCGTAACACATTCCAACCCGATTTGGGAAAAAGGCATTACGGGAAGCATCGGGATGCCATGGCCAGATACGGATTGCCGAATTGTGGATCCGGCCACAGGAGAAGAGATGCCCCAAGGCGAGGTCGGGGAGTTGGCTGTAAAAGGACCCCAAGTTATGCTCGGCTATTGGAATCGCCCAGAGGATACCGCTGCCGTATTAAGGGATGGCTGGTTTTTGACGGGAGATATGGGCTATATGGACGAAAACGGCTATTTCTATATCGTAGATCGCAAAAAAGACATGATTATAGCTGGTGGCTTCAATATTTATCCGCGCGAAGTAGAAGAAGTGCTGTTTGAGCATCCCGCCATCCAGGAGGCAGCAGTCATCGGTGTCCCAGATCCGTACCGGGGGGAAACAGTCAAAGCATACGTCGTTTTCAAGGATGGACAGCTCGTAAGTGAAGAGGATCTGGAATCGCATTGCAGACAGAGACTCGCCGCCTATAAGATTCCGAGACAATACGAGATTCGTACAGATTTGCCCAAAACCATGGTCGGAAAAGTATTGCGTCGCCAATTACAAGAAGAAGACAAGAAGAAAAGGGAAGCCCAGGAAGAAATCAAAACGAGCTAGTAGCTGATGTTTTGAGGCTTGCGATCCCAGGCGGAAAGCGGCCTTTTTTGCTGACCTCTTGCGATTGACAGAGGAGTGGCCCTGTATTACACTAATTATGAATGAGTGATCATTCATTTCATCATCAATGTTAGTAAACATGGAGGTAGTTATGGCAAAGAAAACGGGGGAAAAGTATCAAGCCATTATTGATGCTGCTGTTCGAGTAATCGCCAAACAGGGCTATTACAGTGCCCAGGTATCGAAAATTGCGAAAGAGGCGAAGGTAGCAGACGGCACCATATACCTCTATTTTGAAAACAAGGATGATATTTTGATATCACTGTTTAACGAAAAGATGGGCCAGTTTGTGGAGACAAACCGCAAACGCATTTCGGAAGCGACGACCATTGAGCAAAAGCTGTATGTACTCATCCATGCACACTTGAGCCAGCTATCCAAGGACCATGATCTGGCAAAAGTGACGCAAATCGAGCTCCGTCAATCCAGTCCGTTCATTAGTGAAGGAATCGGCAACGTGATGAAGCAGTATTTCAACCTTATTGACGAAGTGATCGTAGAGGGTATGGAGCAGGGCGTATTCCGATCTGATCTCGAGGTGCGGATTACGCGCAAAATGATTTTTGGAACGCTGGACGAAGTGACGACATCTTGGGTGATGAAAGAGTGCAAGTACGACCTTGTCTCTTATGTTGATTCCATTCATAACCTCTTCCTGCTTGGTATGAAGGGAAAAGAATGAAAAGAAAAGCTTTTTTTGCATGAAAACGTTTGTTACAATGGAAACAGTAAGACTGAGCGATCGCTCGGAATGAAAAGTAGCTGTTTTTTATATATGGGGAGAGTTTGGGGGGAGAGGAATGGCGTCGTATTGGAATGTAGAAATCGTTGATCGCGTTGCTACGGTTACGATTAGCAACCCGCCTGCTAACGCACTCAGTCAAGCAGTGCTCGGTCAATTGAGTGAACTTTTGGACCAGTGGGAAAATAACGATGAAATCAAAGCGATCGTTTTGACTGGCGAAGGTCGGTTTTTCATTGCAGGAGCGGACATCAAAGAATTTACCCAACTGAATCGGGAAAATGCAGAAGAAATGGCGAAGAAGGGTCAAGCGTTGTTCAATCGCTTGGAAACGTTCCCGAAGCCAATCATTGCAGCAATTAACGGCGCTTGCCTTGGCGGAGGATTGGAGCTTGCATTGGCATGCCATATCCGCTTGGCAGCACCTGAAGCCAAGCTTGGGTTGCCAGAGCTGAATCTCGGACTCATTCCTGGCTACGGTGGTACGCAACGTCTACCACGTCTGGTTGGCCGTGGCAAAGCGACACAGATGATTCTCACTTCTGAGATGATCGGTGGCGAGGAAGCATTGCGTATCGGTCTTGTGGAAGCGGTTTATCCCGTAGAGCAATTGCTTGCAGAAGCACAAAAGCTGGCGGCTGTTTTCGCGAGTAAGAGCGCGATAACCCTGAAGCTTGCCCTAGCGTCCATCCATAACACAACGGAGCTTTCGTTATCACAAGGCTTGGAGCAGGAAGCAAAGCTCTTTGGCGATGCTTTCGCGACGGAGGACGTAAAAGAAGGCGTGACTGCATTTCTCGAAAAGCGCAAGCCGCAATTCGCAGATCGGTAGTTAAGCATATAGCTTCACAAGTATGAGGTACCACTAAGGAGGAGGCATCCTGATGAATATCGTGGTTGTGTTGAAACAGACGTTTGACACAGAAGAAAAAATCGTCATCCAAAACGGACAAATTTCCGAAGATGGCGTTGAATTCATCATTAATCCCTACGATGAGTACGCTGTTGAAGAGGCAATCAAGCTCAAGGAAGAGCACGGCGGCGAAGTAACCGTGATCAGCGTCGGCCCAGATCGTGCGGAAAGTGCCCTGCGCACTGCTTTGGCTATGGGCGCAGACAAGGCTGTTCTGGTGGATGACGAGTCTCTGTTCGGAGACGAATTCACAATCGCCAAAGTATTGGCTGCAGTAGCGAAAAAGGTTGGCTTCGATATCATCATTGGTGGACAAATGGCTGTAGACTCCGGGGCTGGCCAAGGCGGTCCTCGTCTGGCAGAAGAGCTGGGAATTAACCATGTATCGACTGCTGTGAAGTTAGAGGTGGACGGTACGAACGTACGCGTAGAGCGCGATGTAGAAGGGGACCTGGAAGTCGTGGAGACGAGCCTTCCTGTTTTGATTACGGCTCAGCAAGGACTCAACGAGCCGCGCTATCCTTCTCTCCCAGGTATCATGAAAGCAAAGAAAAAACCTTTGGATAGACTCGGCGCAGACGATTTGGGAATGACTGCGGATGAGGTAAAAGCAAAGACAGAAATCGTCGATCAGACATTGCCTCCGAAAAAGCAGGCGGGCCGCATTCTCTCTGGCGAATTGGCAGCTCAAACGTCGGAATTGGTGCAACTGTTGCGCAATGAAGCGAAAGTGATCTAAGCGAGAGGGAGAGGATATCCATGAAAAAAGTACTTGTATTGGCAGAAGTACGTGACGGACAACTTCGCAACGTGTCGCTGGAAGCATTGACTGCAGCACAAGCATTGGCTGAGGGCGGCGAAATTGTAGCAGGTGTATTCGGAGCAGATGCAGCAACGCATGCAGTGACATTGGGGCAGCATGGTGCGAGCACGGTGTATACGGCTGATCATACAGCGTTGGCACAATACACGCCAGATGCGTATGTGCAGGCACTTACGCAGTTGATTGAGCTGGCTTCTCCAGATGCAGTTGTTTTGGGTCACACCGCGATCGGTCGTGACATCGCACCTCGCGTAGCAGCGAGACTCGGTTTTGGTCTGGTTTCGGACGTAACCGATGTTGAAGCAGGCCCAGTATTTATTCGCCCGATCTATGCCGGAAAGGCGACGCAAACACGCAAATTCGTTGATGGAACAACATTTATTACGATTCGTCCAAACAACATTGCCATCGGCGCTGCTGACCCTTCGAAAACGGCAGTGGTGGTTCCAGTTGAATTGGAAATCAAGGATTTGCGCACCATCGTAAAAGAAGTTGTACGAAAAACAAGCGGCAAAGTAGACCTTTCCGAAGCGAAAGTCGTGATTTCCGGTGGACGTGGCGTGAAGAGTGCAGATGGCTTCCAGCCGTTATACGATCTGGCGGAAGTGCTCGGTGCAGCTGTTGGTGCATCTCGTGGAGCTTGCGACGCAGACTATTGCGACTACTCCATGCAGATCGGACAGACAGGTAAGGTCGTTACACCTGATTTGTATATCGCATGCGGAATTTCCGGAGCGATTCAGCACTTGGCAGGTATGTCCAGCTCGAAAGTCATCGTTGCCATCAACAAAGATCCGGAAGCGCCAATCTTCCAAGTGGCTGATTACGGTATCGTAGGTGACTTGTTCGAAGTGCTGCCATTGCTGACGGCTGAGTTCAAAAAAGTATTGGTTTAACATAAAGATGATGACTAGGCGCTCTTTTTGGGGGCGCTTTTTTTGTCCTTGGCTCTTACTTTATGCTTTCCTTGCTTGGTATAATAGGGGATAAGGTGAGGTGATCGGAATGAGCGAGGAACTTTTGCAACAACTGATTCACATGGTTGCTGAGAATAATCGGCTTGTAAAAGAGACACAACAGGAACAGCGTGAGTTTAAGAAAGAGATGTATGATTTTCGTGATGAGATGTACGCGTTTCGAGATGAAATGTACGAATTCTGCGATGACGCTACACGCCGATTAGACAGATTAGAACGTCAAAATAAACATATCGATGCAGACCTTGACCTGCTTCATCGGAAAGTTAGTGACCACGAACGGGAGATCAACCGGCTCAAACAAGTTGGGCAATAAGGTGCGGACAGACTGGACAGACTAAAGCGAGAAGTGCAGGGCAAAGTGTGGAGCGGCGTAGTCAATTTGTTGTTTGAATGATATACTGATAACCGTTAGGAACCTTTATTTAGTAATTGAAATTCAAGGAGGTAACTTCTATGGCAATTGTAAATGCTACCGACCAAAACTTTTCCCAGGAAGTAGAGCAAGGCGGTACAGTCCTGGTTGACTTCTGGGCTCCATGGTGCGGCCCTTGCAAAATGATCGCTCCTGTACTGGAGCAAATCGACGGTGAAGTGGGCTCCCAGCTCAAAATCGTTAAAGTAAACGTGGATGACAACCCAGATTCTGCTGGTCGTTTTGGCGTGATGTCCATCCCAACCCTGATCGTATTCAAAGACGGTCAACCAGTTGACAAAGTGATCGGCTTCCAACCAAAAGAAGCGCTCATGGCAACTGTAGGCAAACATCTGTAAGAGCAATCCAACGACTGAAGCGGCATAGTTATGTGCCGCTTTTTTATTATGTTTGAATACTGAATTCTGAGCGATCGTTTGTCAAAAAATTAAGTTTACTTGAGCGAAAATAATTGCGTTTTTAGAGTACTTTGATTAAACTTCATATATTCAATTTATTTCGAAAATAGAGGGGGCTTTTCTAATGAAGGGATTTCATTTGATGCGCTCGCTGGCGGCGATCTCGCTAGGGGCGGTATTGATGGTCGGATGTTCGAGCGGAGGAAATACAAGTGCTCCTACAGCAGGAGAAGGTGGCTCTGGACAAGCAGCTAGCGCCGACGGACAAGAGATACAAGCAAAAATCGGTGTCGTTGGTTTCCTTTCAGGATCTGGTGCAGCATATGGAGAAGCGCAAAAAGCAGGATTGGAGCTGGCGTTGGGCGAGCTGAATGAAGCGAACAAAGGAAAGCTCAAGATTGAATTGAAGTTTGAAGACTCCGCAGGAGAAAAAGAAGGCGCGATTAACGCGGTGAATAAACTGATTAATCAGGATAATGTCGTGGCGATTATCGGACCGACACTTTCCGGTGAAATGTTTGCAGCAGGACCAGTTGCAAACGAGGCGGAAACTCCGATTTTTGGTATCTCCAACACGTCAGAAGGAATCAATGATATCGGGGAGTATGTGTTCCGAAATTCTTTGCCTGAGTCCATTGCAATCCCGACAGCTATGAAAGCAGCCGTGGAGAAAAATGGCTTGAAAAAAGTAGCACTCATCCATGCATCCAACGATGACTTCTCTGTGAATGGTTACAAGGTCATGAAAGCAACCGCAGAAAAGCTGGGCTTGGAGATTACTGGTGAAGCGACTTTTGCAAATGGCGATGTGGACTTCTCGGCGCAGTTGACCAAGCTGAAGCAAACAAACCCGGATGCTTTGCTTGTGTCCGCTTTGTACAAAGAAGGCTCCATGGTTGTGAAAAAAGCACGTGAGTTGGGCTTTACAGGGACCATTCTTGGTGGGAATGGCTTCAATAATCCGAAAGTTTTTGAAATTGCGGGTCCAGCAGCAGAGGGCTTGATCGTTGCCACTCCATTCAGCCCTGAAAAGAAGGATGATAAAGTACAAGCCTTCGTAAAAGCATTCGAAGCCAAATACAACAAAAAGCCTGACCAGTTCGCTGCCCAAGCATACGACTCGCTGTACATCATGTCGCAGTCACTGCTTGCCGCAGGAAAAGCAGATCGCGAAGAGCTGCGCGGAAAATTGGCTCAGCTGAAAGACTTCACAGGTGTATCCGGCAAACTGTCTTTTGACGAGAAGCGCAATCCGATTGGTGATGCGGTGGTCGTTGTCGCAAAAGAAGGCAAATTTGTCCCGTTTGAATAGGATCGTGCCCGGGGTCGCTCCGGGCTTCTTTTTCTATCGGTTATCTCGCTGGATCAGAAAGTATCAGATGATATTTTCGCTTGCTGATCCAGCGAGAATAACTCAATCATCATTGGATGGTAACCACTTAACAGTGAGGTGAGGCATTTGTTTTGGCAGCAATTAGTCAACGGTTTGACAGTTGGTAGCACTTATTCATTGATTGCATTGGGCTATACGCTCATTTTTGGTGTCTTGGGAATCATTAATATGGCACACGGCCAAATTTTTATTTTTGGATCACTGGTTGGCTTGGTATTGATGACCAGCCTGAATATGCCTTTAGGGGTAGCGCTGATCGTAGCAATCGCCATATCTGCCATTTTGGGTCTCGTGCTGGAGTATATAGCGCTTCGCCCCCTTCGTAAAAAAAATGTACCCCATCTGGCATCCTTGATCAGTACGATCGGATTTGCCATTTTAATGGAGGAGGCCATGCACAAGTTTTTCGGTGCTGACTCCCGTGCGTTCCCGCAATCTTTTGGGGACACCACCTTTGACTTGGGGCTCGTTCAAATTCGCAGTGTCGATCTCGTTATTTTGGGGATTTCTGTGTTACTGATGTTCGTTCTGCATTTCTGGATTCAAAAAACGAAAATGGGAAAAGCCATTCGCGCGACGGCTGAAAATACGGATACAGCTAATATTTTGGGAATTAACACGAATATGGTCATTGTCGTGACCGTCATGCTTGCTTCGGCGCTGGGAGGAATCGCCGGCATATTGATCGGGATGGCGTACTCTGCTCTCATTCCGACGATGGGAATGACGCTTGGCTTCAAAGGTTTGGCGGTCTTGATTTTAGGCGGTGTGGGGAGCATTCCTGGAGCCATGGTGTGTGGCGTATTGCTCGGGATTATCGAGGTGTTTACCGTCGCATACGGAGATTCGTCGTATCGGGACGCGGTTGCTTTTGGCTTGATCATTCTCATTTTGCTCTTGAAGCCGGAAGGACTATTTGGACGCAAAGCGTAAGGGAGGTGCAGACATTGGACATTCTCAATCCATATAACTTACAGGTACTGACTTTTATCTTGTTAAACAGTATTTTGGCGATCAGTATTTACATTACGCTCTCGACGGGACAGCTTTCCTTGGGACATGCGGGCTTTATGAGCATTGGTGCTTTTACGGCGAGTATTTTGACGAAGCAAGCGGACATGCCGCTGTTTATCGCCATCATCATTGGGGGACTGGTGGCAGGGCTGATTGCACTGTTGATCGGTGCTCCGACATTGAAGCTCCACGGCCTGTACCTGGCAATTGCTACGCTTGGCTTTGGTGAAGTGATTCGCGTTATTTTTCTCAATATGGAGATGACAAATGGCGCTCTCGGATTGACCGGACTTCAATCGGTTGGCAATTACTTGTACGATTTTGAAAAAGCAATGGGGGTAAAAGCACAAACCTTTGGCATTTCGGTCATGCAAATGAAGTCATTATCGACCTTTGTGTTTATGCTGCTCCTGTTTGCCTTCGTTCTTTTTCTGACGCTGCGTCTGAACCGTTCGCGTCTGGGGCGAGCTTTTGAAGCGATCAAAGCGGATGAAACGGCAGCACGAGCAATGGGATTGCAAGTCAACTATTATAAAATGCTTGCATTTGTGATCGGTTCCATTTTGGCTGGTGTATGTGGAGGATTGTTCGCCCACATTACGACGACGATTACTCCTGATGATTTTAACTATCATAAAGTAGTCGAAATCTTGTCCTATGCCGTTATTGGCGGCAGTGAAGTGGTTTGGGGGCCGCTATTCGGTGCCTTTGTTTTGACAGCATTGCCGGAGGTGCTGCGTGGTTTGGCCGAGTACAAAATGCTCATGTACGGTTTGATCATGGTCGGTGTAATGGCGTTCCGCCCGCATGGCTTGATTGGTGCCGACACGTTCCAAAAGCTGTTCAAGCGTCGTCGGGGCAAGTCATCCGACAAGGAAGCGAAGGGGGGAGTATAAGATGTTGCTGGAACTTGCGAACGTAGGAAAAAGCTTTGGCGGCATCACCGCTCTTCGTGACGTTTCTTTTACTGTAGGAGAGGGTGAGATTGTCGGCTTGATTGGTCCGAATGGTGCGGGGAAAACGACCATTTTCAATATGGCGACGGGCATATTCGAACCAACGACGGGAACCTTTACTTTTGCCGGACAGAAGCTAAATGGAATGGCGCCTAACAAAATTACCGAAATGGGGATTGCAAGGACGTTCCAAAATATTCGCTTATTCGGTCACATGAGTGCGTTGGACAACGTGAAGGTAGGATGTCATTCGCGCATGAAGGCCGGCTTCTGGGCTTCCCTTTTGAAAACATCGGGACAACGTGCGGAAGAAAAGGCGGTGACCAAAAAAGCAGAGGAGCTCCTCGAATTCGTAGGCTTGTCTGACATTGTTGACGTCCGCTCGGATACATTGGCGTACGGTCAACAACGGCGTCTGGAGATTGCACGGGCACTGGCTACTGAACCAAAACTCTTGCTATTGGACGAGCCTGCTGCCGGGATGATCGAGACCGAGACGAAAGCACTCATGGAGCTGGTCAAAAAAATTCGCGATGATGGAACGACTGTTTTGTTGGTCGAACACGATATGGGATTGGTCATGAATCTGTGTGAAAAGGTCGTATGCATCAACTTTGGGGTCAAAATTGCTGACGGCACACCAGCAGAGGTACAAAACAATCCAGATGTGATTGAAGCCTACCTCGGCAAGGAGGACGAATAAGATGCTGAACATACAAAACTTGACGACCTCCTACGGTCAAATCAAGGCGATTCGCGGGATAACGCTGGAAGTGCCGAAGGGCAAAATCGTCTCGCTAATCGGGGCGAATGGAGCGGGCAAAACCACAACTATGCGTACGATCGCAGGTCAACTGAAGCCTGAAGCAGGGACGATTACGTTTTGTGGTCAATGCATCGAGGGTTCGAGGCCCCATCAGATCGTGAAAGCCGGGCTGGCGTTGGTTCCAGAAGGGCGTGCAATTCTCGGGAAGATGACCGTACTGGAAAACCTGGAGATGGGCGCATTCCAGCGCAACGATGCACAAGGCATCAAGGACGACATGGAGAAGATGATGACGTGGTTCCCCATCCTCAAGGAGCGTCTTTCCCAATTGGGAGGGACGATGTCTGGTGGTCAGCAGCAAATGCTAGCCATTGCCCGCGCATTGATGTCTCGACCGAAGCTGCTGCTTTTGGACGAGCCGTCAATGGGCTTGGCTCCCATTGTGGTGGCAGACATTTTCAAGGTGATCAAAGAAATCAATGCAGAAGGTACGACCGTCCTGATCGTGGAGCAAAATGTCAAGCAGGCCCTCAAAATCGCTGATTACGGGTATGTGCTGGAGGCTGGGCAAATCGTATTGGACGGCACAGGAGTAGCGCTGTTAAACGACGAGCGTGTAAAAGAAGCATATTTGGGCGGTCGCAAACACTAGGTCTGCCTATAAAAACTGTCGCCATGGAATGAGGCGGCAGTTTTTTTCGTATGGATTCCATGGTACTATGAAGAATAGAACGTATATTCTCTTATGATGCGAAATGGGAAGGAAGCCGGATACGATGCCAACCAAATTGACGAGAGAGCAAATGGAATATCTTGTTCATCAAGTACAACGCTATTTTAAAGAAGAACGGTCGGAGACACTCGGCAATTTGGAGACGGAAGAGTTGATTGCCTTTTTTTCAAAAGAGCTCGGCCCTTTCTATTACAATCAAGGGGTGCAAGACAGCCGCAAGCTGCTGATGGAACGGATGAGTTCCTTAGAAGATGAACTGTATGTATTGGAAAAGCCAATCCACAAGAACAAATAGATGCTAGGCAGATATAGAGCAAAGAGGAGGGAGCAGCCATGAACAGCTCCTTAAAAGATAAACTGGCCGTCCTGCCAGATAAACCAGGCTGCTACCTGATGAAAAATGCGAGCGGGGAAATCATTTACGTCGGAAAAGCCAAGGTGCTGAAAAACCGCGTCCGCTCGTATTTTACAGGCAGTCATAACGGGAAGACGCAGCTGTTGGTCAGTGAGATCGTGGACTTTGAGTACATTGTGGTATCCTCAGCGATTGAGGCCCTTATCCTCGAGTGCAACCTGATCAAGGAGCACGACCCGCGCTACAATGTCATGCTCCGCGATGACAAGACGTATCCGTACATCAAAATTACGAACGAGGCGCAGCCACGCCTGGAGATTACCCGTAAGGTATTAAAAGATAAAGCTAAGTATTTCGGGCCCTATCCGAATGCCGGAGATGCCTCCGAGGTGAAGAAGCTGCTGGATCGGCTCTATCCGTTGCGAAAATGTCGCAATATGCCCAAGCAGGTTTGTCTTTACTATCATTTGGGACAATGTCTTGCGCCCTGTGTGTACGAGGTATCGGCAGAGGAAAACCAGCGTTTGGTGGATCAAATCAGCCAGTTCCTCGATGGTGGCCATGAGGAAATGAAGCAAACCCTCACGGAAAAAATGCTGCAAGCCGCAGAAAACATGGAGTTCGAACGAGCCAAGGAATATCGTGATCAGATCAAGAGCATCGAAGCCGTAATGGAGAAGCAGAAGATCACGTTCACCGATACGATAGACCGCGACATTATCGGGTTTGCCGTGGAAAAAGGCTGGATGTGCATCCAGGTGTTTTATATGCGAAAAGGGAAGATGATCGAGCGTCAGACGACTTCCTTTCCATACTATGGAAGCGAAACCGAGGACTTCATGTCTTATGTGAGCCAGTTCTACTACGACAAGCAAAATGCGCTGCCAAAAGAAATACTGCTCCCGCAAGAGAGTGAGCCGGAGCTTTTGGCTGAGTGGTTGGGCATCAAAGTCCATGCTCCGAAAAGAGGCAAAAAGCATGAGCTCGTGAAGATGGCTACCGAGAACGCCCGTATTGCTTTGCAGGAGAAGTTCGCGCTGATGTCCAAGGACGATGCTCGTACGGTCCAAGCAGTACACAATCTCGGTCACATTTTAGGGATTCCGGTTCCTCATCGAATTGAAGCGTTTGACAACTCCAACATTCAGGGAACAGAGCCAGTGTCTGCGATGATTGTGTTTACAGACGGCCGCCCTGACAAAAAGGAATACCGCAAATTCAAGATCAAAACCGTAGAGGGACCAGATGATTACGGCTCCATGCGCGAAGTCGTTCGCCGTCGTTACTCTCGTCTGCTGAAAGAAAACCAGCCAATGCCCGACCTGATTGTGATCGATGGTGGTAAAGGCCAAATCAGTGCAGCTATGGACGTGCTGGAAAACGAGCTAGGTCTCTATATTCCTGTCTGTGGTCTGGCGAAGGATGAGAAGCACCGCACTGCTCAGCTCATGTACGGAGATCCGCCAGAGCCTGTAAATCTTAGACGTGACAGCTATGAGTTTTATTTGTTGCAGCGCATCCAGGATGAAGTCCACCGTTTTGTTATTACGTTCCACAGACAATCCCGGACAAAAACAATGCTTTCCTCGCAGTTGGATGAGATCCCGGGTATTGGTGAAAAGCGGCGCAAGCTGTTGTTCTCTCATTTTGGCTCGTTGAAAAAAATGCGCGAGGCGACCGTTGAGGACTTCCGCCAATTGGGAATTGGCGACAAGCTG
Organism: Brevibacillus sp. HB2.2; assembly: GCF_013284275.1. Classification (NCBI taxonomy): domain Bacteria; kingdom Bacillati; phylum Bacillota; class Bacilli; order Caryophanales; family Paenibacillaceae; genus Brevibacillus; species Brevibacillus sp. HB2.2. Next base: position 101,028 of record NZ_JABSUV010000023.1, read on the forward strand.
GCAAAAGAAATCATCGGGCATCTGCGCAAGCTAGACACGTAGCCAGTGTGACTTTTGGAACAACCTTTAAAAAGGAATTGATCCATTTTTAGACTCATGTTATAATCCGATTCAAACAGAATAGTTAGCCTCACTTCCATTATGGAGTGAGGTAGAGGCGCGAAAACCAAGAGTACCACCCTGAGATCGGGTATCTGTGAAGGGGACGGGAAAGGGGAATTCGCCGAAGTGTGGAGGGAAACCCGCTTTTCTCCATGCTGGGTCTGCGTTGAACAAATGCAGGACTGTCATCTGCACAATGACCAATTGTCAGATGGAGAGCTATCTCACGGTGTGTCAATGTGAGTTTTGATGGTGATAACTGTCAATCTTCGTTGTCCGCGTGTATTGGGAGGGAGGAACCGGTATGTCGAAACACTAGGCAGCGGCAGGTCTTATTCCTTGTCGGTGCCTTTTTTGTAAAATAAAAATGTAAGACTTTTCCTTATAGAGAGAATAGTGAAAAACCATACGATACGAGATAAATACCAATATTGGATATGAGAAAAAGGGAGAGAAGCCGCATGGGGTTGATCGTGCAGAAATACGGAGGCACCTCTGTAGGTACCATTGAGCGAATTTTACGAGTTGCGGATCGAATTATCAGCTATAAAGAGGAAGGGCATGATGTGGTAGTTGTTGTTTCTGCAATGGGGAAATCTACTGACGTGTTGGTAGACATGGCCAAGCAGATTAGCGCATACCCATCTGAGCGTGAAATGGATATGCTGCTGACCACGGGGGAGCAGGTATCGATCGCGCTTTTGTCAATGGCCTTGCATACAAAAGGCTACGATGCCATTTCTCTTACGGGCTGGCAAGCTGGAATCACCACAGAGGCGATTCACGGACGAGCACGGATCAAGCAGATTGATCCAGAGCGGATTCAATCCGAGCTCGGTCGTGGTCGTGTGGTGATCGTGGCAGGATTCCAAGGGATCAGTGACGAAGGGGAAATTACGACGCTCGGCCGCGGTGGATCGGATACATCTGCGGTTACACTCGCAGCCAGCTTGAACGCTGAGAAATGCGAAATCTTTACGGACGTGTCCGGGGTGTATACAGCTGATCCGCGAATGGTTCCAGCTGCGAGCAAGCTGGATACGATCTCGTATGATGAGATGCTGGAGCTGGCGAACCTCGGTGCAGGGGTTCTTCATCCTAGGTCAGTTGAGGCTGCGAAAAAATACAAGGTAAGGCTGGTCGTCCGCTCCAGCTTTACTGCCGAAGATGGTACGTACGTTGAGGAGGTTGCCAACATGGAAACAGGAAGAGTAGTAAGTGGAGTTGCACACGATGAAGATGTAGCGAAAATCACGGTTGTCGGCATGCCTGCCAAGGTCGGGACGCTCTCCCGTCTGTTCAATACGCTGGCGGACAATCAGGTGAACGTCGATATTATTATCCAAAGCTCTTATGATGCTACTGTTACAAATATTTCTTTTACAGTTGCAGCGGATGACCTGAAAAAAGCACTGGATACGCTGGACAGAAACAAAGACGAGCTTGGCTTTGAAAAAGTCGATTTCGAGGAAAGCTTGACCAAAGTATCCATTGTCGGCTCTGGAATGATCAACAATCCAGGGGTAGCTGCCGAAATGTTCCGCGTTCTGGCAGAAAAAGAAATTTCTATTAAAATGGTATCAACTTCTGATATCAAGGTTTCTTGCGTCATTCCAGCAGCTTTGACAGAGCTGGCTGTTCGCAGTCTTCATTCGGCCTATGGTCTGGATGTTGAGGAAACCGCGGTTGTGCACGGAGTATAAAAAGATAGATGCTCCCTCTCCCTTCTTATAGGTAGAGGGGGCATTTTGTTCATGACGCCACTTGTACAGAGATGCGTATGTCTAAAGGGTTTTCCATTTCGATTTTGCTGAACGCTTCTTTTTCTTTCCACTGCTCAATCATACCTGCGATGATCCCGGCTTCAAAGGAAAGACTGCAACCTAGTCTTTCTATAGACTGATAGCTAAAAATGGAATGATTGAGTGAATAGACGATCGTTTGCTCGTTCTCCTCGAGGACGTCTAGCTGACCTAATCCAAGCCGAATAAAAGGCATAATCGGGCCTGTTGAGGATTGAATGGGGATTTGGCGGCCCATATTTTTTCCTATCCAATAGAGGATATGGTTTTCACTATCGCCTAGCAGGGTGCTAGTAAGCGTTTCGCGTAGAAGATGATAGCCAAGATAGGGCATATTCATTCTCTCTGCATAGGGAATGGTCTCTGGCGGCAATAGTGCTGCAAGCTGATCCTTCTCTTTCATATGTGCTTCCCTCCTGTCTTTACTAGATTATGAGGAGGGACACGCATTCATGACATCGGAATAGAAAAAATAGCTGGACTAAACAAAGTTATTCTATCAATGTATTTAGTACATTGATTGTCTTGACGCTCTGTGTCGACAAGAGTACAATTGGATTTGGTCATAGTTTTGCCCAACTTTTTCTCGTATTTTGACACATTCCGACAAATTCATTTGATCTAGTGAACGCAGTCATTTTGTGAACAGCGTCAAGATCCCGTTCATAAAATGATCGTGGTGGTTTTGCTATGTCTAATGGGTGAGGCAATGGGTTAGGATATTGGGGAAAGGTCTATCAAAACGGTCGAAGCCGTTTTGGACCGCTTGCGGTGATGCTTGACGTTTTTCACAAAATTGAGAGTTACATACATTGAAAGGGGGACCATTGTATGGCGAAAGGCCATAGCTTTCTCAGTCACAAGCTCCACTCACTTCTTGGTTTGTTTCCGATCGGGCTCTTCCTGCTGTTTCACTTGACAGCTAACTACCAAGCGACCCGTGGAGCCGAAGCTTTTAATCAAACAGTTGGTTTGATTGAAAATGTTCCATTCGTATTGGTGCTTGAATTTGTTTTCATCTACCTCCCGATCCTGTTTCACGCTATTTACGGTATCTACATTGCGTTCCAAGCAAAGCAAAACGTAGGGAACTTCGGCTACTTCCGAAACCAAATGTTCTTGTGGCAACGTGTTACAGGAGTCATTACCCTCATTTTTATCGTTTGGCACGTTTGGGAAACCCGTATCCAAAAAGCAATGGGTGCACACGTGGATTTTGACATGATGGCAAACATTTTGAGCAGTCCTGCAATGATCGTATTCTACACTATCGGGATTATTAGCACGACTTTCCACTTCTCCAACGGACTGTGGTCATTCCTGGTTCACTGGGGAATTACAGTTGGGCCGCGTTCCCAGCGCATTGCAACATTCCTGACTTTGGGCGTATTCGTAATTGTAACCTTCATCGGCTTGCGTGCGATGTCGGCTTTCATTTTGTAGGGATAGGGGGACAAAACACATGGCAAAAGGTAAACTGATCATTGTCGGTGGAGGTTTGGCCGGCTTGATGGCTACCATCAAAGCAGCAGAAAAAGGCGTTCCTGTTCAGCTGTTCTCCCTGGTTCCGGTAAAACGTTCCCACTCTGTCTGTGCGCAGGGCGGTATTAACGGAGCGGTAAATACCAAAGGGGAAGGCGACTCCACATGGGAGCACTTCGACGATACAGTATATGGCGGAGACTTCTTGGCAAACCAACCGCCAGTTAAAGCAATGTGCGATGCAGCACCTGGCATCATCTATATGTTGGACCGTATGGGCGTTATGTTTAACCGTACTCCAGAAGGTCTGTTGGACTTCCGTCGTTTCGGGGGAACCAAGCATCACCGTACCGCTTTTGCGGGTGCGACAACTGGACAACAGCTTTTGTACGCATTGGACGAACAAGTACGCCGTTATGAAGCTGAAGGTCTGGTAACCAAGTACGAATATTGGGATTTCCTCGGAGCCGTTTTGGACGATACAGGAACCTGTCGCGGGATTACTGCACAGAACATGCGTTCCGGTGAAATTCAATCCTTCCGTGCGGATGCCGTTATTTTGGCAACAGGCGGACCTGGTATCATCTTCGGTAAATCGACGAACTCGATTATCAATACTGGTACAGCAGCATCTGCGGCGTATCAACAAGGGGTTATCTACTCCAATGGTGAGATGATCCAAATTCACCCAACTGCAATCCCGGGCGACGACAAGCTGCGTCTGATGTCCGAGTCTGCTCGTGGTGAGGGTGGTCGTGTATGGACGTACAGAGACGGTAAGCCTTGGTACTTCCTGGAAGATAAATACCCTGCTTACGGAAACCTGGTTCCGCGTGACATCGCGACTCGCGAAATCTTCTCTGTTTGCGTAGATATGAAGCTGGGTATCAACGGCGAAAACATGGTATACCTCGACCTGTCCCACAAAGATCCAAAAGAACTGGATGTAAAATTGGGCGGTATTATCGAGATTTATGAAAAATTCGTTGGGGATGACCCACGTAAAGTTCCAATGAAGATTTTTCCTGCGGTTCACTACTCCATGGGTGGTATGTGGGTAGACTACAACCAAATGACCAATATCCCTGGTTTGTTTGCAGCAGGTGAGTGCGATTACTCTCAGCACGGTGCAAACCGTTTGGGTGCGAACTCCCTCTTGTCCGCGATCTATGGTGGTATGGTAGCAGGTCCAAAAGCGATCGAGTACATCAATGGCTTGAACAAATCCTCTGATGACCTGTCTTCCACGCTCTTCGATGGCTTCACAAGCAAAGAGCAAGCGAAATATGACAGCATCCTGAAAATGGACGGAACAGAAAATGCTTACCTGATCCACAAGGAACTGGGTGAGTGGATGACTGACAACGTAACGGTAGTACGTTACAACGACCGTCTGCAAAAAACGGATGATAAGATCGTTGAACTGATGGAACGCTACAAGAAAATCAACATCAACGATACAAATAAATGGAGCAACTCTGGTGCGGCGTTTACCCGTCATCTGTGGAACATGCTCGCACTGTCCCGCGCGATCACAATCGGTGCGCTCAAGCGCGACGAGAGCCGCGGTGCTCACTACAAGCCTGACTTCCCTGAGCGTGATGACGAAAACTTCATGAAGACGACAATGGCGAAGTTCAATGCTGAAACGACTGCGCCTGAAATCTACTATGAAGACATCGACGTATCCCTGATCGCACCACGTAAACGTGACTATACGTCTGACAAGAAGCATTAAGAGAGGAGGAAACTGATCATGGCAGAAAAATTGATTCATTTGATTATCACTCGTCAAGATAGCCCTGACAGCACTCCGTACAAGGAAGAGTTCAAAATCCCTTACCGTCCTGGTATGAACGTGATCAGTGCTTTGATGGAGATCCAACGTAATCCACTCAACGCACAAGGTCAAAAAACGTCTCCAGTAAACTGGGAATCGAACTGCTTGGAAGAAGTATGCGGTGCGTGCTCGATGGTTATTAACGGAAGACCGCGTCAAGCGTGCTCGGCACTGGTAGATAAACTGGAACAGCCGATTCGTCTTGAGCCAATGAGCACCTTCCCTGTACAGCGTGACTTGTCGATTGACCGCAGCCGCATGTTCGATGCGCTGAAGCGCGTAAAAGCATGGGTTCCAATCGATGGTACGCATGATCTGGGACCTGGTCCTCGCATGCCGGAAGTGGAGCGTCAATGGGCGTACGAGCTTTCGAAGTGCATGACGTGCGGTGTTTGCTTGGAAGCTTGCCCGAACGTGAATGCGAAGTCTGACTTCATCGGTCCGTTCGCAATTTCGCAGGTTCGTCTGTTCAACCAGCACCCAACGGGTATGATGAACAAGCATGAGCGTCTGGAAGCTCTGATGGAAGATGGCGGTATCGGTGATTGCGGTAACTCGCAAAACTGCGTACAAGCATGTCCAAAAGGCATTCCGCTGACAACCTCGATCGCTCACATGAACAAAGAAACAACCAAACATGCAGTGAAGAAGTTCTTCTTCTCCTAATTGTTTGCAATAGAAAAGGCGTGCACCGGTGATCCGGATGCACGCCTTTTTTCAGTTTAGGAAAGGTAGATGTCGCTGTAGTGGAGAGAAGAATATTTCCAGTCTAGGCTCCAGGCTCCGTCCTGCTGGGGGCTGAGACTGTCCGCTCCGAAGGGATTCGG
>NZ_JABSUV010000024.1:0-106037 GCF_013284275.1 Brevibacillus sp. HB2.2
CCCGATTGGTGTAACAGGTGAGCTGTATATCGGCGGAGATGGTCTGGCTACTGGATATTTGAATCGCCCTGATTTGACGGAAGAGCGCTTTGTACCTAACCCGTTCTCAACCGATTCGCAGACACGACTCTATCGGACGGGTGACCTGGTTCGTTACCTGCCAGATGGTCTTATCGAATTCATCGGCCGAATCGACAATCAGGTAAAAGTCCGAGGATTCCGCATCGAGCTGAGTGAGGTAGAGTCCGTTTTAGCCAAACACCCTGCTCTTGCCGCATCCGTCGTCATTGTCCGCGAAGATGAACCGGGCAAGAAACAGCTCGTCGCTTATGCGGTTAAGCAAGCCGAGCAAGAGGTTGACACAGCCGAACTGCGCCAACATTTCAAAGCACATGTTCCGGATTATATGGTGCCATCTGCTTTCGTCATGCTGAATGAATTGCCGCTTACGCCAAACGGGAAAGTAGACAGAAAAGCACTTCCAGTCCCTGTCTATGATCGCAGCCACGATGTTGATTCGTTTACAGAGGCTACCAACCTCATCGAACAAAAACTGGTGGAAATATGGTGCGGCGTTCTGCGAATGGATCGCATCGGCATTCACGATAACTTTTTTGAGCTCGGGGGCGACTCGATCCTTAGCATTCAAATCGTCGCACGTGCAAACAAAGCTGGCATTCATCTGACTCCGAAGAATCTTTTTGACCATCAAACGATTGCTGAGTTGGCAAAGGTTGCAGGCCAAAGCACGAAAGTAGAAGCAGAACAAGGAATGGTCACCGGTGAAGCTCCACTATTGCCGATCCAAAAATGGTTCCTCGAGCAAGAGCAACCAACACCACATCACTGGAACCAATCGATGCTCCTGCAAGTAAACGAACAATTGGACGAGGAGAATCTAGAGCAAGCCATTACTCACCTGCTCGCTCACCACGACGCACTCCGCCTGCGTTATACCTACACAGATGGCCAGTGGAAGCAGACGCACGCAGAAGTCGAATCGGAAGTTTTGCTCGTGGTGGAGGATCTTAGCATGGTCTCGCCAGCTCAGCACATGAGAAGAATCGCAAAACTTTCACACCAAGCACAAGCGAGCCTTGATTTAGAAAACGGACCGCTCATAAAGATCGTGTACTTCGATCTCGGTTATGATCGACCAGGCCGTTTGCTGATTGTCATCCACCATTTGGCGGTAGACGGGGTATCGTGGCGAGTTCTGATCGAAGACTTGCAAACCGCATACAGACAGGCTGCGGATGGAACAGAGATTCAATTGCCTGCAAAAACAACCTCCTACAAAGCATGGGCAGAAAAAATGATTGAGTACGCATCTTCTGAACGTATTGTCGCTGAAAAGGAGTACTGGGTAGCGGCAGCAGACGAGATGATGACAACTACAACGCCAATCCATGACAGTGGGTCGAACACAGAAGGGAACTGCCGGACGATTACGATTGCAATGGAGGAGCAAGAGACAGAAACCCTGCTACAAAAAGTACCGTCCCGTTACCGCGCGCAAATCAATGATGTTCTATTGACCGCGTTAGCATTGGCACACGCCAAATGGACGGGAGAACAAGCCCTACTAGTCAACCTAGAAGGTCACGGTCGTGAAGAATTGTTCTCGGAGGTCGATCTCTCCCGAACGGTCGGCTGGTTTACGTCCATGTATCCACTTTTGATTCGATTGGATCAGAACATGTCTCAGGAAGATGCGCTGGTAAGAGTCAAGGAGAAGCTTCAACAAATTCCGAACAAAGGCCTTGGATACGGCATCCTGCGCTATCTGACGAAAGATAATGAGGCGTCCGAAAAGCTAGCAACTATTCCGCAACCACCGATTAGCTTCAACTACCTAGGACAATTCAATCAGGCGGGAGAAGGAGATTCCCTGTTTGGATTTGCGGAAGGAGAAAGAGGCTCCAACATCAGTCCAGACAACAGAAGGGCTCATCTGATTGATGTGGTAGGGGCAGTCACAGGAGGCAAGCTGAACCTAAGCTTCCTCTACAGCGAGTCATTGCATAGCGAAGCGAGCATCGAGACTTTCGCTCGTCATTTCACGGAAATTCTGCGTTCACTGATACAAGCGGAGAAACAAAGCTATAGAGCCGAAGACTTCGAGGATGCAGACTTGAGTCAGATGGCGTTAAACAAGGTACTCTCCAAGCTGAAGAAAAGAAAGGGGAATTAATCCAATGGGGGATTTTACTGATCTATACACCTTATCCCCGCTGCAAGAAGGGATGTTGTTCCATTCGCTGTACTCTGAGGGTTCAGCCTATATGGTACAGAACATTGCCATTCTTACAGGCGAGCTTGATATCGTCAACTTTGAAAAAGCCTGGAACAAAGTGGTTCAAAGACATTCCATTTTGCGTACTGGATTCCTTTGGGAGGAAGTAGAGAAGCCACTTCAGGTGGTCTTCGAAAGTGTTCCTTTTTCCATACACCAGGAAGACTGGTCACATCGCACTGATGAAGAGCAAAAAACCATGCTGACATCGTTTTTGCAAACAGAAAAAGAGGCGGGCTTCGACTTGAGCGAAGCCCCCCTCATGCGAGTGACGGTCATCAAAAAGGCCAAAGATGTGCACCAGTTCATCTGGACCTTTCATCATTTGCTCTTGGATGGATGGAGCAGCCCCATTCTTTTTCAGGAAGTCCTCGATTTCTATGAGGCGTACTGCCAAGGCAAGGACTTGAGACTTCCACAGCCAAAGCCATTCAAAGATTATATCTCCTGGCTTCGCCGTCAGGACAACAAGGAGTCTGAAAAGTTCTGGCGCGAGTTCCTAGCGTCCGTCGAGGGTCCCACACCTCTTCCCTTTGAATCTTATCCCTTGAGAGATTCAGAAGAGGAAAAAGGGATTCATGAATCGACTCGAACCTTGACTGATGAAGTCTCGAAAGCTCTCTTAAAATTAGCTCGAACGTATAAGGTAACGATCAACACCATCGTGCAGGGAGCGTGGGCCATTCTCCTCAGCCGTTTGAGCGGGGAAGAAAGCGTGGTATACGGCGTAACCGGTTCCGGGCGCCCGAGCGACCTGCCGGGTGTAGAGCAGATGGTTGGAATGTTTATCAACACGTTGCCGATGAAAACGAAAGTCGAGCCTGAGCAAACGTTGGATCAGTGGTTCAAAGCGTTACAGGATCAGCAATCGAGAGTCCGCCAATATGAATACTCGCCATTGGTGGATATCCAAGGCTGGACCGATGTACCGCGTGGACTACCACTGTTTGAAAGTATCTTCGTTTTTGAGAACTACCCGCTGGGAGAAGGGGAAGAGAAGGAATTCGGTTTTTCCATCTCCAATGTACAGCACTTCCAAGAGGTGGATAACCCGCTCACGATTGTCGGGGTTCCGGGCGAGCAGTTTAGCATCAAAATGATATACAGGACTGACCGCTTTGAGCAGACGGCAATCGAACGGACACTTGACCAAATGGCATCCATTTTAATGGCCATCGTCGAGAATCCGAAACAACGCCTGTCCTCTATCTCTTTTCTCAGTCAAGAAGAAAGACAACATCTCCTGGTCGGGCTAAACGATACGACGAGCGATTACCCTCGGGAAAAAACCGTTCCACAACTGTTTGCCGAAACAGCGGCCCAATACCCAGATCGTATCGCCGTCGTTGCGGGAGAAGAGCAGTTGACTTATGCCGAGCTGGAGGCAAAAGCTAATCAGCTTGCCCACTACTTGCAAAAGCAAGGAGTAGAAACAGGTACTTTTGTCGGACTTTGCGTAGAGCGCTCGTTAGATATGCTCGTGGGTATGCTCGGGATTCTCAAAGCAGGTGGAGCGTATGTGCCACTTGACCCTGCGTATCCAGAAGAACGTTTGGCTTTCATGCTGGCAGATGCCCAAATATCCATTTTATTGACACAGGAGCATTTGGCTAACAAGTGGCAAGGACAAGAGCTTACCATTCTCAATCTCGACCATGCTGCGGAACAATGGGCGGAAGAAAGCACGTTTGCTCCACAAGTAGATATGACAGCCGACAGCCTCGCCTACGTCATTTACACCTCGGGTTCAACAGGTACACCAAAGGGAGTGCTGGTCGTCCATCGCGGGATTGTTCGCCTGATCAAAAACACGAACTACGTGACCATTACGGAAGAGGACGTATTCCTGCAAGCCTCTACCGTATCGTTTGATGCTGCTACCTTTGAAATTTGGGGCGCGTTATTAAACGGAGCGAAGCTGGTGTTGATGCCGCCACATCAGCCTTCACTCGATGAACTGGGAGAGACGATTCAGAATCACAAGGTGACGACACTTTGGCTGACGGCTGGACTGTTCACGGTCATCGTTGACCACAAGGTGGAGCACTTGCGCGGCGTGCGCCAGCTACTTGTTGGTGGGGATGTTGTCTCTGCATCTCATGTACGCAAGGTACTTTCACTTGGCGGGATTACAGTGATTAACGGCTATGGCCCGACGGAAAACACGACGTTTACTTGCTGCAATCCCGTCACGGAGCTTGCAGAAGGCGTCAACTCCTTCCCGATCGGCCGACCGATCAGCAATACCACGGTGTACGTATTGGACAAACATCAACAACCTGTCCCTCTGGGTGCAGCCGGTGAATTATATATAGGCGGAGATGGTCTCGCTCTTGGCTATTTGAACAATCCGGAGCTAACCGCAGAGCGTTTTGTGGAGAATCCGTTTGATCCACAAGGAAGTTCTCGCCTGTACCGCACTGGTGACTTGGTTCGTTATTTGCCTGATGGCACGCTTGCGTTTATCGGGCGTATTGACAACCAAGTAAAAATCCGTGGCTTCCGCATCGAATTAGGTGAGGTGGAAGCAGCACTCAGCTTGCATCCGTCTGTGAATGAAGTTGTGGTCATGGCCCGTGAGATGAAGCCGGGCGAGAAGCATTTAACAGCGTATTTTACCGTTTCAGAAGATAACACGCTCGAAACTTCTGATTTACGTGCATGGACAAAAACGAAGTTGCCAGAATTCATGAGGCCATCATTTTATATTTTCTTGGATGCGATGCCTTTGACGGCAAATGGTAAAATCGACCGCAAACAATTGCCGGAACCAGAATGGACAAATCCTGCTTCCGACAAAGGCTACATGGAGCCGCGCAATCAGGTAGAAGAGCTGATTGCCAACATTTGGTCGCAGGTGCTCGGAGTCGAAAAAGTAGGGATTCACGATAACTTTTTCGAGCTGGGTGGACATTCACTTTTGGCGACACGAGTCATTTCACGCCTGAGAGAGGCGTTTGGAATAGAGCAAACGGTACGCTCCATTTTTGAACATCCAACCATTGCAGCATGGAGTGAACAAGGAGCAGCCCTTCATTTGGGAGAGAAAGAAGCGATTGGTGGATCAATTCAGCCTGTTTCAAGACAGAACAATCTGCCGTTGTCTTTTGCCCAGCAGCGATTGTGGTTCTTTGATCAATTCATGCCAGATAGTCCGATGTACAACATCCCATCTGCCCTTCGTTTGCAAGGCGAACTCGACGTAGTGGCATGGGAGAAGAGTTTACAGGCGATCATTTTGCGTCACGAAAGCTTGCGTACCACGTTCCACGAAATAGACGGACAATCCATACAAGTGATTCATCCGCAGATCGACTGGAAAATGGACCTTCTGGACTTACGCGACCTACCAGATGAAAAGAAAGAACAAAAGATAGAGCAGTTGGCCGAAGCAGAAGCGGCCCGAGCATTTACTCTCGGACAAGGACCGCTGATACGCGCGACGATGATCCAAGCAGATGATCACGCATATGTCTTCTTGATCAACATGCACCATATCATCTCTGATGGTTGGTCGATGGGCATCTTCTATCGCGAATTGCTTGCCAATTATGAAGCCTTCCGTAAACAAGAAACACTAGAGCTAGCTGAACTACCGATTCAATATGCGGATTTTGCCTCATGGCAGCGTGAATGGCTGGAAGGCGAACTCTTAGAGCAGCAGGTTACTTATTGGAAAGAAAAACTGAGCGGAGCAGAACCGCTTCTAGCACTGCCGACTGACCGTTCGCGCCCTGCTGTGCAATCCTATAAAGGAGCCATTTACACCAGGACCTTTTCCGCGGACTTGCTTTCCAAATTGAAAGTACTTAGCCAGGAGTCCAATTCTACCTTGTTTATGACATTGCTGGCTGCCTTCCAAATCCTTCTATACCGCTATAGTGGTCAAGAAGACATCGTTGTGGGAAGTCCGGTAGCAGGACGCAATCGGCAAGAAACCGAGAATTTGATCGGATTCTTCGTTAACACGTTGGCACTCCGAACCAACGTAACAGGAGATGTAACCTTTACAGAATTACTGGCACGCGTTCGGGAAACAGCGTTGGAGGCCTATGCACATCAAGATTTACCTTTTGAAAAATTAGTCGATGAGCTACAGCTAGAGCGTAGCCTCAGCTACTCGCAGCTTTTCCAGGTCATGTTTGTCTTACAAAACTTCCCGCTGGAGGAGGCAGTAACGTCCGGCATTCAGCTCACACCATTGGATTCTGAGCGACATTTGACGACCTCCAAGTTTGACCTCACATTGACGATGCGAGAGCAGGCAGACGGACTCGTGGCTTCCTTTGAGTACAGCACAGATTTGTTCGACAGATCGACGATCGAGCGAATGACTGGACATTTGCAAAATCTGCTTGAGGCAATCATCTCCCACCCAGAGGAGTCGATTGAAAAACTTGATCTTCTAAGGGAGAGCGAACGAAATCAACAGGTGGTAGAGCTTAACAACACAGCGAGCGAATACCCTCGGGATAAAACCGTTCCCCAACTGTTTACCGAAACAGCGGCCCAATACCCAGATCGTATCGCCGTCGTTGCGGGAGAAGAGCAGTTGACCTTCGCCGAGCTGGAGGTAAAAGCCAATCAGCTTGCCCACTACTTGCAAAAGCAAGGAGTAGAAACAGGTACTTTTGTCGGGCTTTGCGTAGAGCGTTCGTTAGATATGCTCGTAGGTATGCTCGGGATTCTCAAAGCAGGTGGAGCGTATGTACCACTTGACCCTGCGTATCCAGAAGAACGTTTGGCGTTCATGCTGGCTGATGCCCAGATTTCCATTTTATTGACACAGGAGCATTTGGCTGACAAGTGGCAAGGACAAGAGCTTACCATTCTCAATCTCGACCACGCTGGGGAAAAATGGGCAGATGAAAGCACACTTGCTCCCCAAGTAGATATGGCAGCCGACAGCCTCGCTTATGTCATTTACACTTCAGGTTCAACAGGTACACCAAAAGGAGTGCTAGTCGTTCATCGCGGCATTGTTCGCCTGATCAAAAACACGAACTACGTGACCATCACGGAAGAGGATGTGTTCCTGCAAGCCTCTACCGTATCGTTTGATGCTGCTACCTTTGAAATTTGGGGGGCGTTGTTAAACGGGGCGAAGCTGGTGTTGATGCCGCCACATCAGCCTTCACTCGATGAACTGGGAGAGGCGATTCAGAATCACAAAGTGACGACACTTTGGCTGACGGCTGGTCTGTTCACGGTCATGGTTGACCACAAGGTGGAGTACTTGCGCGGCGTGCGCCAGCTACTTGTCGGTGGGGATGTTGTCTCTGCATCCCATGTACGCAAGGTACTTTCACTGGGCGGTATCACGGTGATTAACGGCTATGGCCCGACGGAAAACACGACGTTTACTTGCTGCAATCCCGTCACGGAGCTTCCAGAAGGCGTAAACTCCTTCCCGATCGGCCGACCGATCAGCAATACCACAGTGTACGTATTGGACAAACATCAACAGCCTGTCCCTCTGGGTGCAGCAGGAGAATTATATATAGGCGGAGATGGCCTCTCTCTAGGCTATTTGAACAATCCGGAGCTAACCGCAGAACGTTTTGTGGAGAATCCGTTTGATCCACAAGGAGGTTCTCGCCAGTACCGCACTGGTGACTTGGTTCGTTATCTAGCTGATGGCACGATTGAGTTTATCGGACGTATCGACAACCAAGTAAAAATTCGCGGTTTCCGCATTGAGCTAGGGGAAATCGAGACCGTATTGCAGAGCCACCCGGCTGTAAAAGAGTCCTTACTCATGGTGAGAGAGGAAACTCCTGGGGACAAGCGCTTAGCTGCTTACCTCGTTTTTGCAGAAGAAAAAGAGGTTACTCACATCGAGATGCGATCTTATCTCAAGGATAAGTTGCCTGAGTACATGATCCCATCCGCGTTTGTGAATATGGACAGCTTCCCGCTGACACCAAACGGCAAAGTGGATCGACGGGCACTCCCGATCCCTGACTATTCCCGAAATGAGGCGGATAGCGGTTATGTAGCACCTGCAACGGATCTGGAAGTGAAATTGGCAGAAATCTGGAAAAGTGTGTTGGGTGTTGCGAACATCGGCATCTACGACAACTTTTTCGAATTGGGTGGCGACTCCATTCTCAGTATCCAGATCGTTGCGAGAGCCAATCATTCCGGAATTCGCTTCACACCTAAGCAACTTTTTGAAAATCAAACCATTGCAGAATTGCTACGTGTTGTTACTGATTTTAGCCAAGAAACGGATACAACATGGAAAAATGAACAGGGTACTGTTACTGGAAATGTACCGCTCACTCCCATTCAAAAATGGTTCTTTGACTCCAATCAACCGTCGCTGCATCACTGGAATCAGTCGGTACTTCTGACTGTTCAGCAACCAGTAGACCTTGTTGTCCTGGAGCAAACAATTGAGAGCCTGCTGGCCCATCATGATGCGTTGCGTATGCGCTTTTCACACCATGACGGCATGTGGACACAAATGATGGAAGGTCTAGAAGAGAATGTTCCATTCCGTAGCGTGGATCTTTCTCATCTCCCTAAACTGGAACAGGAGTCTAGGCTGGAGGAAATTTCACAAGAAGTACAAGCGAGCCTAAATATCACGGAAGGTCCCATCGTACAGGCTGTGTACTTCAACATGGGCGAAGAGCAAGCTGGCCGACTGTTGCTCGTTATTCACCATTTAGTTGTTGACGGTGTATCGTGGCGTATTTTGCTGGAGGATCTGCAGCATACCTATGATCAAATAGCGAGTGGTCATGACGTACAAATGCCAGCAAAGACGACTTCGTTCAAGATGTGGGCTGAACAATTAGTCGCGTATGCCAATTCAGAAGCCATCCAGCAAGAAAACGAGTACTGGCTCAAACAAGATCAAAATGCGAGTCCGATACCGATTGATCACCTTTATGAACCGAGCCAGAACACGGAAGCGACAACCAAACAAGTAACGTTCTCTTTAGATGTAGAAGAAACCCGTGCTCTGTTGCAGGAAACACTTTCTCCTTACCGCCTGAAAATAAACGATGTCTTACTCGCTGCCTTAACAAAAGCAATGCACCGCTGGACAGCGAAACAGACGTTATCTTTCCATCTCGAGGGGCATGGACGCGAAGATATTTTGGAAGGAGCAGATTTATCCCGCACCGTTGGCTGGTTTACGAGTATGTATCCGGTACATCTTACACTTGACCAGACAAAAACGTGGAGTGAACTGCTGAAAGCCGTGAAAGAACAGCTTCGAGCCATTCCGCAAAATGGAGTTGGCTATGGTATCCTGCACTACTTACGTCAGGATGACGAACTGAAAGAGCAGTTGAAGTCTCGAATGAAGCCAGAGATCAGCTTCAACTACCTCGGCCAGTTTGATCAAGTCGTTTCGTCAAATGCTAAATTTGGCATGGCTGCTGAATCGAGAGGCTCGAATCTTGCACCTGATTCCATTCGTGGGCATTTAATCGATGTAAACAGCGTCATTTCCGGAGAACAACTGCATGTCACTTGGTTTTACAACGAAAACATCCACGAGAAAACTACGGTGGAAGCAGTTGCTCGTGATTATATGGACGCCTTGCGTGAGATTATGGCACATTGCCGCTCCGAAGAAGCAGGGGGCTACACTCCTTCTGACTTCCCGTTATCCCGTCTGGATCAGCGTACAATCGACACGTATGTGGGTAAAGATCGTTCCATCGAGAACATCTATCCACTGACGCCGTTGCAGGAAGGCATGCTTTTCCATTCCCTGTACGAACAAGAGGGCGGAGACTATGTGGTTCAGTTCTCCATGACGATCCATCATTTGAACGTCGATGTACTCCAACAAGCATGGCAAAAAGTCATCGATCGTCATTCTATTCTGCGTACCTCCTTTATCTGGGATGGGGTAGTCAATCCGCATCAAATCGTCCGCAAGCATGTACGGGTGACAGTTGATGAAAGAGATCTGCGACATTTACCGACGGATAAACAGAAAGTAGCGCTAGACGAATTTTTGGAAGAGGATCGCAAACGGAACTTCTCCATTACAGAACCACCTCTCATGCGTTTGACTTTGTTTAGGATAAGCAACGAAGCGTATCGCTTTATCTGGAGCTTCCACCACGTATTGCTGGACGGCTGGAGCTTGCCGCTCGTCTTAAAAGACTGGTTTGCCGCTTATCTAGCGCTGGCAGATGGAAAAGACATTCAGCTTGGGGCTGTACAGCCATTTTCCCAGTATGTAGCGTGGATTCAGCGCCAAGACCTGCAAGCTGCGGAACATTTCTGGCGCAACCATTTGAAGGGGATATACGGGCCGACACAAATCAATCTCGGACAAGCTCACCAATCCATGGGTGAACCAAAAACCTACGACGAGCGCATTATCCGATTCTCGGCCGAGTTTACCGAACAGCTGCAATCATTTGCCCGTCAGCATCAGGTAACGCTGAATACCTTTATACAAAGTGCGTGGGGCATGATCCTTGGAGCTTACAGTGGGGAAGCAGATGTCGTATTCGGGGCAACTGGTTCAGGACGTCCAGCCGATTTGCATGGCGTAGAAAATATGGTGGGTCTGTTCATCAATACGCTCCCAGTTCGAATCACAATCGATCCAAGCAAAACCGTTCGGGTATGGCTGCGCGAATTGCAAGAAATGCAATTGGAGATTCGCCAATATGAGTACACGCCGCTGGTTGACATCCAGAGCTGGAGCGAATTCGAGCGCAACACCTCTCTGTTCGAAAGTATTTTTATCTTTGAGAACTACCCGATCGATGAGTCTGTGAAAGAAGCGGACAGCAGTATTCAGATTTCTGATGTAGACTCTGCGGAGCAAACAAACTATCCGCTTACCGTAGTATGTGGGCCTGGCAAAGAATTTGTCCTCAAAATCGTTTTTGATCAAAACCGATTCGATCATGTACGGATCGAACGTGTGCTAGAGCAAATGACGCTGATGCTCCAATCGATGATAGCAAATCCTGATCAACCTCTGGCTAATGTGTGCATGATCAGCGAAAGCGAACAAGAGCAGGTTTTGGTCGAGTGGAACGATACGAAGGTCGATTATCCAACCGGGCTTTGCATTCATCAAGCATTTGAACAACAGGTACAAAAGACACCAGATGCGATCGGACTCATGTACAAAGAGATGGAAATGACGTATGCCGAGCTGAATCAGCGAGCGAACCAATTGGCGCATCATCTCCTTGCCCAAGGTGTGAAACCAGATACACTCGTCGGGATTTGCATCGAGCGCTCTCCTGAGATGATCGTCGGGATTCTCGGTGTGATGAAAGCAGGTGCCGCTTATGTTCCAATCGATCCGGCACATCCGCTAGAGCGTATTGCCTACATGATCGAGGATTCGCAGGCTAACATCGTGTTGACCCAGCAATCTCTGGCAAACCAATTGCTTACAACGAAGGCCCAGGTAATTTGCCTGGATAGTAATGCGTTGGAAAATGAACCTGTTCACGATGTGAAGTGCGGAGTTACCGAACAAAATCTTGCCTATGTCATTTACACATCTGGTTCCACTGGGTTGCCGAAAGGCGTTATGGTCGAACATCAAAGTGCGATGAATATGGCTCATTACCTCATCGAGTTGTTCCAAGTCCAGCCGTCTAGCCGCGTCTTGCAGTTATGCTCGTTCAGCTTCGACGTATCTGTCGCTGAGATCATTATGGCTTTGATTTCGGGTGCGACCCTAGTCATTGAGGATCGGGAAATGCTCATGCCAGGTCCTGAACTCATCACGGTCTTGCAAGAAAAACAAATCACGACTGTGATGACAGTGCCCGCTGTACTTGCGGCATTACCAGACGCCGACCTACCTGATCTGAAGACGCTCGTGATCGGTGGCGAAGCACCAAGCTATGAGCTCATTACTCGCTATGCAAATCATCGTCAATTTTTCAATTGCTACGGTCCAACGGAGGCAACTGTTTGCACCACGCTGATGCTTATGGATACGAATCTGGAGAACACACCAATTGGCCGTCCTATCGCCAATGCAAACATCTACGTATTAGATGCCAATCTGAAGCCGGTCCCTATTGGCGTACCAGGTGAGCTATATATTGGTGGAAAAGGCTTGGCACGCGGTTACTGGAATCGTCCAGAGCTTACAGAGGAACGCTTTATTACTCATCCGTTTGGAGTGGAAGGCGAACGTCTTTATCGCACAGGAGATCAGGTGCGCTATCTGCAAGACGGTAACCTTGAATTCCTTGGTCGTATCGATAATCAGGTGAAAATTCGCGGCTTCCGCATCGAATTAGGCGAAATCGAAAACGCATTGAGAAAGCACGATGCGATTCGGGAAGCTGTCATTACCGTACGAGACAATCGTTTGGCCGCTTATCTGATTGCAATGGGTGAAGAGAAGCCAGCTATAGAGGAGCTCGCTCTTTATCTGAAAGAAACATTGCCAGATTACATGATTCCAGCAGGCATGGTCTGGATGGAGGCGATTCCGCTTACGGTCAACGGAAAGGTAGACCACCGGGCACTGCCCACGCCGGATTGGGGGATTTTGACCACACAACAGGAGTATGTCGCACCTCGTACACCAACAGAAGAAATAGTAGCGAACATTTGGACACAGGTACTTTCTGTTGAGCAAGTCGGAATTCACGACGATTTCTTTGCACGAGGGGGACATTCCCTCTTAGCTACCCAAGCGATTTCCCGTATGCGTCAAGCTTTTGGCGTAAACATGCCGCTTCGTACGCTGTTTGATTATCCGACAACGGCAGCGATTAGCGAAAAAATAACGGCATTGTTACAAGGGGAAGCCGGTCTCACTGACATCCCGCTCGTGCCCGTGTCGCGTGACGAACACTTGCCACTTTCATTTGCACAACAACGTTTGTGGTTCTTGGACAAGCTGTTGCCAGACAGTTCCGTCTACAATATCCCAACAGCTGTTCGTCTGATGGGTGAGCTAGACGTCGAGGCGTGGGAACGCAGTCTGAAGCAGATCATCCAACGTCATGAGAGCTTGCGTACAACTTTCTCCGAGAGCAATGGGGAAGCCGTTCAAGTCATTCACCCGAAGATTGAGTGGAACATGGAACGAATCGACTTACGGGACTGGAACGAAGAGGAGCGAGAAGGGGAAGTATTGCGTCTCGCCATAGAAGATGCTGAACATTGGTTTCATCTCAATCAAGGGCCGTTATTACGCGCAAAACTGATTTGCATGGATGAACAAGCGTATGTATTTTTGCTCAATTTACACCACATCATTGCGGATGGCTGGTCCATGAGTGTATTCATGGGTGAGTTAGTCTCCATCTACGAAGCGTTATCTGCTGGAGAAACGCCACAGCTTGCCGAAATGCCGCTGCAATATGCAGACTATGCCACATGGCAACGCAATTGGTTGCAAGGTGAGGTATTAGAGCAACAATTGGACTACTGGAAAAAACAATTAGGCGATGCAGAACCGCTTCTGAGATTGCCGACAGATCGTCCACGCCCTGCTGTTCAGAGCCATAAAGGGGCGATGCATACGATTAAGCTCTCAGAAAAACTGCTTGCCGATATAAAAGCCCTCAGCCGTGAAGAAGGATCAACCTTATTCATGACCTTGCTAGCTGCCTTTCAGACCCTGCTCTATCGCTACAGTGGTCAAAAAGACATCCTCGTCGGAAGTCCGGTCGCAGGACGAAATAGACAGGAACTGGAGTCACTTATTGGTTTCTTCATTAACACCTTGGTAATGCGTACAGACATGTCTGGGGAACCAACCTTCCGAGACTTGCTAGCAAAAGTACGAGAGACCGCACTGGAGGCTTATGCGCATCAAGACCTGCCATTTGAAAAACTGGTAGATGAACTGGAGCTGGAACGAAGCCTAAGCTACTCACCGTTGTTCCAAGTGATGTTTGTCCTACAAAACATCCCGATGGAAGTGCAAGAATTGTCCCAGATTCGCATCGAGCCTTTCCACAGAGGTCAGGAGGGCGTAAGCGCCAAGTTTGACATCACCTTGACCACCGTAGAGGCACCAGATGGACTAATCGCAACATTCGAGTACAATACCGATCTTTTTGATCCAGCAACAATCGAGCGCATGGGGAACCATTTCGCGAGCCTGCTAGAGGCGTTTTCGGCAAATCCGATGCAACCAGTCACAGCCATCCCTCTCCTGAGCGATAGGGAAAGGGAGCAGCTTCTCCATCAATGGAATGATACAAATGTACCTTTTGAACGTGAAACATGCGTGCATGAAATTGTTGCACGGATTGCACAAGAGTTGCCAAATCAATTAGCCGTTGTTTCCGAAGACGGGCAGATCACCTATGCAGAACTGGATGCCAAAGCGAATCAGGTAGCGAACTACCTGCAAAAACAGGGAGTATCCTCCGAAACACTTGTCGGTATCTGCGTAGAACGTTCCATCGATATGCTCATCGGTCAACTGGGAATCCTCAAAGCTGGCGGTGCATATGTCCCAATGGACACAGCGTATCCACAAGAGCGTCTTGCTTTCATGATGAAAGATGCCAATATGCCAGTTGTAATAACCCAAGAACGACTGTTAGGGAGATTGCCAGAAGGAACTGCATCATTCATCTGCTTGGATCGTGATTGGCATATCATTTCGGAAGAGAGCAGCGAGGCACCGATCGTGGCAATGACAACAGAGAATCTGGCGTATGTCATCTATACGTCTGGCTCTACTGGAACGCCAAAAGGGGTAGAGATCGAACATGCCGCCTTGTTAAATCTGATTTGCTGGCACCAGCGGTCGTACAGCGTAGATTCAAATGATCGAGCTTCACAAATCGCAGGGACAGCCTTTGATGCATCTGTTTGGGAAATCTGGCCATACCTGACAAAGGGAGCAACACTTTATCTCCCATCAGAAGATATTCGTCTGGTGCCAGAGGAACTAAGAGATTGGCTTGTTGCATCGGGTATTACGATTAGCTTTTTGCCAACGCCTTTGGCGGAAAGGCTGCTTACCTTGGAATGGCCTATCGACACGAAGCTGCGGTATATGCTCACAGGGGGCGACAAGCTACACGATTACCCACTAGCAACCATGCCGTTTACTCTTGTAAACCAATACGGTCCAACCGAAAACGCGGTTGTTGCCACAGCAGGCGTCGTTCCACCAGAAGCTGCTCATGTTTTCGCACCATCAATCGGACGTCCAATAGACAATGTGCAGGTATACGTCCTGGATGAAAAGCGAAATCCTGTGCCGATTGGTGTAGCTGGAGAGCTCTATATCGCGGGAGACAGCTTAGCACGGGGCTATCTGAAGCGCCCTGATCTAACCAAAGAGCGGTTCGTAGCCAATCCATACTCACAAAAACCGGGAGCACGCATGTACCGAACGGGAGACCTGGTTCGTTACCTGCCAGATGGAAGCATAGATTTCATTGGTCGCGCAGATGATCAGGTGAGCATCCGAGGATTCCGGGTCGAATTGGGCGAAATTGAAACCGCTCTGTACACGCATCCGGCGGTAAAAGAAACCATCGTCCTCGTACGTGAGGATATGCCGGGCGTAAAACGACTCGCTGCCTACGTCGTACTGGGAGAGAAACAAGAGATTCAAGCAAGTGAATTCCGTAGCTATCTAAAGGAAAAGCTTCCTGAGTACATGGTACCAGCTGCATTTGTCGTCATGGATAACCTGCCGCTGACGCCAAACGGGAAGGTAGACCGACAAGCATTGCCTGTACCTGATTTCTTACACAATGAAACAGAAGGCAGTTTTGCTGCTCCGACAACTGCTATTGAGGCTACGCTTGCAGATATATGGAAAAAAATCCTAGGTATTGACAATGTTGGTATCTATGACAACTTTTTCGAGCTTGGTGGAGACTCCATTTTGAGTATCCAAATTGTTTCTCGAGCCAATCAGGCTGGAATTCGTTTGACACCGAAACAGCTCTTGAGAAATCAAACCATCGCGGAACTGGCAAGTGTCGTGACAACGACTGACGGCATACAAACAGGAAAAGTCCAAGCAGAACAAGGAATCTTGACGGGAGAGGTGCCGCTCACGCCAATTCAATCGTGGTTCTTCACGACTGAACAACCGTCGATCCATCATTGGAACCAATCCTTGCTTCTTACCGTGCAACAACCCGTTGACCTGACCGTTCTAGAGCGTGTCATCGAGAGCCTGCTCACGCATCATGACGCATTACGTATGCGTTATACCCAGTCGGAGCAAGGTTGGATCCAACATATAGAGGGAATTCCTGAGACCATTCCATTCCGTAGCGTGGACCTGTCCGCTGTTCTAGAAGAAGAACAAGCCAATCGTCTGGAGCAAATCGCAAACGAGGTGCAATCAAGCCTACATGTAAGTGAGGGACCCGTTTTCCAAGCCGTATACTTCCATCTAGGAGCGGACCTACCTGGCCGTCTGCTGATTGTTGCCCACCATCTCGTGATTGACGGTGTGTCCTGGCGCATTTTGCTAGAGGATCTGCAAGCTGCTTACGAGCAACTGGTAAACGATGAGCCGGTACAATTCCCAGCGAAAACGACTTCATTCAAGTCGTGGGCAGAGCAATTGCAATCCTATGCGAATTCCGAAGTGATCGAGCCGGAAAAAGCTTTCTGGCTGGGCCAAAGTGATGAAGTGAGTCCACTTCCCATTGACCGTGCTTTCGAGCTAAGCCAAAACACAGATGCAACCTCCAAGCAAGTCAGCCTTGCACTTACTATTGAAGAAACTCGCGCGTTGCTGCAGGATACGCTTTCGCCTTACCGTCTACAAATCAATGATGTATTGCTTACCGCTTTAACCAGAGCAATGAATCGTTGGACAGGTGAAAAGAGAGTAGCCGTTCATCTGGAAGGGCACGGACGTGAGGAAATTATTGAAGGAGCAGACTTATCCCGTACCGTCGGCTGGTTTACGAGCATGTACCCGGTACAGCTTTCAATTGATCCGTCGAAGCCGTGGGGTGACGCTTTGAAAGCGGTCAAGGAACAGCTTCGTCGCATTCCGATGAAAGGTGTCGGCTACGGCATCCTTCAATACCTCAGTCAGGATGAGGAGTTGAAAAAACGTCTAAGTGAAAAGCCGAAGCCAGAAATCAGCTTCAACTACCTCGGACAGTTTGATCAGATGGTTCAAGCCGAATCGAGATTTGGCATGGCGCAAGAATCAAGAGGCTCCAATCTGGGGAAAGACACAATACGCCAGCACCTGATTGATGTAAACAGTGTCATAACCGGAGAACAACTCCATGTTACGTGGATTTATAGCGAAAACATTCACGAGGAAAGCACGATTCAAGAGCTTGCTTGCAACTATCTGGAAGCTTTGCGCGAAATCATTGCACACTGCCAGTCTGAAGAAGCAGGCGGCTATACGCCATCTGACTTCCCACTAGCGCGAATGGATCAACGGGCCATCGACAAGCATCTGGGACAGGATCGCCTGATCGAGAACGTCTATCCACTCAGTCCATTGCAAGGTGGCATGCTGTTCCACTCCCTGTACGAGCAGGAGGGGGGAGACTATATTGTTCACTTCGCGATGACGATGGAGGGCTTGCACGTTGAAGCGTTTGAACAGGCGTGGCAAAAAGTAGTGGATCGCCATCCAATTCTACGTACCTACTTTGTTTGGGAAGGTTTAGAGGCTCATCAAATTGTACGCAAACAAGTAAAAGCAGCTGTAGAAAAAATCGATCTTCGTCATTTGACAACGGAGCAGCAAAAAACGGAACTGGCTAACTATCTAGAAGCTGACCGTAGACGAAATTTCGAGATTGCGTCACCACCACTCATGCGTTGGACGCTGTTCCACTTGCGTGAGGGAATCTATCGCTTCACTTGGAGCTTCCACCATGTATTGCTTGATGGTTGGAGCGTCCCGATTGTACTAAAAGACTGGTTTAGTGCTTATGTGTCCATAGCAGAAGATAAAGAGGTTTCGTACAGCTTCGTCCAACCGTTCTCTGCGTACATCGATTGGGTACAACGCCAAGACTTGCGTGCTGCCGAACATTTTTGGCGCGAACAGCTTAAAGGCTTCCACGAGTCGACACCATTAGCGATGAGTAACCAATCAGGCGGCAGGGATCATATGCCGAAAGTGTACGAAGAGAAAGAAATTCGCTTATCGGCGGAAATGACTTCACGATTGCAAGCCTTTGTCCGTACACATCAGTTGACCTTGAATACGCTTGTCCAAGGAGCATGGGCTCTCATCCTGAGCCGATACAGCGCAACGGATGATGTCGTCTTCGGTGCAACCGTTTCCGGTCGTCCAGCTGATCTGCCTACGGTAGAGGGCATGGTAGGTCTCTTCATCAACACCCTGCCGATTCGTGTTTGGATCGATGCGAATAAATCGGTGCGGGAATGGCTTCGTGAGATTCAAGAACATCAAGTGGAGCTTCGCCAGTTTGAGTACACACCGTTGGTTGACATCCAAGGCTGGAGTGAAATGGCGCGTAATACTGCCCTGTTCGAGAGCATCTTCATTTTCGAGAACTACCCGATTGGTGAATCGGTAAAAGCAGAACATAATCAGCTGCAATTATCTGACGTAGAGACGATGGAACAAACGAATTATCCAATCACCGTTGTCTGCGGTCCGGGTAAAGAGTTCATCCTCAAGATCAAATACGACCAGAGCCGATTCGCATCTGAAAATATGGAACGTGTTCTGCACCAGATGTCTTACTTGCTCGAATCCATGATGGCAAAACCTGAACAGTGCCTCGCAGAGGTGTCGATGATCAGTGATAGCGAGCTTCAACAGGTAGTAGTCGAATGGAATGACACGCGCGTGGATTATCCGACGCAGCTTTGCATCCATCAGGCATTTGAGAGACAAGTAGAAAAGACACCTGATGCGATTGCACTCGTCTACAAGAAGAGGGAGCTGACTTATGCTGAGCTGAACAACCGTGCAAACCAGTTGGCACACAGGCTGATTGCATCGGGTGTACAACCGGATAAGCTAGTTGGTATTTGCGTCGAACGTTCTTTCGAGATGATCATCGCATTCCTCGGTGTGATGAAAGCTGGTGCTGCTTATGTACCTATTGATCCGGCGCATCCGCAAGATCGCATTGCCTACATGATCGAAGATTCGCAAGCGAACATTTTGTTGACGCAGGTATCGCTGAAAGACATGCTACCAGTTTCTTCCAAACAGGTCATTTGCCTCGATAGCGATGAACTGGCAAATGAGCCTACCACAAACGTGGATAGCAACGTCAATGAGCATCATCTCGCCTACGTCATCTATACGTCTGGATCAACCGGATTACCGAAAGGGGTAATGGTCGAGCACCATTCCGTTGTCAATTTGACACATGCTCTGATCCATTCGTTCCAAATCAATCCGACGAGCCGGGTTTTGCAATTCACATCCTTTAGCTTCGATGTTTCAGTCTCCGAGATCGCTATGACCCTGCTGGCTGGTGCCACACTCGTCATGGAGGATCGTGAATTACTTTTACCTGGTCCGGAATTGATCCAAGTCCTACAGGAACAGCGCATCACGACCGTGACAATGGCTTCCTCTGTCGTATCGGCATTGCCACAAGCGGATTTGCCAGACCTGAAGACGCTGATTGTCGGTGGGGAAGCGTTAAGTCGTGAGCTTGTTGCCCGTCATGCCGCGGATCGCCAGTTCTTTAACTGCTACGGACCAACGGAAACAACCGTCACTGCTACTCTGACACGTTGTGAGAATAACGGCCAAAATCCAACAATCGGCCGACCTATCGCCAATGTGGAAGTGTACGTACTGGATGCATATCTGCAACCTGTGGCAATAGGTGTACCAGGAGAGCTATACATCGGCGGAAAAGGAATAGCCAGAGGGTACTGGAATCGTCCTGAGCTTACGGAAGAACGTTTTATCAATCATCCGTTTGGCAAGGAAGGGGAACGCCTCTACCGGACTGGCGACCTTGTACGCTATACGGAAGACGGGCAGCTCGAATTCCTCGGACGAATCGACGACCAAGTCAAAATTCGCGGTTATCGAATCGAGCTGGGCGAAATCGAGAATAGGCTCAGACAGCATCCAGCCGTTCAGAATGTCGTCGTTATTGCGCGTGAGGATCGAGAAGGAGACAAGCGTTTGGCGGCTTACCTCGTTGGAGCAAACGAACAACAACCGGGTGATGCAAAGCTTATCCACTACCTGAAAGAGACCCTACCAGAATACATGGTTCCTACAGGTTACGTTTGGATGGCAGAGATTCCACTCACGGTCAACGGGAAAGTAAATCGCCGCGCTCTTCCCGTACCAGATTGGGGACAGGGGGAGACAGAGAAGGAATATGTGGCACCGCGTACACCAACCGAGGAAATCGTTGCCCATATTTGGTCGCAGGTTCTTTCCGTTGAGGGAATGGGAATCCACGATGACTTCTTTCAACTGGGTGGACATTCGCTCTTGGCCACCCAAACCGTTTCTCGCTTAAAAGAAGCATTTGGTGTGGAAGTACCGCTCCGCGCCTTGTTCGAAAACCCTAGCGTGGCACAAATGAGCGAAAAGTTAACGGGTCTACTGGAAGCCAAATCGAATGTTGCCAGCATTCCACTCGCACCCGTTTCTCGCGACCAGCATCTACCGCTCTCCTTTGCACAGCAACGCTTGTGGTTCTTGGATCGCTTAATGCCGGACAGCGCCTTGTACAACATCCCGTCTGCCATGCGTATGCAAGGACACCTCAACATTCATGCATGGGAACGCAGTCTGCAGATGATTATCGAGCGACACGAGAGCTTGCGAACAACCTTCACTGACATCAACGGGGAAGCGATACAAGTCATTCATCCAGAAGTCGCGTGGAGCCTGGGCAAGATTGATTTGCGTGATCTACCAGAAGAAGAGCGTGACACCCAGGTACATCGCCTGGAGAGAGAAGAGGCAGCCAAGCCATTTGACCTACGTACAGGACCGTTACTGCGGGCCACGATCATCCAGATTGGCGAAGAGAATTTTGTCTTCCTGCTAAATATGCACCATATCGTATCTGACGGCTGGTCGATGAACATTTTCATACGAGAGCTGGTTACGATCTATGAAGCGCTTTGCAAGGAAGAGACGCCACAACTCACGGACATGCCACTACAGTATGCAGATTTTGCAGCTTGGCAGCGTGAATGGCTACAAGGTGAGGCGTTAGAGCAACAGCTCGCATACTGGAAGGCAAAACTGAGTGGTAGTGAGCCGCTATTGGCCCTACCGACAGATCGTCCGCGTCCACCGGTTCAAACCTATAATGGAGCCTTATACACAACGAACTTCCCAACGGAGCTTGTAGGAAAATTACACGCGCTCAGCAGACAAGAAGGCGCCACGCTCTTTATGACCTTGCTCGCTGCCTTCCAAATCCTGCTTCATCGTTACAGCGGTCAAGACGACATTATCGTCGGAAGTCCGGTTGCTGGACGCAATAGACAAGAAACGGAGTCATTAATTGGCTTCTTCATCAACACGCTTGCGATGAGAACCGATATGTCTGGCGCTCCAACCTTCCGTGAACTACTTGCAAGAGTGCGCGAATCTGCACTGGAAGCCTATACCCATCAAGACCTGCCCTTTGAAAAGTTAATAGATGAGCTGGAGTTGGAACGTAGCCTAAGCTATTCGCCACTCTATCAAGTCATGTTCGCTCTGCAAAACTTCAACATGCAGACGCATGAACTGGAGGGCATTCAGATTGCACCGTTTGAAAGCCAAAACCAAGAAGTGATGTCCAAATACGACATCAGCTTGACTATGGCAGAAACGCCAAACGGCATGATTGCTACGTTTGATTACAATACAGATTTGTTCGACCAAACAACAATGGAGCGAATGGTGAATCATTTCCATCATGTACTAGAGGGAATCGTCGCCCAACCTGATCGATCGATCATGGCGCTACCATTGCTACGTCCGGATGAACGTGAACAGCTGATACTTGGGTGGAACAACACAGCTGCAACTTACACGTATGAAAAGACTGTGCATGAGCTAGTCGCCGAAATGACAAGGAAAATGCCGAATCAACTGGCAGTCGTTTCCAAGGAAGGCTCGCTCACCTACGCAGAGCTGAATTCGAAAGCGAATCAACTGGCGAACTACTTACAACAACAGGGGATTACGTCAGAGACTCTCGTTGGTATTTGTGTCGAACGTTCCGTCGAGATGCTGATCGGCCAATTAGGGATTCTCAAAGCAGGCGGTGCGTTTGTTCCGATGGATCCATCTTATCCAAAGGAACGCCTTGCCTTCATGATGGATGACACGAACATGCCGATCGTCTTGACCCAAGAACGCTTGCTGGAAGCATTGCCAACAGGTGATGCAACGTTTATTTGTCTCGATATCGATTGGGATTTGATTGCCAGTGAGAGCATGGAATCACCCGAAATCACGACGACAACGAACAATCTCGCTTATGTCATTTACACCTCTGGTTCTACCGGAACACCAAAAGGAGTCGAAATCGAGCAACGCGCTCTATTGAATCTCATCAATTGGCACCAGAACGCTTACAACGTCACGCCAGAAGATAGAGCATCACAAATCGCCGGAACAGCATTCGATGCCGCTGTCTGGGAAATCTGGCCTTATCTGACGGCTGGAGCCACACTGTATTTGCCACAAGAAGAGATTCGTCTGGTACCGGAAAAACTGCGCGATTGGCTCGTCGACTCAAGAATCACAATCAGCTTCCTGCCAACGCCATTAGCAGAGAGCTTGCTATCTATTGAATGGCCGTCCGATGCAGATTTGCGCTACATGCTAACAGGCGGTGACAAACTGCATCACTATCCATCGGCACAACTGCCATTTACATTGGTAAATCAGTATGGGCCAACGGAAAATGCCGTCGTAGCTACAGCAGGCATCGTTCCTGTACAAGCTGGTCAGATCGCAGCCCCAACAATCGGACGCCCAATCGACAATGTGCAAGTATACGTTCTTGATGCAAAGCTGCAACCTGTGCCGATCGGTGTTGCAGGCGAACTGTACATTGCAGGGAGCAGCTTGGCTCGCGGGTATCTAAAACGTCCTGATCTGACCCAAGAACGCTTTGTCGAAAATCCGTTCGCGCACATACGAGGGGCAAAAATGTACCGCACAGGAGATCTTGTCCGCTACCTGCCGGACGGCAACATCGAGTTTATCGGTCGTGCCGACGATCAGGTGAGTATCCGTGGTTTCCGTGTCGAGTTGGGCGAGATTGAAACCGCCCTGTACACGCACCCTTCTGTCAAAGAAACGATCGTCCTTGCCCGTGAAGACATGCCGGGTGTGAAACGACTGGCCGCGTATGTCGTGCTAGAAGAAGGGGTAGAGGACCAAACGGGTAACTACGACAGCTACCTGAAAGAAATATTGCCGGAGTACATGGTGCCGTCCGCATTCGTAATCATGGATGCTCTGCCACTCACTCCAAATGGCAAAGTAGACCGTCGTGCATTACCTATACCGGAGTACAGAGTAAGTAATGGAGAATTCGTTGCTCCGGAGACGTTTGTCGAGCGAGTATTGGCAGAAATATGGAGAAAGGTTCTAGGAGTAGAGCAAGTCGGAATTCACGATAACTTCTTCGAACTCGGTGGTGATTCGATTCTGAGCATTCAGATCGTGGCCCGCGCAGCCCAATCTGGAATTCGCTTGTCACCGAAGCTCTTGTTCGAAAATCAGTCGATTGCCGAGTTGACACAAGCGCTCGGGGAGTCGGTTAACATTTTCGCCGAACAAGGCATTGTCACTGGGGAAGTGCCACTCCTGCCGATTCAACGCTGGTTCTTCGAGCAAAAATTGGCAAATCGCAACCACTGGAACCAATCTGTACTTCTAACTGTTAAACCGATTGATCCAGAAATTTTGAGACAAGCTTTCTATCAATTGCTCGGACATCATGATGCCCTCCGCCTCCGTTTCTACCATCAGGATGGAAAATGGAAGCAAATCAACGAGGAATGGACAGATATCATTCCATTTACCGTAGAGGAATTGGGGCATTTGCCGCATGAAGAGCAAGTCAAGCGAATCGGGGAAATCTCTGAGGAAGCTCAGGCAAGCCTGCATCTCTCGGAAGGTCCGTTGCTCCGTGCCGTCTACTTCGATTTGGGCAGTGAACAGGAAGGCCGCTTGCTTATCGTCATTCACCACTTGGCAGTCGATGGTGTGTCTTGGCGCATCATCACGGAAGACTTGAATAAGGCCAGCACCCAACTGCTACAAGGCAAACAGGTGCAACTACCGCCAAAAACCAGCTCCTACAAGTATTGGGCTGAAAAATTGACGGAGTACGCACAATCAGACAGTCTGAGAGAGGAAGCCGATTATTGGTTAAGTAGCCTCGATACAGAAGTAAACGCTCTGCCAAAAGATTATGAGAACGGAAAGAACCGAGAGCTTACTGCCAAGATGGTTTCTGTTGCTCTTACGCAGGAAGAAACCAAAGTGCTCTTACAGGAATTGCCTTCGATCTACCAAACGCAGATCAATGACGTCTTGCTCACTGCATTGGCAGAAGCCATCTTCGTCTGGACCGGAAATCAAACCTCCCTCGTCCATTTGGAAGGGCACGGACGTGAAGAGCTCTTCGATGACGTCGATCTTTCCCGTACCTTGGGGTGGTTCACGAGCATGTATACCATCCTCTTGGATACAAGGGAAACTACCTCGCTCAAAGAAGCGCTACAAACGACCAAAGAACAGCTGCGTAGTATTCCGAACAAGGGGATCGGCTATGGCGTTCTCCGTTACCTGAACGAGGAAATGACGGAAACGTTCAAGTCTTTGCCAAAAGCGGAGATTAGCTTCAACTATCTCGGTCAGCTTGATCAGTCAGTTGATGACACAGAATCCATGTTTGGCTTTGCAAACGAAGCGAGAGGTGACAACTTCAACCGCAACTCAGAGCGTCAGCATCTGCTGGATTTCGGTAGCTCTGTTGTCGGGGGACAATTGATTGTAACGATCGCCTTCAGTGAAGAGATTTATCGCAAAGAAACAGTCAAAGATTTGGCGGAATACTATGTAAATGCGCTACGACAATTGATCGAGCTAGGTCAGACGGAAACGACCGCAACATCAACAACAAGTGATCTGTCCGAATTCGGTTGGGATGATGAAGAGATTGCCGACCTACTTGATCTCATCCAAGACAAGTAATGAATCAAAACTGCATAGAGGCGTCAACCACGGCGCCTCTATGGCAAATTTTTTATGGGAGTGGGCAGGAGAAGATGAATAACATTGAAACGTATTATCCCGTTACTCCTTTGCAGCAAGGTCTCATTTTCCACAGCTTGTTGGAACCAGAGTCCGGAGCCTATATCGTACAGATGGGCTTGAAGCTGCAAGGTCCCTTGAACATTCCGTTATTCGAACAGGCATGGCAATGCCTCGTGGACAGACACGCTATTTTTCGCACCAGGTTTATTGGCGGTAAAGTAAAAGAATACGTCCAGGTTGTCTTAAAAGAGCTGAAGGTTTCCCTGGTGGAACATGACATTATTCATCTTTCCTCCTCCGAACAAGAATCGTTTCTTCATACCTTTACCAAAGATGATCGCAAACGTGGTTTCAATATCGAAGAAGCGCCGTTGATGAGATTAAATCTATTCCATTTAAGTAGTAATACCTTTCATTTTTCGTGGACATTGCACCACGTGCTGATAGACGGATGGAGTATGCCGCTAGTCTTCGGGGAAGTGTTTGCGGCGTACAACCTGCTCTGCAAAGGGCAGCCTGTGCAGCTTCCTCCGGTTAAATCTTACCGTGACTACATCGTCTGGCTGAAAAAGCAGGACTTGAAGCAAGCGGAGGAGTTTTGGCGCACGTATCTACAAGGCTTTACGGAAACTACGCCACTATCATTCGGTCGAGCGTATAAAAATCCGTACCTTGATCAGAAAAATTATCGGGAGCTAGATCTGACTGTTTCCGAGGAAATCTCCAAATCATTACAGACATTGGCTCGTCAACATCGCCTGACGGTCAACACGATTGTGCAAGGCGCATGGGCACTCCTATTGAATCGCTACAGTGGGCAGGACGACATTATTTTCGGTGCCACTGTATCCGGACGTCCTGCTGATTTGCCCGGGGTCGAGACGATGATTGGTCTGTTTATTAATACACTCCCTGTCCGCGTGCAGGTAAAAGCGGAGGAGAGCGTAATCAATTGGCTCAAATCTCTGCAACAACAGCAAGCCGACTTCCGCCAGTACGAATATACCCCATTAGTGGAAATCCAAGGCTGGAGCGACTTGCCGCGTGGACAATCTCTGTTTGAGAGTATTCTCGTCTTTGAAAACACTCCTGTCGGTAATGCTAGCGGCGGCGGTGGAGAGAGTGAGCTTTCGATCGTGGATGTACATTCCGAGGAGCAAACCAATTATCCATTTACCTTGGTTGCGGCGTCAGGCAAAACTATCGACATCAAAGTCAAATTTGATGAAAGTCAGTTTGAGCAATCGTCAATTGAGCGAGTTCTGGATCAGCTTCATTCACTTCTGATCTCTATCGCCAAAAATGCCAAGCAACGGATTGCTGACCTTTCGATGATCAGCGAAAACGAACGTGAACAGGTTCTCGTTCAGTGGAACCAGACGGCGGAGGAATATCCGAGCGGCCTGTGCGTTCATCAGGCATTTGAACAACAAGTGGAGAACTCACCAGATGCGATTGCCGTTACCTATAAAAATGTAGACCTCACCTACAAGGAACTAAATGAGCGAGCAAACCAACTGGCCCATCAGCTCGTGAGTAAAGGGGTAAAACCGGATACACTCGTCGGCATATGCGTGCATCGTTCCCCTGAGATGATCATCGGTATACTCGGCGTCTTAAAAGCGGGAGCTGCCTACGTACCGATTGACCCGGCTTACCCGCAAGAACGCATCGCCTATATGATCGAGGATTCGCAAACAAATGTGCTGCTGACCCAGCAGTCGCTCATGGACATCTTGCCAGCGACACAGGCGACTGTCATTTGTATAGACAGCCATCCTTTAACAAATGAACCTATCGCCAACGTTGCTTGCAAGGTCACAGAACATAATCTTGCATACGTTATCTATACGTCTGGTTCAACAGGACAGCCAAAAGGGGTAATGGTAGAGCACCATAGTGTGATAAACATGGCTCACGCCTTGATCCATTCGTTTGATATTCAGCCAACGAGTCGTGTGCTGCAATTTACCTCGTTTAGCTTCGACGTATCGGTGTCAGAGATTGTGATGGCATTACTCGCTGGTGCGACGTTAGTTATCGAGGATCGAGAGTCCCTTTTGCCAGGCCCTGAACTGATCCAAGTATTGCAAGAACAACGCATTACCACCGTATCCATGGTTTCTTCGGTACTGGCAGCACTGCCTGAAGCTGACCTGCCTGATCTACGAACCTTGATTGTAGGCGGAGAAGCTCCAAGCCGTGAACTCGTGGCACGCTATGCAGCAAATCGCCAGTTCTTCAACTGCTACGGTCCAACGGAAGCAACCGTCTGCTCCACAATGATGCGTTGCCAGGCTGGCATGAGTAATCCGCCTATCGGTCGGCCCATTGCCAACGCGACGATGTACGTTTTGGATGCAAATCGGCAGCCCGTACCTATCGGCGTACCAGGTGAGCTGTATATCGGAGGAAAAGGCTTGGCTCGCGGCTACTGGAATCGTCCAGAACAGACAGAGGAGCGTTTTATCACTCATCCGTTCGGAAAAGAAGGGGAGCTACTCTATCGGACGGGCGACCTGGTTCGCTATCTGGAAGACGGCAACCTCGAATTCCTTGGACGTATGGATGATCAAGTCAAAATTCGCGGTTTCCGCATTGAATTGGGTGAAATCGAAAATTCGCTCAGAATGCATCCTGCCGTCCATGAAGCTGTGGTCATCGTCCGTGAAGAAAAAGCGGGAGGCAAACGCTTGGCCGCTTATCTGGTAGCAACGGGCGAAATGCCAACTGCGGAGGAACTCGTTCTTTTCCTGAAAGAATCCTTGCCTGAATACATGATACCAGCAGGCTTTGTATGGCTAGAGACGATTCCGCTCACGGTTAATGGAAAAGTAGACCGACGAGCACTACCAGCAC
Source organism: Brevibacillus sp. HB2.2 (assembly GCF_013284275.1). NCBI lineage: Bacteria > Bacillati > Bacillota > Bacilli > Caryophanales > Paenibacillaceae > Brevibacillus > Brevibacillus sp. HB2.2. The sequence continues at coordinate 28,335 of NZ_JABSUV010000024.1, forward strand.
CAGATTGGGGACAACTTTCCACGCAGCGTAATTACGTTGCCCCCCGTACTCCTACAGAAGAGTTGGTAGCCAACATCTGGTCGCAGGTTCTCTCCGTAGAACGAATCGGCAGCTACGACGATTTCTTTGAGCTTGGAGGCCATTCTCTTTTAGCAACGCAAACCATCTCCCGCTTAAAAGAAGCGTTCAGCGTAGATTTACCGCTCCGTGCTTTATTTGAATATTCGACAGTCAACCGACTCAGCGAATTGATTGTATCCATGAACGAGGACAAATCTGGACTCGCAAGCATTCCGCTCGTACCCGTTTCACGTGATCGACATTTGCCGCTTTCGTTTGCACAGCAGCGCTTATGGTTCTTTGACCGCTTGATGCCAAACAGTTCGCTCTATAACATCCCAACTGCCGTTCGCTTGCAAGGAGAGCTAAACATAGAAGCGCTCGAGCAAAGTTTACAGATGATTATCCGCCGTCACGAGAGCTTGCGTACAACGTTCTCCGACATCAACGGGGAAGCCGTTGCGGTCATTCATCCAGAGATGGATTGGAAACTGAGCAGAATGGATATACGAGAGCTGCCAGATGATAGACGAGACGAAGAAGGACAACGCTTGACCAAAGAAGACGCGAACAAGCCGTTTGACCTCGTCACAGGCCCGCTCATGCGTGCGACGATTATTCAAACAGGAGAGCAGGATTTCATCTTCCTTCTAAACGTGCACCATATCATCGCCGATGGTTGGTCAGCGGGTGTTTTACTGAGCGAATTATTTACCTGCTATCAGGCATTTAACAAATCAGAAGTTCCGCAACTTACCGACCTGCCTATACAATACGCAGATTATGCGGCATGGCAGCGTGAATGGCTTACAGGAGATGTATTGGAAAAGCAACTTTCCTACTGGCGTGCAAAGCTGGGTGGAGCAGAACCGCTTCTCGCCTTGCCGACAGATCGTCCCCGTCCTGCTGTTCAGTCCTATGAAGGAAGCAGTATCACACTGATGTATGACAAAGAATTGATGACGAATCTGCTTTCTTTGAGCAAACGCGAAGGTACGACGTTGTTTATGACGTTGCTCGCCGCTTTCCAAGTATTTTTGTATCGATATACAGGACAGGACGATATCCTCGTCGGTACTCCTGTAGCAGGACGCAGTCACCAAGAGACAGAAGCATTAATTGGATTTTTCATCAACACATTGGCGATGCGAACAGATTTGTCAGGAGACCCTAGCTTCAGAGAGGTACTTAGCCGTGTGCGGGAAACAGCCCTGGGAGCCTATTCCCATCAAGATCTACCCTTTGAAAAGCTCGTAGACGAACTGCAATTAGAGCGCAGTCTCAGTTACTCGCCATTGTTCCAAGTGATGTTTGTTTTGCAAAATATTCCGGTTCAGGTAGAAGCACTTGACGGAATACGCATTTTGCCACCAAAAGGGGATCAACAGGTAGAGACCACCAAGTTTGATCTCACCTTGACGATGGCAGAGACGACAGAGGGTTTGTCCGCAACATTCGAGTACAACACCTCTCTCTTTAATCAGCATACAGTAGAACGAATGATCGAACATTTTACCCAGCTGCTCAAAGCCGTTGCCGCCAACGCGAATCAAGCGATCACCACTCTACAGTTGATGGGAGAAACGGAGCAGCAGCAGGTCGTAACGGAATGGAACAACACTGTAATTGCCTACTCCAAGGATCATTGCGTACATGAACTGGTGGAACAGATCGCTCATGAAATGCCCTACCAACCGGCTGTTCTCACACACGACCAATCCATTACCTATGCGGAATTGAATGCCAAAGCGAATCAACTGGCGCATTTTCTGCAAAAACAGGGAATCGGTCAGGAAAATTTGGTAGGGATCTGCGTTGAGCGTTCTATCGAGATGCTGATTGGTCAACTGGCTATCATGAAAGCTGGTGGTGCCTACGTACCAATGGACCCAGCGTATCCCAAGGATCGTCTCGCCTTCATGATGCAGGATGCAGGTATGTCGATTGTACTTACCCAAGCCAGACTGGCAGAAAAGCTCCCAGCGAATACGAGTCAATTGATTTGCCTGGACGCAGACTGGGAGTCGATCGCCCAAGAAAGTACGACGACTCCAATGAACTTGACTACGACGAACCAGCTTGCTTACGTCATCTACACATCTGGTTCGACGGGTACGCCAAAAGGGGTTGAGATTGAGCACACCGCGCTTCTCAATTTAATTTCTTGGCATCAACGCGTATATCATGTCACGTCGGCAGATCGAGCCTCGCAGATATCTGGTACGGCATTTGACGCATCTGTATGGGAAATTTGGCCTTATTTAACAAAAGGAGCCACACTTTATTTGCCAGAAGAGGACATCCGCCTCATACCAGAAAAACTGCGTGATTGGCTCATCGATTCTGCGATCACCATCAGCTTTTTGCCGACGCCTTTAACAGAGAGCTTGCTGGCTCTGGATTGGCCAAGCCATACCAAGCTTCGTTACATGCTGACTGGAGGAGACAAGCTCCATCACTATCCAAGTGCGAATCTGCCGTTTACCCTGGTGAACCAATACGGTCCAACCGAAAATGCAGTCGTTGCAACAGCTGGTATCGTTCCGGTAGGGGCAGGACAAAGCTTTGCACCATCCATCGGTCGTCCGATTGACAATGTGCAGGTCTATATTCTCGATGCGCGGATGCAGCCTGTACCTGTAGGAGTCACTGGTGAGCTATACATTGGTGGAAGTTCCTTGGCGCGCGGCTACCTGAACCGTCCCGAACTGACACAAGAGCGTTTTGTCGCTCATCCTTTTAGTGAGATAGAAGGGGCACGTCTCTACCGTACAGGGGATTTGGTACGCTACCTAGAGGACGGCAGCATTGAGTTCATTGGTCGTGCAGATGATCAGACAAGCATTCGGGGATTCCGCGTCGAGCTAGGCGAAGTAGAAACAGCCATTCTCGCTCACCCTGCGGTAAAAGAAGCAGTGGTTACTGTCTGCACGGATCATCAAGGAACGAAGCGTCTTGCCTCCTACCTGGTTTTGGAAGAGGGCACGGAGGCTGCGACAAGCGACATCCGTAAAGCGCTAAAGGAAGTACTGCCTGATTACATGGTTCCTGCGTTTTTCATTCCGTTAGCATATTTGCCGCTCACACCAAACGGAAAGGTAGATCGTAAAAATTTACCTGCACCTGATTTCAATCGTCCTGAGTTGGAAGGAAAATTTGTCTCACCAACAACGGAGAAGGAGCAACACCTTGCCGCGATATGGAAAGAAGTTCTCGGTATTGACCAAATTGGCATACACGATAATTTCTTCGAGCTTGGCGGTGATTCGATTCTCAGTATCCAGATTGTGTCGCGTGCCAATCAATCAGGTCTAAGGCTCACTCCGAAGCAATTATTCGAGTACCAAACCATCGCTGAATTAGCAGAAGTCGTAGAGGAAAAAGAAGCGATCCTTGCTGAACAAGGTCCGATTATCGGCGAATTGCCGCTCTTGCCGATTCAGAAGTGGTTCTTCCAGCTTCCGTTGAAGAACAGACATCACTGGAATCAATCCGTGCTGCTCTCCATTCAGGCAGGCATTGATCAGGGGGCACTAAAACAGGCGGTAGGACACTTGCTCGATCAACACGATGCTTTACGCATGCGCTATACACAGACAGAGCTCGGCTGGAAGCAGGAAATGGATGCGCCAAGTGCTACGATTCCATTCCGGATCGAAAATCTGTCCCACCTTACACCAGATGAACAATTCAAGGCCATCGAAAAGATTGCAGATGAGACGCAGGCAAGTCTGAATTTGTTTGAAGGGCATGTAGTTCAGTCCATTTATTTCGATTTGGGTCAAAACCAACCCAATCGTCTGTTGATCGTCGCCCATCACTTAGTCATAGACGGAGTATCGTGGCGCATCATACTCGAGGACTTGCAAAACGCCTATCAACAAATTGCCGCAGGGCAAGAAGTGAAACTCCCAGCGAAAACGACATCCTACAAAGAATGGGCGGAAGAACTGGAGCGCTACGCGAATTCAGATGCTTTGGAAAACGAAAAAAGATACTGGATGACCAAAACCTCTGTCGATTCAGCACAACTACCTGTGGACGTGGCAGAAGCTGGTGAAAATACAGAAGCAACGACAAAGTCCGTCAGCGCTACATTGACCAACGAAGAAACCAAAGCACTTCTGCAAAACGTTCCGCAGGCGTACCGCACCCAGATCAATGACGTCCTGCTAACCGCATTGGCGAAGTCACTTACTCGATGGACGGGGAATCGATCTGTCTTCGTCAACGTAGAAGGGCATGGTCGTGAAGAATTGTCAGAGAGAATCGATCTGTCCCGTACCATCGGCTGGTTCACCAGTATGTATCCGGTGCATCTTCAATGGGACGAAACATTCTCTGTCGGAAAAGCACTTTTGACGACCAAAGAAGAACTGCGTGCGATTCCAAACAAAGGGCTTGGTTATGGCGTTCTTCGTTACCTCCATGCGGATCAGCATACTGTCGATGAAATATCCCGCATCCAATCACAAGTGCTGTTCAACTACATGGGCAAAATCGATCAAATTGTCGATGGCGAATCCTTATTTGGCGGGGCACTTGAGTCCAGCGGTTCCAACCTGAGCCAAGACGCTGGAAGACACCACCTGATCGACGTAAATGCTGTCGTTGCAGGGGAACAACTACATGTGACTTGGCGATACAGTGAGAACATTCATCTAGAGAGCACGATTACAGCAGTCGCGAGGGACTTCATGGATGCGCTTCGTGAGATTATTGCCCATTGTGCGACAGAGGAAGCTGGCGGTTACTCCCCATCCGATTTTCCTCTGGCTGAATTGGATCAGAAGAGCATCGACAAACATATCGGTTCTGACCGACATATCGAGGATATCTATACACTTTCTCCGCTCCAACAAGGGATGCTGTTCCACTCCCTGTATGCAAGCGACAGCGGGGATTACGTCGTCCAATTTGCGATTGATTTCAAAAACCTGAATGTGCCGGTGTTCGAGCAAGCATGGCAAAAAGTGATGGACCGCCATTCCATTCTAAGAACTCACTTCATCTGGGAAGGTTTGAATCAAGCACACCAAATTGTCCGCAAAGAGGTTAAGGTATCTCTTCGTCAGGAAGATTGGCGCCATCTGCATTCCGATGTACAGGATGAGATGTTTACTGCTTTTCTGGAGGAAGACCGTAAACGAAGCTTCGATATTACACATGTACCCTTGTCACGATGGGTTGTCTTCCGAACAGGAGAAGAAAGATATCGTTTCGTTTGGAGCTTCCATCACGTTCTCCTTGATGGCTGGAGTGTTCCTTTGGTACTGAATGAACTGTTTGCCTATTATGCCGCGATCAGCGAAGGCCAAGAAGTTAAGCTTGGACATCCTCAACCGTTTTCCCAGTACATTGCTTGGTTGAAACGTCAGGATATGCAGGAAGCCAAGCGCTTCTGGGTAGACCAACTAAAAGGCTTCCACGAGCCAACCAGCTTGGGAATGAGCAAAGCAGTAGTCACCGCGGGGCCGAAGCAATACGAAGAGAAGAGCGTCCTCCTGTCAGAAGAGACAAGCGAGCACTTGCAAAAATTCGTACGCGACCACCAGTTAACACTCAATACCGTGGTACAAGCGGCGTGGGGCTGGATTTTGGGAAGCTACAGCGGGGAAGAGGAAGTCATTTTTGGTGCGACAGGTTCAGGTCGTCCGGCAGACCTCTCCCATGTTGAGACAATCGTAGGCTCCTTCATTAATACCTTACCTGTCCGGATATCCTTGCAGGCGAACGCGACGGTGCTAGAGTGGCTGAGAGATTTGCAGCATAGACAGTTAGAAATACGCCAATATGAATACACTCCGCTGTTCGACATTCAGGGATGGAGCGAACTGCCGCGTGGATCTGCCCTGTTTGAATCGATACTCGTATTTGAGAATTATCCAGCTGTACAAGCAACAGGGCAAGAAACAGAAGAGTCCAGTTCAGCTTCGTCCAGTGTTTCTTTGGAAATACACGACGTAGCAGCAGTCGAACAAACAAATTATCCACTTACCTTGGTGGCAGCGCCAGGCAAGCAAGTGGCCATCAAGCTCAAGTATGAGCAAAACCGTTTTGATGACACGATGATCGACCGGGTCTTGAACCAAATCACCCAGCTCATGGTCACGATGAGCCAGTCTCCAGAGATGCATCTGGGTGACGTGACATTGATAGACGATGTCGAGCGCGAGCAGGTACTCATCGATTGGAATCGCACGGAGAAGGAGTATCCACGCGAACTTTGCATCCATCAGGCATTTGAACAACAAGTCGCGAAAACTCCTGAAAATGTGGCCCTTGAGTATAAACAACAAGCCATGACTTATGCGGAGCTAAACCAAAGAGCCAACAAGTTGGCCCATCTGCTTCTCGCTCAAGGCGTGCAGCCTGATACGACGGTTGCGATCTGCGTGGAGCGCTCCATGGAAATGATCATTGGCATTCTTGGTGTGTTAAAAGCGGGGGCAGCCTATGTGCCGGTTGATCCAGCTCATCCCGAAGAAAGAATGGCCTTCATGCTGGAAGATTCACAAGCAGCTGTCGTGCTGACACAAGTGAGACTAGCCGAGCCATTCACAAAAACGAACGCGAAAGTCATCTGCTTGGATGAAGAAGAACTGTTCTACGAGCAGATGTCCGTAGAAAACGCACAAAGCGATGTCGTAGCAACCAATCTCGCCTATGTCATCTACACATCCGGTACCACTGGGTTGCCAAAAGGGGTAGCTGTTGAACATCGCAGTGTGATGAATATGGTGCAGGCTTACATGAACTACTTCGAAATAAACGAATCCAGCCGTGTCCTGCAATTTACGTCATTTGGCTTCGACGTTTCCATTTCCGAGATTTTACAGGCCCTGCTCTCTGGGGGAACGTTAGTCATCGAAGATCGTGAGTCGCTAGTACCGGGCCCAGACCTCGTTCGCACTCTTCGTGAACGCCGCATCACCAAGGTATCAATGGCATCTTCGGTACTCGCTTCACTACCTGTTGAAGAGTACCCGGATCTGGTTTGCCTTGAGGTCGGCGGAGACGCATGCAGCCGCGAACTGGTTGCCCATTATGCAAAAGGACGAAAATTTTATAACTGCTACGGACCGACAGAAGCAACAGTTGGTACGGTCATTGCTCGATTAACGGATGCTGACCATGCCCCAACGATTGGTCGTCCATTCCCGAATACCAAGCTGTACGTGTTAGATCGAAATCTACAGCCTGTTCCTATCGGTGTTCCGGGAGAGCTGTACATTGGTGGCGAGAGTCTATCGCGTGGATATTGGAATCGTCCAGAGCTTACAGCAGAGCGTTTTATTCCGAATCCATTCGGTCAAACGGGAGAACGCCTCTATCGAACAGGCGACCTTGTTCGCTACCTGCCAGATGGCAACGTGGACTACATCGGTCGTGTCGATGATCAGGTAAAAATCCGTGGGTTCCGTATCGAGTTAGGCGAAATTGCAGAGGCATTGAGACAACATGCAGGAATCAAAGAAGCAGTCGTTATCGCGCGAGAAGCTCGACCTGGTGACAAACGATTGGTAGCCTATCTGACCCATGCTTTTGAGCAAGAGACGTCCATTGACGAAATCAAGCTATGGCTCAAAGAGAAGCTTCCCGAGTACATGATCCCGTCGCATTTCATGTGGCTTCCGGAAATTCGCCTTACGGTCAACGGAAAAATTGACCGCAAAGCATTACCTACGCCAGATTGGGGCCAGCTAACAGCCGTATATGTCGCGCCACGTACCCCAGTAGAAGAAATGGTCGCTAACGTCTTTGCTGAAATCCTTTCCATAGAGAAAGTGGGCGTACACGACAACTTTTTCGAGTTAGGCGGACACTCCCTGCTCGCAACGCAGACCGTTTCTCGCCTGCGGGAAATCTTTGGGGTAGAGTTGCAAATCCGTACGTTGTTTGAATACCCAACAGTCGAAGGGCTTAGTGAACAGCTGGTTATGCTGACAAAGCAAACATCCATCAAGATGGCTCCACCGATTGTGAAAGTATCTCGCAAAGAACCGCTCCCATTGTCATTTACCCAGCAGCGTTTGTGGTTCCTGGAGCAGTTCACCCAAGGAAGCTCAGTCAACAATATTCCATCCTTCCTACGGATTCAGGGAGATCTCAGCATAATCGCTTGGGAAGAAAGCTTGAAAGCCATCATACAGCGTCACGAGAGCTTGCGTACTCGCTTTGAGGTTCGTGACGGACGTCCTGTTCAAGTGATTCACCCTGAGGACGATTGGGTCATGAACCAAACCGATCTGCGTGCTTTGAATCCGGCGAAACGAGAAGCAGAAGTCAAACGCCTTGCTGAAGAGGTCACACTCGAGCCATTTGACCTAACAAAAGGTCCGTTGCTCCGTGCCAATCTGGTTCAGCTCGACGAAAAAGACTTTGTGTTCCTGTTCGTGATGCACCACATTGCAGCAGACGGTTGGTCGATGGGAATCTTGCTGAGCGAATTAATGACCAATTACAAAGCATTTAGTCAAGGAGAGGCATCGCCTTTTACGGAATTGCCGATCCAATATGCAGATTTTGCCGTCTGGCAGCGTGAATGGCTAAGTGGAGAGGTGCTTGATGGACAGCTCGAGTATTGGAGAGAAAAACTCAAGGGCAGCGAGCCATTACTGCAACTGCCAACAGATCGACCGCGTCCACCAGTACAGACATACGAAGGAGAAAAGCTCTCCGTTCAGTTTGGAGCCGACCTCTTGGAAGAATTGCGTAATCTGAGCGGAAAAGAAACGACGACACTCTTTATGACATTGGTAGCAGCCTTCCAAACGCTGTTGTACCGCTATACGAATCAAGAAGATATTCTCGTCGGAACACCGATTGCGGGACGTAACCAACAGGAAACGGAGCAATTGATCGGTTATTTCATCAATACGCTTGTTTTACGCACGGATATGTCGGGTCAACCAAGCTTCCGCGAATTGCTTGCACGCGTTCGTGAAACAGCTCTGGGGGCATATGCAAACCAAGACGTTCCGTTTGAAAAATTGTTAGATGAGCTGCAGCTTGAGCGTAGCATGAGCTACTCGCCACTCTTCCAGGTGATGTTTATTCTGCAAAACATCCCGATGCAGGTAGATCCTGTTGATGATATTCAGATAAGCAGCTTTGACGTGGGTGCGGAGGCCGTCACCTCGAAGTTCGATTTGACGGTGACCATGGTAGAGACATCAGCCGGTCTCATTGCTACCTTGGAGTACAACAAGGCGCTGTTTGATCACAGTACGATCGTTCGAATGGTTGATCATTTCCACAAGCTACTGGAAGAAATCACTGCCAACCCGGATCAATCAATCACCTTGCTACCGCTTATGCGAGAGGAAGAGGAACAGCGACTCATTACCGAATGGAATCGTACGGAAGCGCCATACCCGAAAGAAAAATGCGTTTATGAAATGATTGAGGACATGGTGGCGAAAGCCCCGGACAACATCGCTCTCATCGTAGGAGATCAAACGACTACCTACGGAGAATTGAACAGACAAGCGAACAAGCTGGCTCATTATTTACGCAAGCAAGGAGTAGGACCCGAAGTACTCGTCGGTGTCTGCGCACAGCGGACAACTGAGATGATGATTGGACTTTTGGCCATTATGAAAGCTGGCGGGGCCTATGTGCCAATCGACCCAAGCTACCCGGCGGATCGCATTGCCTACATCATCGAACACTCACAAGTTCCGGTCTTATTAACACAAGAAAAACTGTTGCCAACTCTGCCTGAGCACAACGCCAAAGTGATCTGCCTGGACAATGATTGGGAAGCAGTTGCCGACGAAAGCGAGGAGAACCCGACCAAGCTTGGGAATTCCGACAATTTGATCTATGTCATCTACACGTCCGGTTCTACAGGCAATCCAAAAGGAGTAGCGCTCGAGCATCGCAGTGTCAGCTACTTCCTATCGTGGGCACACGACACGTTCACACCAGAAGAGATGAGTGGCGTACTGTTCTCCACGTCAATCTGCTTTGACTTGTCTGTCTACGAAATGTTCGCAACACTGACCATGGGTGGCAAAGTTATCATGGCGGAAAATGCATTACAATTGCCATCCTTGCCAGCAGCCAATCAGGTGACACTGATCAATACCGTACCATCAGCAGCGATGGAGCTGGTGCGTATGAATGGGATTCCAGCGTCGGTGCGCGTCATGAACCTATGCGGTGAGCCACTTTCTAACAAGCTGGCACAGGAATTGTATGCCTTTGAAAACGTAGAAAAAGTCTTTAACCTCTACGGACCGACAGAGGATACCGTTTACTCTACACACTCCATTGTGAAAAAAGGAGCCGTCAGCGAACCACTGATCGGACGACCGCAGTTCAATACGCAAGTTTTCGTATTAGATAGTCATCGCAAACCAGTTCCAGTAGGGGTGCCGGGAGAATTGTACCTCAGTGGATCGGGCTTAGCACGTGGCTATCTCCACCGCCCCGATCTGACCATGGAGCGCTTTGTGCAGAATCCGTTCCGTGGGCCAGGGGAGAGAATGTACCGGACGGGAGATCTCGTACGTTATTTGCCAGATGGGAATCTTCAGTTTATGGGACGTGTTGATTACCAGGTCAAAATCCGTGGCTATCGTATCGAGTTGGGCGAAATCGAATCTGTTCTGAGACACCACCCTGAAGTCAAGGAAGTCGTGCTAGTCGCTCGTGAAGACAGAGAAGGGGACAAACGTCTAGTAGCGTACATCGTGTTCGAAGAGAATCACACAAGTACGTCTCATGACCTGAACCACTTCCTGACTGACAAGCTTCCAGGCTATATGATCCCGCAACACTTTATGATCATGGAGAGCTTACCAAAGACGCCAAACGGTAAACTGGATCGCAAAGCGCTACCGAAGCCGGAATACGATCGCTCGGAATCAGGTGTTGAATACCAAGCGCCGCAAACGCCAGTCGAGATTATGTTGCATACGCACTGGGCTTCCGTACTCGAAATGGACAAAATCGGAGTACACGACAATTTCTTCGAGATTGGTGGTCACTCATTGCTCGCTACCCAGCTTATCTTCAAGGTTCGCGAAGAGCTACAGCTTGAGGTACCGCTGCGAATCCTGTTCGAGACCCCAACCATCGCGGGTATGGCCAAGACCATCGAGGAAATTCTCAAACACGGTCTTTCTGCTGTTTCCCATGACATCGATGCAAAGGATCTCAAGGATGAAGTCGTACTCGATCCTGCGATTCAGGCTGAACATCCGTACGTGGGTGATCCAAGTCAGTTCCAAGCAGCATTATTGACAGGAGCCACTGGTTTCCTTGGTGCTTTCTTGTTGCGTGACCTGCTACAGATGACAGAGGCTGACATTTACTGCCTTGTTCGAGCTTCTGATGAAGAGGAAGGAATGGCACGACTACGCCAAACATTAGAGCTATACGAGTTATGGAATGAGGAGCAGGCGCATCGGATCATCCCTGTCATCGGTGATTTGGCAAAGCCACGACTGAATCTGTCCGAAGATCAGTTCTCCGAGCTAGCTGAAAAAGTGGATGTGCTCTACCACAACGGTGCTCTCGTTAACTTTGTCTATCCGTACGCAGCCTTGAAGAAAGCAAACGTAAATGGGACGGAGGAAATCCTTCGCCTCGCTGTAGCCAAAAAGACCAAGCCTGTGCATTTCGTCTCCACGATTTTCACGTTTGCATCCGAAGAAACAGAAGAATCCATGGCCTTCCGCGAAGAGGACATGCCAGAGAACAGTCGCGTCCTCACTTCCGGTTATACACAGAGCAAGTGGGTAGCCGAGCATCTCGTCAATCTCGCTCGCGAACGCGGCATCCCAGCGGCGATATACCGTTGCGGACGGATGACTGGGGACAGCGAAACAGGAGCATGCCAGAAGGACGATCTGATGTGGAGAATTGCAGCCGGGATAATAGATTTGGGCAAAGCTCCTGACATGAGCGGCGATCTGGACATGATGCCAGTTGATTTTGCAAGTAAGGGAATCGTTCATCTCTCCATGACCGAGCAGAGCTTGAGCGAAAACTTCCACTTGCTCAACCCGAACTCAACCGATTACGAAGACTTGATTTCAGCGATTGAAGACAGAGGATTTGTATTGGAACGAGTCACCATGGATGAGTGGATTGAGGCGGTGCAAGAGGATACGAAAGAAAAAGGCAATGAAGCCAACTCTGCCGCTCCGCTCGGCAATCTGTTCACAGATGGCCACACAAGCAGAGGAAGTGTAGTCTATATCGGCAATAAAACGACACGTTTACTGCGTCAAAACGACATGGATTGCCCGGAAATTGACGAGGAAGTTTTCGGTAAAGTCCTTGATTACTTTATCAGAAGCGGCCAACTAAAATTACCGGAGCAAGCCCTGCAATAAAAAAATAATGCCCATCCGTCACCTCATTATCATGGTGGCGGGTGGGAAAATAACCAAAATAGTGATAAACTTTAAAATAACTACAAATATTGGAGGTTTTATCCATGCCATTTGACATTCAGCTACTTGCACCTATCATTGCTATTCAATTGATCCTAGCAGTTATTGCATTAATCGACTTGGCTCGACGTGAAGCATACCGCGTTGCAGGTGGAAAAAAATGGCCATGGGCTCTCGGCATTATCTTTATAAACACCTTGGGTCCGATCGTGTATTTCTTTGTAGGCAGAAAAGACTAGCTCAAGAGAACCGAGGAAAGGGTTGACCTTCTTTGCGAGTTATCGAATGTGAAGGCCTCACAAAGGAATATAAAGAGCATAAAGCGTTAAAGAACGTAACCTTTTCCGTCGATGGCATCGGTTGTGTCGGTTTTCTTGGGGGGAATGGTGCCGGGAAAACGACGACCATTCGCATCCTAACCGGATTGGCTGCACCGACCGGAGGAAAAGTGAAAGTAGTAGGCTACGACGTCGTGACTGACCGCAATAAAGTCACAAGTGAAGTAGGGTATTGCCCACAAATCCCTGCCTTTTACAACTACATGACAGCGACAGAGTGGATGCATTGGGTGGGCAAACTTTATGGATTGGACAAGCGCACAATTGCGCAGCGGACGGATGAACTTTTGGAGTTATGCGGAATCAATGAGGCGAGGAACCGCCCAATAAGCGGTTACAGCGGGGGGATGAAGCAGCGTCTGGGTATTGCCCAGGCGCTCATCCACAACCCCAAGCTACTCGTTTTGGACGAGCCTGTTTCGGCGCTCGACCCAATGGGCAGATATGACGTCTTATTGTTGATAGAAAAGTTGAAACAACATATGACTGTCTTCATGTCGACCCACATTTTGGATGACATCGAAAGAATCGCCGACCAAATCGTGATCATCAAGGACGGTACGGTGGTGCTGTCGTCCAGTTTGGATCAGCTGCGAGCAAACCATGTGGAGCCACTGATTGAATTCAAGCTTGATCAACAAGACATAGATTTAACCGATGTATTGAATGGGCTAACCTGGATCAGGGAATGGAACCTAGACGGCGGTATTTACAAAGTTCTCATCAATGACATGGAAAAAGCCAAGGCACTCCTGCCGCACATTCTTTTGGAAACTGGCGGGACACTGGCGTATTATCGCTTGTCCGCATCGACCCTCGAAGATATTTTCCTAAAGGTTGTGAATAACTGATGACTTCCCACCCAATGATCAGAAAAGAATTTAATGAATTGGTCAAAACCTACAAGATTCTCATCATTCCGATTGTGTTTATTGCCTTAATGATTACACAACCGATTACGATGAAAATGCTCCCTGATATTTTGGCCAATTCCACTGGACTGCCAGAAGGGGCCGTCATCAAAATTCCAACCCCGTCTGCGCCGGAAGTACTCTCGACGGCGATTAGCAAATTCAGCTCACTCGGCACGTTTGTGTTAATCCTTATCGTCATGGGGTCCATTGCCGGAGAGAAAGCCTCTGGGGTAGCATCCATGGTATTCGTCAAACCCATCAGTAGAGCTAAATACTATCTCGCCAAAGCCATTACCTACTATACGTTAACAATGGCAAGCATGCTAATCGGGATGGGGATAACTGCCTACTATACGGAGATCCTTTTCGGAAAACTAGATTGGACCCATGTATGGATCGGTACGTTGATGTACATACCGAATCTATTCCTTGTCGTCACAACAACGCTGTGCGCCTCCAGCTTTTTTAGCAATGCTGTTGGTGCCGGTGGAGCCTCGCTGGTATTCAATATCCTGATCTTCACTGTTCCACAATTTCTGGGTAAATTTTTGGATATGGTGTCACCAGGTGGATTGTCAAATGCGGCGATGATGGTGATTCAAGAAAACTCAACGCTGGCCCAAGCTTTCATCACAGGGTTACCGGGCCTCGCAGGTGTCTTTACACTCAACATCGTGTTTTTCTTTATGGGCTGGTACTTTTTAGAGCGATCAGAAATCTAAAGAGGAGGCGTAGAAATGGAACATTTTTGGCTGATCTGGTTGGTTAGTGTACTGTGCGCTCTATGCACGATACCTATTCAATCCAACGTGATTCGCCAACAAGTACAGCTACAAGCCGCCATCTATTCTACTAACAAAGTCCCGCCTGTTTCTGTCATGGTTGCGATTATGATCATTCAGAGTTGTGTATTTTTGGCTCTGGCGACTGCGATAGGTTTATGGCTCATGCCTTCCACTGGTCTTCGACTCTGGATTCTCGATCACTGGGTGTCCAGAGCGGAGCTGCCTTTTTCCATCTGGTCGTTTTGGACTGTATCGATTGGTTCAGGTATCACGGTAGGCCTCTTGGTAAAATGGTTGGACCGTTCTTTCTTTCAACAACACATGACCACAATAATGGGTAAAGAACTGATTTCATCAAGATTCTTCGGCTTTCTCTCATCTTTTTACGGAGGGGTTTGCGAAGAAGTGCTCATGCGTCTAGGGGTTATGACGGTTGTCGTCTTTTTGGCACAGAAGATGGGATGGCTGGGAAGTTCCTATTGGCTGGGCATCTGTGTGGCCGCCATTGTTTTCGCGGTATCCCATCTTCCAACGAATTACATGACGTACGGAAAAGGGAACTTGGTCACTGTATGGACGTTGTTGCTAAACGGTATCTTGGGCATCTTGTTTGGCTTCCTATATTGGCAATACGGTTTAGAAGCTGCGATCATCAGTCATTTTAGCGCTGACATCGTACTACATGTGATCTTGAAAAATAAAACGATAGAAAGTAGGAGAAGCAAATGATCGTTGTAACAACAGAAAACATTCCAGGATATCGTGTCGTTGAAGTGAAAGGAACAACATTCGGCTTAATCGTTCGAGCACGCGGAATTGGCGGAGACATCATGGCTGGTCTTCGTTCAGTCGTTGGTGGAGAAATCAAGGAGTACACGGTGCTCCTGGAGGACGCGCGCAAGCAGGCACTTGACCGCATGATAAAAAACGCAACTGCCATGGGAGCTAACGCTGTGGTCATGTGTCGTTACGACTCTGGAAATATGGGAAATATGGGGGAAGTTGTCGCATACGGTACAGCAGTTGTCATTGAAAAGGTGTAAATGAATGATTTATATCATTTCCTACATCGTTTTTCAGGTCTTGCTTCTCATCATTTTGCTAATCATCTCGAAAATCAAGGACAAGCGACTGCACCAAGACCACGGCGAAATCGTCCCGCCTGGATTTGAGCCGACGAATGAAGTGACGATTGATCCGGTAACGCAGGAAAAACGTCGTGTATACTTCAATCCGAAGACCGGGGATCGCTATTACAAAATTGAAAAATAAGCGATGAGGAAGACTCTCCAGTTCATGGGGCAAGAAAGAATGTTGTTAGCAGAATAATAGTAGAGACGAGCCAAATCTTGTTAGACGACAAGATTTGGCTTTTGTTGTGCGCCCGTAATGGAAGGTGAAGGTATCTCGAATGTCGATTTGAAGCTGAGCCATATTGTGACGACCGCAAAGTCATGATACCATTCTAAAAAATATCTTTTGGAGAGATAGAGGGCGAGAGGTCATTAGCATGGCGAAAACGATACTGATTGTGGAAGACCAGCAGGTTTTGCGAGAGATTATGAAGGAATACTTGATGGACGAGGGATACGAAGTGCTGGAAGCGGGGGACGGGAGTCAGGCTCTGACGTTATTTCAAGAGCATGAAGTGCATTTGATCATTCTGGACGTTATGCTGCCAGAATTGGACGGGTGGTCAGTATGCAGACGCATTCGCAAAGTTTCCAACGTCCCCATTCTGATGTTAACAGCTCGTTCGGATGAGGATGACACGTTGCTTGGGTTCGAGCTCGGGGCGGACGATTATGTGGTGAAACCGTGCAGTCCTCCCATCCTGCTGGCACGCTCCAAACGGTTGCTGGAAAACCGACAAATGCACGAACCGGGGGATATGTTGTCCGGTGGGGGGATTACGATTCATTTGCCGTCCCGAACCGTCTCGATTGAGGGTAAGAATTATAGCCTGACGCACACGGAATACGAAATTTTGGCCTACTTGATGAAAAACAAAGGCATTATCCTCTCTAGAGAACAGCTCATTATAAAAATCTGGGGTTACGACTTTATCGGCGAGGATCGTACGCTCAGCAGCCATGTTCGGAATTTGCGTTCCAAGCTGGGAGATCATGCGAAGCATATCGTCACGGTTGTTCGTTCCGGTTATAAATTCGAGGAGCGACCATGAGAACAAGCATTGTACGCAAGCTGTTTCTGCTCACGACGGGATTATGCCTGTCTGTGATCGCGAGCATTTTTATCGGACAAACCGTATTTTTCGAGCAGTATTATGTGCACCAAAAGGTAGAGAAGGTGAAGGAAGCCCTTCAATCCTATCGGCAAAACGAGTTGACTCATGACGGGGCTTCCCAGGATGAAGTCAGGAAGGAACAGGAGTTTTATCAAAAGACGAATGCCTGGTTCGCTCGACTGGATGATAGAGGCCAGTTAAAATACACGGACGATTTCCAGATGGAGGTCCGTCTGGAGGACTCAGACATCATCCCTGCTCTTTCTGGCAAGTCGCTTGTCGTTCCGTTGTATACGGTCATGGATGTGGAGGATATAAGCACCGATACCCCCTTCCTCGATCCTTATGTGAAAGTCGGACAACAGATTGCCATGGAAGGGATTATGTTCGATAATCATTGGTTTGCGCAACGGATCGGGAGGAGTGTCTCCAATCTCAGAGAGGAAGATCAACTAGAGAATCAGCAACTCGTCAAAAAAGAGTATGAGGTTGTCCCAAAATTCAAGAGTGGTACCGAATACCATGAGCGGTATCCCAGCGTTTTGTTTCGTGGAACCATCACACAGGTCCGAAAACCGCAAGGCGCGGATGTATCCCGCTATATGAACCGCTTATTTCTTGAACGGGTGAAAGCTTTTCAAGCGGATCTTCTATACGGAGATGTTGTGGAGCAAACAAGCACCATAACGGACTACCAAGAGAACAATATCGATTACAAAATATTCGTTGAGCGCGTGACCGATCAAACAGGGAAACCCGCCTATCTGTTTGCCATGACATCGTTGCAGCCGGTAAACGAAGCAGCGGAGATCATGCGAAGTTATTACGGTTACATTATTGCGGGTACCTTGCTGCTCGTTCTGCTCGCCTCCTTCTATTACTCCCGCAGAATAGCAGGTCCTTTGCTCCGCATGAATGACATGACGCAAAAAATGGCCAAGCTGGACTTCTCTGAAAAAATTCCGATCAAGACAGAGGATGAGATCGGGAGCCTGTCACGGAATATTAATCGGCTTTCGGATATGCTGCATGCTCATATTGTTCGGCTGGAGCAGGATATTGAGAAAGAAAAGCGGTTGGAGCAAACGCGTAAAGAATTTATAGCGGGCGTGTCGCATGAGCTGAAAACTCCGCTCAGCATCATGGAAAGCTGCCTGTACATTTTGAAGGATAAGGCGGACAGCCCGAAGCGTGACTACTATTTTGCTGCGATGGAAGATGAAGTGCAGAAGATGAACCTGCTGGTTACCGATATGCTGGAATTGGCAAAATATGAATCCGGTACGTATAGAATGCAGATGGATTCGTTCCGGATTGATGTGCTACTGGAGAAAATCTGCGTAAAGTTGGCACCGGATCTCGCCGGCAAGCAGTTACAGTTGCATCACCGTTTAGTCCCAGTTGAAGTCATCGCCAATCAGCATCGAATCGAGCAGGTGATCGTGAATTTCCTGATAAACGCCATACGCTACACCCCGGAACAAGAGGATATTGTCATCTCGACGGTTGAAGGGGAGGATACCGTAAAGATTTGCATCGAAAACAAAGGCGTCCAGATTCCTGCCGAGCAGCTGGAGAAAATATGGGATCGCTTCTACCGCGTTGAGCATTCCCGCAACCGTACGACCGGGGGAACCGGTTTGGGCCTGGCGATCTCCAAGCAGATACTAGAACTACACGGGGCGGACTATGGGGCAATGAATACGGACGAAGGCGTCTTGTTCTATTTTGAATTGAAGAAAACGAAAGTGTAGAACTTCGGCTCTGCACTTTTTTTATTGCATTTCTACCCAATCTGCAACTGATCTGCATCTGATCTTGATATCCGACGATTACTCTTTACCTTGTTCAAAAAGAAAGGGGAAAGATGAACGTGCAAAAGAAACTGATGGGTATTACACTGTTCGCCATGGTCGCCTTAACGGTTGCGGCATGTGGCACCAATGGACAACCACAACCACCCGCTTCCGAGATTACCAGACAAGCTGGTGACATCTCCACTCCGGAGCAAACCTCATATGCATCACTGTTTCAAACAAGCGTTTTTCTCGGAGATTCGATTACGGAGGGATTGTCTTACCATGATGTGTTGAAAGAGGAGAACGTGCTGGCAGGTGCAGGGAAAACGGCTGAATTCGCGCTGAAAGATAAAGATGTGGACGAATTAGTCAAGCGAAAGCCTGAGCATATTTTTATCCAACTGGGTTCGGACGACATTTTATGGCCGACCGACCACCCCAAGGAATATTCGTTATCGTACTACGCTCAATTGATCGAGCGCATCAAGGAAAGGCTTCCTGAGGCGTCCATCACGATATTATCCGTTACACCGGTTACGGCCAAGGCAGAAAAAGCGGAGCCCCGCTATCAAAATATCGGCGACTACAATAAGGGATTGAAAGAGCTGGCAAGCAAGGTAAAAGTCGGATACATCGATGTGTCGTCAATTGTCGCCGATCATCCTGATATGTACGATGAGGACGGCATTCATTTCCAAGCCAAGTTTTATCCGATCCTGCTCGATTACGTAAAAGATGAGCTCGCGCGTATGGAGAGCGCAAAATAACGGCGCGGGAGGAAACGAACGTTGGTATTCAGCAGTCTGATTTTTCTGTTTCAATTTTTGCCCGCCGTGCTGCTCGTTTATTATTTGTCGCCCAATAAGCTGAGAAATGCTGTTCTGTTCGCAGCGAGCCTCATCTTTTATGCATGGGGCGAACCGGTATATATCATCCTCATGATTTTTACAACGGTATTTGATTATATCAACGGGCTTGTGATCGACAAGTACAGACACCGCAAGCCGATCGCCAGAGCAGTGTTGCTCATTTCCATCTGCGGTAGTTTGGCGATTCTCGGTTTCTTCAAATATGCCGGGTTTGTCGTTTCGAATGTAAATGATCTATTCGGTCTGCATACACAGGTGGCTGATCTGCCACTACCCGTCGGTATTTCCTTTTATACATTCCAAACGATGTCCTATGTAGTGGATGTATACCTTGGTAAAGTACCGGCACAACGAAATTTCGTCGCTTTCGGCACTTACGTCACGATGTTTCCTCAACTGGTCGCAGGTCCGATCGTCAAATACGGAGATATTGCGGAGCAGCTGGTCTTTCGTAAAATGACGCTGGAGAGGTTCGGCGAAGGAGCGGAATGGTTCATCCGGGGATTGGCCAAAAAAGTACTGCTCGCCAACAATATCGGACTCTTATGGACCAACGTGAAGTCGACGCCGATGGAGGAATTGACGGTCCTTTCCGCGTGGCTCGGCATTTTGGCGTTTACGTTTCAAATTTATTTTGATTTCAGCGGGTATTCGGATATGGCGCGCGGGCTCGGCAAAATGTTCGGTTTTGAATTCCCAGAAAACTTCAAGCATCCGTATATATCACGAAGCGTCACAGAATTTTGGCGCAGATGGCATATTTCCCTCGGTTCCTGGTTCCGAGAGTATGTCTATATCCCGCTCGGAGGCAACCGGTTTGGCTTGGGCAAGCAGTTCCGTAACCTCTTGATCGTATGGTTCTTAACTGGACTGTGGCATGGGGCGAGCTGGAACTTTATCGTATGGGGCTTGTACTTCGGCTGTTTCATTGTGTTTGAGAAGCTGTTTTTGCTGAAATGGCTGAAGCATTGGCCCAACTGGGCAGGACATCTCTACACGCTGCTGATTGTCGTCGTCGGGTGGGTCTTTTTTGAATTCGAACATTTACCTTCCGCGTGGATGTTCATCCGTGCAATGTTTGGTTTCGGAGCGCACGAATGGGTGGATCGCCAGGCACTCTACGAACTGACGACGTATGGGGGATTGCTCGTTCTGTTGGCCTTGTGCGCGACACCGCTACCAGGGAAAGTATGGGAGCAAATGATAACACGATGGAATTCGGTAGGCATGATCGCTGCTCTAGCATTTTCTATCATTAGCTTGGTTTTGTCGTCCGCTTATTTAGTCTTTGAGGATTACAATCCATTCTTATATTTTCGGTTTTGAGAGGAGGGAGAGGCCTTGACCAGCTATGACAAATGGACACGAGCCGTGACGGGCTTGTTGTTCTTGCTGTTTATCCTCGTGGTGGCTGTTTTGAACATACTGACTCCTGATCAGGCGTTCTCGGAGTCGGAAAACAGGGTGCTAGAAAAGAAGCCGCCATTTTCACTACGATCACTGCTGGCGGGGAAGTTCACTTCTGATTACGAGGCTTATATCACCGATCAATTTGCTTTCCGGGACGTTTGGATCGGGCTAAAAACGGATGCAGATCGTGTTATGGGCAAAAAGGACAGCAACGGCGTTTATCTGGGCAAGGATGGATACCTGATTCAGCATTTCTCATCGCCGCTGGATGCCGAGGTGAAAGACAGAGTTCAGGCCATTCAGTCGATTCACCAGACAGCGCCTGACCTTCGCAAGTACATCATGCTGGTACCAACCGCCGCGTTGCTTCAGGATAAACTCCCTGCCTACGCGCCAATGGGTGACGAGCATGCTGCGCTCAATCGAGTTCGGCAATCGCTTCCATCTGATATTCGCTTCGTTGATGTCTATCCCGCGATGTATGCCGGACGCGAAGATGCCCTTTTTTATAAAACAGATCATCATTGGACAAGCAAGGGCGCTTATTATGCCTATCGGATGTTGTGCAAGCAGATGGGGATTGTTCCAAAAGACGAAGCTGCGTTCAACATTCGGCAGGTGACGGATGCATTCTACGGATCACTCTATTCGAAAAGCGGCTTTCGTCATCTACAGCCCGATCGTATCGATCTCTATCTGCCGAAGGAGGAAAGCAAAAAGAAGGTGGAGTACATGGACGAAGGACGTACTGCGGATTCCTTGTACCAGATGGATAATCTGTCCAAAAAGGATAAGTATACCGTATTCCTGAACGGCAACCATGCACTGGTACGAATCACAACGGACCATCCGGACGGGAAGAAGCTGCTAGTAGTGAAAGATTCGTACGCCAATAGCCTGATTCCCTTTTTGGCTGAACACTTCGCGGAGATTGATGTCGTAGACCTTCGATATTATGAGGAATCCGTAGCAAAGCTCATCCAAGATCGGCAGTTTCACGACATGCTATTCCTTTACAATGTCAAAACGTTTTTTGAAGACACCTCTATTCAGAACATCATGGAGTGAATGGAATGAAGCGATTTTTGTTTGGACTACTTATGTTTGCAATCGGAATGGGAATGTTGACCGGATGCTCCAGTGACGGCGGGACTTCCGAAGAACTTTCGGCCGCCGAAGTGGGAGAAAGAATTCAACAAACGGTAAGCTTAAAGAATATGAAGCAGGGGGATCTGACGAAACTGCAAAAGTTGTATCAGCTCGAGGCAGACAAAGTGGAGGATTTCATTCTGTACACGGCTTCATCCAATGTAAAAGCGGATGAACTGGCTGTTATCAAAGTCAAAGATGCGAGTGATACCGAACATGTAATAGAGAAAATACAACAACGGATCGAGGCCCAAACAATCAAATTGAAAGACTATCGTCCAGAGGAGTATTTTCTCATCGAAAAGCATGTTTTGAAGACGAGTGGGCCGTTTATTTTATTCGCGGTGTCGAAAGACGTGGATCAAATAGAATCTGTGTTTGACGAAGTGATGAAGTAAATGTCTGGTGAAAATAATGTTTTAGACTGATCTATAAAAAGAAAAAGCGGTAGTTTAAGACCTTGGAAATAAAGTCTTAGACTACCGCTGGTGTTTTGCTTGTTATTCAAATTAACGTTGTCGAAATCGTCTCGCATCCGTTGAATAATGCAAAATTTTGAAAACAATTGTTCAAAGCTGTTCGCAATTGCTTTGTTGGCTTTATGTCGTTCTCGTACCAGATGTTTTTA
Organism: Brevibacillus sp. HB2.2; assembly: GCF_013284275.1. Lineage (NCBI taxonomy): Bacteria > Bacillati > Bacillota > Bacilli > Caryophanales > Paenibacillaceae > Brevibacillus > Brevibacillus sp. HB2.2. The sequence continues at coordinate 50,945 of NZ_JABSUV010000024.1, forward strand.
ACAACGAGCGTCCCGGCTTTTCGTTCTACGATTACCTCGGCTCGTCCGATGAAGCTCTCTCCATACAATAGAGGTAGCACATAATAGCCGAATTTCCGTTTGATTGCAGGCGTGTAAATCTCCCAAGTATAATCGAAGCCAAACAATTTGTTGATCAACTTTCTGTCCCATATCAAATTGTCTAGCGGAGCAATCAGCTCGCAGCGTAATTTCGGCGCTGGATTTTGCAGGACGGCTTCAATAAGCGGCAAATCCTCCGTGCGACAGTATAGCATATCCTTCATTTGTTCTACGGTAACAGCAACAATGCGATCTTCGTGTAACAGTTGGCGGAAAACCTCGTTGCGCTGCTCCGATTTCAATCCCCATATATTTAGCCAGGCATCGGATGCGCGATTCCATAAAAGGCCAACAGCGCCGATTCGACGCAGTACCCGCCACTTGTGATGCTCAAGCTCGTCCTCCAGCGGCTCCGACGCATTCAGCAGGTTTGGCGGTATGTACTTCTCGGCAATATCGTAGTATTTACGCGTTCCTTTTTTATGATGGATAATCAACTCGCCTGTCGAGTACATCTGTTCTAGCACCGATCGCGATGTATTGTTTCCGCTGCTCCAGTGGATGGCCGATTGCCAAGTGAAATCTCCATCCAATTTCAGTTCATCCGAACTTAGCGTACCGTGACTTTGGATATGAGTCCGTACTTGCGCTGTCAAGCCCTCCATTTCGGGATAGCGCTTGGCATGTTGTCGGGCGGCTTGCCTGTATCGCTCAAAATACGGCCAGTCCTCGACAGGGATAATAGCCAAATTCTTGTCGGGATAATCGATCAGGAATCTATCTTGATACAGCAACTCGTCGAGCATATTCTTGGTAAATCCTTTAATTCGCGACTGCAGAACCAGTTCGGCGTTTTTTCCGCAAACATCGATGGGATCAAATTGAATACAGCCGACCTGCCGCACAAAATCCATTACGCCCTGCTTTCCGGTAAATTGATATTCGCCCAACAGCCCGTGTTTCATTAACAGAAATTGCCGTGCTTGGCGGTTCGTCAATTGGATCATGTACGCGTCGACTCCTTAACGAAACAAATGGGAGCAGCTTGAACATGCTGATGGATGGCGAAGTTGCTTATCACAATAAAGTTACGATTTGCTTCTTGCCATAATGGAAGTATTTCAACCACGCCTATTCCCCCAATCTGTAGGAATATACACAAAACACGAACTAATGTTCCTGTTATATTTTACCATTGTCTAAAGCATAAAAACAAGAGCTATTGAAAAATAACTGCCCATTAGTTAAATAACTTGCCGCCAGTCTAACACTTTATTTTTACAAAACAGTAAAAACACGATGACAAATCCGTTGGCATGGGATGCGAATGAGTGGGGAATTTGGACACAGTAAGCTGAACTTGCCCAAAAGGGGAGGGAGCCGGACGCATCGAAAACGGTAACCCTATTCGCTACCGTTTTCATACGGACCCACTTATCTTACACGGATAAACACCAAGACATTATCTCTTGATAACACACGTTGGAACCCGTTATTCAAAAGACAACGTGCAGCTGGACCCACACGTCTACCAATCATTAAAAATCGGTTGCATGGTGCGGCACTTCCAATGATGCTAACGTCGCGAATAATTCGCCTCCGTACGCCATGCACTACGGTACGTCTGAAAAGGATCACTACTACGTCAGTCATATTTATCACCTCGCTTCTCTCTGCATGGTATAGAGGATGCAAATGGGGGAAGCTTGGCAACTGATACGAGCCTGCAGGAAATGAAAATGTGCGAAACTATTCTTCTGCTCCATTCTTATGTTTTAATGAGAAAAGAAAAATGCAGTCGAGTAGCTATGGAAGAGGGATAACATGAAGCGTCTAACGATCGGCTTGTTTGCCCATGTGGATGCGGGCAAGACTACTTTCGCCGAACAGTTGCTATACCATACGAACAGCATCCGGTCGCGGGGCCGGGTGGATCATCAAGATGCCTTTTTGGATAGCCACGATATCGAGAGGAAAAGAGGCATTACCGTGTTCGCCGATCAGGCGGTTATGCACCATCAGGGCGACGTTTATTATTTGATCGACACACCAGGACACGTCGATTTTTCTTCTGAGATGGAGCGGGCGATCGGGGTAATGGATTACGCTATCGTGATTGTTAGTGCGGTAGAAGGTGTTCAGGGTCATACCGAGACAGTTTGGCAGTTGTTGCGCAAACATCGGATACCGACATTTTTCTTTATCAATAAAACAGATCGGATCGGCGCGGATGCCAGCAGGACGGAAGAGGAGATACGCAGTCAGTTGACAGGGGATGTCTGTTCCATCAAGGATAGCTTCGCCAACGGTATCGTCGCTGAGGGGCTGCGAGAGATGATGACGGAGCGGAACGACTCATTGCTAGAAGCGTTCATAGAGGAAAGAGAGGATCAGGCTTTTTGGCTGGGGGCCTTGCAGGAGATGATACGGGAAGGACGTCTTTTTCCCTGCGCTTACGGCTCGGCACTACAAGATGATGGCGTTTTAGAATTCCTGAATCAACTATCCTTGTTAACGACCGCGTCCTATGACGAGACAGCTCCATTCGGGGGGCGCATTTATAAAATTCAATACGCAGCAAACGGATTGAGACTAACATTCGTCAAAGCGCTGAGTGGCAACCTGAAGGTACGGGAGCTGCTCAGCTATGAGAGCGGTGGACTTCGATACGAAGAGAAGATTACACAAATCTTATTGTTTACGGGTAGGAAATCACACTCGGTTGAACAAGTAACTGCTGGCGATTTGTTCGCGGTCGTCGGCTTGTCCGATGCCAAAGCTGGTCAAGGGGTGGGGCTCTACTTAGACAATTTTGCTTATGAGACCGAGCCGACGCTACAGTCGAAAGTACAGTTTGATGGTTCGCTTCACGTGCAGCAAGTACTAGGTGCGTTTCGCATTCTGAATGCGGAGGACCCGTCTTTGAATGTGGTTTGGGAAGAGAGTTTGCAAGAGATTCACATTCGCGTCATGGGTCTGATCCAATTAGAAGTGCTGGAGCAGGTGGTGAAGGAACGCTTCGGTTTCGATGTCTCTTTCGGTCAACCGGAAATCTTGTATAAAGAAACGATAAAGTCTGCTGTAACAGGATATGGACATTTCGAGCCACTCAGGCATTACGCGGAAGTGCACCTCCTGCTTGAACCGGGAGAGCGAGGCAGCGGGATCCACTTCACTAGTGTATGTCATCCTGATGAACTGAGTTTTAACTATCAGAATCTGGTTCAGTCTCATCTCTACGAACGGGAGCATCATGGGCTATTGACAGGCATGCCGGTCACCGACATGAAAATTACGTTCCTAAGGGGTCGTGCGCATAACGAACATACGCATGGGGGTGACTTCCGTGAGGCAACCTTCCGCGCGCTGCGTCAGGGGTTGGAGAAAGCCGAGAATATGCTGTTAGAACCTTATTATGACTTCAAAATAAAGGTGGGAATGAACGAGATGGGGAGGGTATTGTCGGATGTTCAGCGCGCCTCCGGTTCGTTCGAACCACCGCAGATGTCGGACACGCATGCGGTCATTACAGGAAGGGTGCCCGTAGCTACATTCATGAATTACAGCACCGAATTCGCTTCTTTTACGCATGGACGCGGTAGCATCCGCTGTGTATTTGGCGGATACGATCGCTGCCATAACGCGGAGGAAGTGATTGAAAGGAAAAACTATGAAAAGGACGCAGATCCTGTTTATACATCCTCTTCGATCTTTTGCGCCAGGGGGGCAGGCTACTCGGTGCCGTGGGACGAGGTAGAAGCAAAGATGCACCTGCTCTAAGCAGAACCGAGCAGGGCTGTACCAAGAGTTTCAAAGGTTATATGGAATGCAGATGGGGCGAGCCTGAGTAGGCTTCGCCCTATTTACATTGGATGCGAGAATAAACCCGACGCAATCCCTCGATATTCACTACTCGGATGACACTACGTCCAGAAAGCTCAATCAAGCCTTGCTGGCGCCATTTCTGCAAAGTCTTGTTCACTGTCATGCGAGACGTATCAATATAGCGTGCAAAAGACATCTGATCAATAGGGATATGATTACTTCCGTGCACAGCTACCAGCTTGAGCAGATAATTCGCCATCGCAAGCTCAATTGGACTGTCAGTAAACGCGATGATTTCAGCCAGGAGACGGAGCTTATCGATTTGTGAATGGGTGAAGATCAAGGCCGACTGTGGGTGGTCTTGACATATGCGCGATAAGTCGTCGTCAGAGAAAAAGTGAATGACGGAAGGAGAGGTCGTTATGGCTGATGTCAGGTATGAGCCGTTGTAAGCGCCGTGCTCCCCAAACAACCCACCTGTGGGAATGTAATCGATAGACCGCTCATGCCCGTTCTCAGATAAAAGAGTGATCTTTACGCTCCCTTTGTCTAGATAATAAAATCCAGTCCCCACATCGCCTTGATGGTAGATCGTTGTGTGTTTTCCCATTTCGATCTTCTTGCCATACATGAGGTACGGAGTCCACTGATAGCGAAGACAGGCCATTGTGACCACCTTTCACATTGATTTGCTTTTGCTTACACTGTGCGAGCGGTGTGTGTCTTGAATTGTGGAGGCTTTAGCATATCTGGGCGTTTAACGACAAAGGATCGGTTTTTGATTTCAATGATGCCCTGTTCCTTCCATGCCTTCAGGATTTTGTAGACAGTAATACGGGTGAGGCCAGCACATTCAGCCAGCTCTTGTTGAGTGAGGGGAACCTCGTGGTTTTTAAAGTCTTCGCAAATGTTGAGGAGGAGACGAGCGATTTGCTCTTCGGAAGTCAGCGCCTTCATGTTGATGGCGGCTAGGAGAATCCGCATTTTTTGATTGATTGTCTGCGTGAAAAGAGACAAGAGTTCGGGGCGTGCCTTCAGCATTTCGAGGAATTGCAAACAGGAGAAATGGTAGACGACTGCATTCTTGACAGCGATAGCCGTGGTGAAATGAGGTTGTTGATCCAGCGTTTGGAGTCCCATGATTTGACCAGGGACAACGATGTTCACCAGACGATCTTTCCCCTTGAAGGTAGAGGTCACAATCTTCACTAGTCCCTTATGAAGATAATAAAAGCCTTCTCCAATCGTCTCTTGCTTATAAATAGCTGTTTTTCCTTTCACAAATTGGCGGGTGCCGTATTCTAAAAGGGTTTCCCATTTTAAATCCGTTTCAAAAGAGGATACCATCATCACCGCTCCTTTCCTCATCAATGATCAGGCTCTTCCCATCAACCAATATTAAGTCTCAATTTTCTGAACTTATCCCTCTTGATTATATGAAAATAAAAAGCTCCTTACCAATCTTTCAACGTGAAAATGACGTGCATTCGAAAGAAAAACAGAAATGATGTTAATTCGTTTACACATCCTCAGTTACTCATGAATCAGGTGAGCAGTATTTTACATTTTTCTGCCGTGATGTTAAGTGGGTTACATTTTTCAGAAAAGACAGACATTATAATGCGGTTTAAGAACAAAAACGGCTCTACCAGCAAAAATCTACAGGGAGGAATTTGGGTGGGAATCCGTACAGGTGACCAATACATCCGGGGCTTAGGATCACGGCAACCGGAGATTTGGCTGCAAGGCAGATTGGTGACAAACGTATGTGAGGAAGCTGTTTTTCGACAGCCGATTCAGGAAATAGCCAAATTGTATGACATGCAGCATGACGAGAGGTACCAGGACAAGATTACGCATATTTGTCAGGAGACCGGTGAGCGAGTGAACAACGCTTTTCTCGTTGCAAAGACCCCTGAGGAATTGCAGGCGAAACGAGTCTTGTACGAAACCTATGCGGAAGCCACTTTTGGCTTGATGGGAAGAACGCCCGATTTTCTCAATGTCGTCTTGACGTCGCTTTACAGCAATGCGTCTTTCTTGGAAAGGTACAACCCGCAATGGGCGGAAAATGTGAAAAATTATTACAAGTATGTGCGCGACCAAGACCTTTTTTTAACGCATGCCATTATTAATCCGCAAAATGACCGCAGCAAGTCCTCGCACGAACAAAACGATGCCTACACCCATTTGGGGGCAGTAGAAGAGACGCCGGAAGGGCTGATTGTCAAAGGAGCGAAAATGCTCGCGACACTGGCGCCGATCACGGATGAAGTCATCATTTACTCGTTCCCTGGGTTCCAGCCTGGAGATGAGCGTTACGCCTTGGCATTTGCCATTCCGATTGACACGCCAGGCTTGCGCATCATTTGTAGAGAGCCCATGCAGGATGGAATTCGTTCCGTTTATGACCATCCTTTGGCATCACGCTTCGAAGAAATGGATGCTCTTCTTGTCTTTCATGACGTACTCGTACCTTGGGATCGCTTATTCCTTTACAACAATGTAGAAGCGGCCAACCTGCTTTATCCAAAGACAGGGATTGGTCAGCAGCCGGCGCACCAAACAGGGGTGAGAGGACTGTTGAAACTCCAATTTGCCACAGAAGTTGCCATGCGGTTGGCAGACTCCATCGGGGTAGACGTCTATCCGAATGTCCAAAACCATCTCGGAGAACTGGCGCAATCGTTGGAATCGGTTAGAGCGCTCCTGAGGACAGCCGAGTTGGACTACGAGACCTTGCCCTCTGGTGAGCTCATGCCGGGTTACGTACAGCTCGAAACCATTCGCGGACTGCTTCCGAAGCTGTACCCACGGGCGATCGAAGTCATCCAGATTATTGGAGCAGGCGGATTTCTCATGTCCCCGACTGACTCTGACATGGAGCATTCCGAATTGGCGGAGGATATGGAAAAGTTTTATGCGGGACGAAAGGGTATCTCTGGTACAGATCGGGTTCGCCTGTTTAAGCTCGCTTGGGACCTGTGCGGGGAAGCCTTCGGACAGCGTTTGTTGCAATATGAACGGTACTATACGGGTGATCCGGTGCGGAAATTGGCGATTTTTTACAACAACTACAAGAAGTCTCATGCATGCACGATGGTGGATGATGCGCTCAGCGTTTTTGCTACCAAAACGGCATCGCAGACGAAGCAGGTTCTTTAAACAAATAAAAACAGGGAGGGAATAGAGCATGCGTACATTGGCACCTATCCATTTGTGGAAGTTTATCGAGGATCACAACGATCAGCTCAAGCCACCAGTGAATAACAAAGTGATTTGGAAAGATGCAGAACTAATGGTCATGGTAGTGGGAGGACCGAATAAACGGCGGGATTTTCACATTGATCCATCCGAAGAAGTCTTTTACCAGCTCAAGGGCGATTGCTTTGTCGAGATCATCAATCAGGATGGAAAGCGTGAGATCATCACAGTAAAAGAAGGCGAAATGTTCCTTCTTCCTGCGAATGTCCCGCATTCCCCACACCGGATTGCGGATACGATCGGACTCGTGATTGAGCGCAACAGAAACGAGGGAGAACTGGAGGACTTTGCTTGGTTCTGTGAAAACTGCGACCACGAAATGCATCGCGTACGGATTCAACTGACCAACATAGAGGTGCAGGTAAAAGAAGCCATTGAAGGCTTCAACAGCAATCTGGAGCTGCGGACATGCCAAAAATGCGGGCACATCATGTCTCCGGAAGCGAGTGAGTGGAAATGCGAGTAGACTTCCATACCCACATTATTCCAGAGGATCTTCCCAACCTGGCTGAGCGCTTTCATGGAGAGCGCTGGCCAGTTCTGCACCGGACTTGCACATGCGGGGCAACTATCATGGTCGGAGGCAAAGTCTTTCGTGAAGTGACGGATCAAGTGTGGGATCCCCAAAAACGGATTCATGACATGCAGCAGGAAGGCGTGGATAGGCAGGTGTTGTCACCCATTCCCGTCACGTTTTCCTATTGGGCCAAGGCAGCCGAAGCGGAAGTAATGGCGCGGATTCAAAACGATTTTATCGCAGAGACGGTCAACCAGCATCCGAAGCATTTCATCGGATTGGGTACTGTTCCCTTGCAAGACACCGAGGCAGCCATTCGGGAAATGGATCGCTGCATGCACGAGCTCGGCCTGAGAGGGATTGAAATCAGTACCAACGTAAATGGCAACAATCTGGACGACCCGGGACTGATTCCTTTTTTTGAAAGGTGTCAGACATGGGATGTACCGCTCTTCGTACATCCATGGGAGACACTGGGGAGAGAACGGATGCCGCGGCACAACCTGATGTACACCGTCGGGATGCCAAGTGAGACAGCGCTTGCCGCAGCAAGTCTTATCCTGGGAGGCGTGATCGAGAGGTTTCCGGGCTTGAAAATCTGCTTTGCCCATGGCGGTGGCTCTTTTCCTTATATTTTACCCAGGCTGGACCAAGGCTGGAAGGTATGGCCGCATCTGCGTCTGACCGAACAACCCCCTAGTGTGTACGCGAAACAATTCTTCTTTGATTCCTTGACGTACGACCCACTGAACATCCATTACATGATGAAGCGCTTTGGCGAAGATAAAATCATGATGGGATCGGATTATCCCTTCCTTCTTCGTGAAACACCTCCCGGGGAAGTCATCGATCATACGTTGGAGCTGACGGACGGACAGAAACGGGCGTTGCTGGGTGAAAACGCGCTTCGCTTCCTGAACATAAAGGAGATGAATGGACTGTGAAGCATCAGACTGAAACGCCGGAGCAACGCCTACAGGCTATGGGCCTTGCTCTGCCCGAACCGAGACAGTCGGCCGGTAATTATGTCGGTTGTGTCCAAGCGGGCAATCTCCTCTTTCTGGCAGGCCAAGGGACAAACGAGTATCGAGGGAAGCTGGGACAGGATGTCACGATAGAGGAGGGCTACCTAGCTGCCAGGCAGTGCATGCTCAATCTGCTGGCTGTTGCCAAGCATGAGCTGGGGGAGCTGGGGAGAGTCAAACGAGTGGTCAAAATTCTCGGATTCGTTAACAGCGATCCAGCTTTCATCGATCAGCCTACAGTCATGAATGGGGCATCCGATTTGTTGGTGGAGCTATTCGGAGACAAAGGCAGGCATGGGCGGTCCGCTGTAGGAATGGCCCAGCTCCCGCTAAATAACGCCGTAGAAGTAGAGATGATCTTGGAAATCGAGAATTAGGAGGATTCCCATGAGTCAGACCGCCAAGGAAAACTATGTACGAAAAGACGCCAAGCTATTCATAGACGGCGATTACGTGGACGCTGTTTCCGGTGAAACCTTCGATACGATCAACCCAGCGACAAATCTCAAGCTGGCTTCTGTGGCTAATGCAAGTGAAACGGATGTAAAAAGAGCGATCGACGTGGCGCAGCGTACGTTTGAGTTAAGCGTTTGGAGTGAAATGCCTGTAGATGAGCGCGCCAAGATTCTCTGCAAAATGGCTGACCTAGTGATGGAGCGTGTGGACGAACTCGCTTTGGTGGAAACGCTCGATGTCGGCAAACCAATCAAAGAAAGTCGGGGTTTCGATATTCCGAGGGCGGCGGCAAATTTGCGATTTTTTGCCGAAATGGCCAAATACATGGTCCATGAGCATTATGAAATGCGCCATTTTATGTCCTACGCCAAATATGCTCCGGCAGGTGTGACAAGTCTGATCATTCCATGGAATTTGCCCTTCATGCAGATGACCTGGAAAGCATCGGCGGCTTTAGCGGCAGGAAATACCGTCGTTGTAAAGCCAGCCTCGTACACGCCTCTCTCGGCGGTGATGCTCGGAGAAATTGCCAATGAAGCAGGTCTGCCTCCTGGCGTGCTCAACATCCTCACTGGTCCGGGCGGGACTGTCGGGACAGCGATGACGACGCATCCCCATGTACGCCGGATCTCTTTTGTGGGAGAATCTAGCACCGGCAAGACCGTTATGAGGAATGCCGCTTCGCATCTGATTCCAGTATCGCTCGAATTAGGAGGCAAATCAGCCAATATCGTATTTGAGGATGCCGATCTTGATGAAGCAGTAAAAGGGTCGGTCGAGGCGATATTCCGCAACCAGGGTGAGATTTGTCTGGCAGGTTCGCGTTTGTTGGTGCAACAAAGCATATATGATGAGTTTCTGGACAGATTTGTGGCGGCTGTTCAAAGAATCAAGGTGGGAAATCCCCTGGAACCAGACACAGATATGGGAGCGTTGGTTTCCCGCAGTCACTTGGAGACGGTGGAGCACTACATCCAGATCGGACTGGAAGAAGGAGCCAAGCTCGGTCACGGCGGAAAACGGCTCAGCGCGCTGGGTGACGGCAATTTCCTTGAGCCAACCGTTCTTTATGATGTAGACAACAAAATGAGGGTGGCGCAGGAAGAGATTTTCGGTCCGGTTATCGTAATCATTCCATTTCGAACAGAAGAGGACGCTATTCGGATCGCCAATGATTCAGCTTACGGCCTGGCAGGTGTGGTTTGGACCAACGACCTGCGGCGCGCGCATCGCGTAGCTGATCGAGTACAGTCAGGTCTTTTATGGATCAATTGCTGGTATGTGCGGGATTTGCGAACTCCGTTTGGCGGTGCCAAGGACAGCGGGATTGGCCGTGAAGGTGGGCGTCACAGCTTCGAATTCTACTCCGAGGTAAAAGCCGTCACCATGAAATTATAGCAAGAAGAACAAAACAGGGAGGGAGCCGTGTGGACATAGAAAAAATCACGCGATTCGCCGATCATTTAGCAGCGGCGAGTCGTGAAGGCGTGGGAGTCGCGCCACTCACTTTACTGGATCCAAAAATCACCGAAATAGAGGCATATCACGTTCAATTGAAGACGATTGAGCGAAAAGTGACAGCAGGCGCGAGGATTACAGGGAAGAAAGTCGGTCTGACCTCTCGTGCCATGCAGACACTTCTTGGCGTGGAACAGCCAGACTATGGACATCTATTGGACGACATGATCGTGGAAAACAACGGAGAATTGCCTTTCGAGCATGTCCTTTCGCCAAAGGTAGAAGCAGAAATCGCCTTCCTGCTGAAGCGCGATCTGGAAGGACCACATGTAACCATCTTTGACGCCTTGATGGCAACAGAATATGTAGTTCCCGCCTTGGAAATCGTGGACAGCCGTATAGCCAACTGGCAAATCAAACTCGAAGACACCATTGCGGACAATGCATCGTCGGGCTTCTACGTGCTGGGTGGACATCCCGTGAAACCGCAAGATCTGGATCTTCCTCTGGTAGGGATGGCGTTTTATAAAAATCAGGAGCTGGTCAATACCGGTGTGGGTGCCGCCGCATTGGGCAATCCGGCATCCTGCGTGGCGTGGTTAGCGAACAAGCTGCACGAATTAGGTATTACACTTAAAGCAGGAGAAATCATTTTGTCCGGTGCGTTATCGGCTGCGGTTGAAGCTAAGCCTGGCGATGTATTTCATACACGGATTGCTGGACTTGGTTCCGTAGGAGTCAGGTTTGGCAAGTAAAAAATAGGAAAGGAGTGCCTGTATGAGGAAAGTAAAAGTAGCCATTCTGGGGTCGGGTAACATCGGGACAGACCTGATGATCAAGCTGGGAAGATCGCCAATTCTTGAACTGACGTCCATGATTGGAATCGATCCTGATTCGGATGGTCTGCGTAGAGCTAAGGCAGCTGGATACTACGTATTTGACGGCGGATTACAACCATTTTTGGAAAGCAGTGCGGAACTTGCGGATATCGTCTTTGACGCTACGTCAGCCAAAGCACATATTCTGCATGCCAAGGCGCTCCGGGAGGCAGGAAAGTTCGCCATCGATCTGACGCCTGCTGCTGTGGGGCCCTACGTAGTACCATCTGTGAATCTCGGTGCGCATTTGAATGAAACGAACATCAATCTGATCACATGCGGCGGCCAGGCTACGATTCCGATCGTTCATGCGGTAGGGAGTGTGAGTCCGGTCAGCTACGCAGAGATCGTGGCCACTATTTCCAGTAAAAGCGCGGGGCCTGGCACACGTTCCAACATCGATGAATTTACGGAGACGACCGCACATGGTATCGAAGCGATCGGCGGAGCGAAGAAAGGCAAGGCGATCATCATCCTGAATCCGGCGGAGCCACCGATCCTGATGAGAGCTACGGTCTATGCCGTTGTGGAGGAAGGGGCAAACCGACAGGCGATCGTGAAGGCTATTCACCAGACCGTTACCTATATTCAATCATACGTTCCTGGTTACCGCCTACGCTCAGAACCGATCTTTGATGAAAACAAAATCACCGTTTTTTTGGAAGTGGAGGGCGCGGGTGACTACCTCCCTACTTATTCAGGCAATCTGGATATCATGACGGCGACAGCGGTGAAGGTAGCAGAGGAGTTTGCCAAGCATGTTGTCGGCATCGGCACGAGTATGTAGCTATAGCCATGAATGAAAGGAGGGACCGCAAATGACTCGTGATATTGTGATCACTGAGGTTGCGCTTCGAGATGGAAGCCATGCGATCAATCACCAGTTTACCGTGGAGCAAGTAGTCGAGGTGGCCCGTGCATTAGATGAAGCGAACGTACCGTACATCGAAGTCTCCCATGGAGATGGATTGGCCGGATCGTCCCTGCAGTATGGGCTATCCAGGACCCCTGAACTGGAGCTCATCGAGGCTGCCGTTTCCGTTTGTAAACAAGCGAAAGTGGGCGTGCTCCTGCTGCCGGGAATCGGCACGATCAAAGATTTGAAGACGGCTGCAGCGCTGGGGGTAGGCATGGCACGAATCGCCACACATGCGACCGAAGCGGACGTCTCCGCTCAGCATATTTATCAGGCGAAAGAGCTTGGCTTGACGACAGCTGGCTTTTTGATGATGGCGCATATGGCTGCTCCGGAAAAACTGGCGGAGCAAGCTGGACTCATGCAAAGCTATGGAGCCGATGTCGTGTACATTGTCGATTCAGCTGGCGCTCTGCTACCTGATCAAGCAGGGGAACGAGTCCGAGCATTGAAGCAATGTCTGCATGTTCCCGTTGGCTTCCACGCACACAACAATTTGTCTTTAGCCATGGCCAATACGCTCGTTGCCATTCAAGAGGGTGCTACCTGGATTGACGGCAGTGTTCGATGCTTGGGTGCAGGTGCGGGCAATACACAAACCGAGGTTCTTCTTGCTGTATTGGATCGTATGGGCATTCAGACAAGCGTCGATCTGTACAAAATGATGGACCTAGCAGAGGAAATCGTGTCGCCGATTCTTCAAGTACCACAGGAGATTACCAGAGACGCCCTGGTTCTCGGATACGCGGGTGTCTATTCCAGCTTCCGGCTTCATGCCGAGCGTGCAGCGAGGAAATTCGGCATCGACTCCCGAGACATTTTGATCGAGCTGGGACGACGAAAGGTCGTGGGCGGACAAGAAGACATGATCGTGGATGTTGCAGCGGAAATCGCCCAACGGTACCGCTCTACCAAAATCAGATAGGGGGTGATCAGCGTGCAATCGGAACTATTGTACAAAAGGTTGGCTCAGAAGCTGGTGGTTGCGGAGTTAAATAGGGAGGTGGTCGTGAAGCTGACGGCTGAATACCCTGAGCTGACCGTGGAAGATGGATATCGTATTCAAGATGAGTTGGTCACCCTCAAGCTTGAGCAGGGACATCGAATCTTTGCCTCTAAAATGGGTTTGACCAGTCAGGCAAAAATGAAGCAGATGAATGTGCACGAACCGATTCGTGGCTACATTTTTGACTATATGAATATCGAGGACGGCATTCTGCCGATCAATGAGTTGATTCATCCCAAAGTGGAAGCGGAAATTGCCTTTGTTTTGCGTGAGGATTTGGAAGGACCAGGCATCACGGAGGGGCATGTCCTGGCAGCCACTGATTATGTGGTTCCCGCACTAGAGATTATCGACAGCAGGTATGCGCAGTTCCAGTTTTCCTTGCCGGATGTCATTGCCGACAATGCTTCATCTTCACGTGTGTTTATCGGATCGACCTGGAGAAAGCCTGATGATCTTGAACTCGATTTGGTTGGCGTTACTCTTTCGATCAATGGTGAGCTCAAAGACTTGGGGGCTGGTGCGGCGGTTCTCGGTCATCCAGCACACGCGGTCGCGATGCTGGCGAACATGCTTGCTCGCGAAGGACGCAAGCTGCACAAAGGAGATTTGATATTGTCCGGGGGCATTACCGGTTCCCACCAGCTATGGGAAGGGGATGTGGTAGTCGCCAAATGGGGTGGCCTTGGAAGCATTGAGTTTGTCGTGAAAACGAGATAAGTAGTAAGTCGAAGAGCCGAGAAGAATGCACGGAGGTATCCGGTATTCTCTCGGCTCCTTTTTTATGTTGGGAAGCGAATCCCCTAATGAATCATCTCAATCATCTTGACAGTCAGCAAAAGTAGACGTTATTATCTAACTAACGATAGGTAGAAAATGGTGAAAAAATGAATAAAAGCGAAGCAACACGACAAAAAATTCTTGAAACGACTACATGGTTGATCGGGCAGTATGGAATTGAAAAAGCTTCCCTTTCCATGATTGCTCAGTCTGTAGGCATACAGAAGCCATCCATCTATTATTATTACGCTTCGAAAGAGGAACTAATAGACGCTGTATTTGCATGGATTTTAGATGGATATAGTTTTGAACAATACTTTCAGATTCATGAGTATACGAAAAAGAATTTTGTAGAGAAGATGGTTCGTGACGGCTTGCAATTGTTAGGTGAAGAGCTTACAGATGCACAAATGCTTGTTGTACAGGTATTAAATGAGTTTCTTTTATATGGAAACCGAGAATCTTCCCATAACAAAGAGTACCGATTAAAAATGAAGGCCATTCAGGAAGGCTTTATTGACGGTTTTTTTCGATTACTACAAAAAGGTGAAGAATTTGGTCACACTGATTCAAAAGGATTACGTGAAAAAGCATGTGTATTAGCGTTAACACTCGATAACTTATCAAACTATCCGCTGATCGGCATTCAACTAGATGTATCAGCTGTATGGAGAGAAACCGTTACAAGTGTATTATCTAAAAAAGGAGACTGTAAATGAGCAAGAATCATACAATATTACATTTTTCAAAAACGGATAAGGTTATCTTGTGGCTTGGTTTCCCGCTTATCGGTTTAGTGTTCGGCTGGTTTCTTCCGAGTATTGCTAAATGGGGCAGCTCTTTGCCATGGATACCCTTCCAGGGACCCTTACAACTAATTGCCGCCTATAATGGAGCATGGGTTGGCATTGTTACGATGATCCTTGGCCTGATTGCGGGCATTGCCTTGACTCTACTCTCTTTCCATGAAAGCTTAGAAACGTCTGTCTACGATGATAAAGTTACCTGTAAACTTCGAGATGATGAAATTCTTTTTAAAAAGAAGGATATCTCCCTTGTATTTATGGATAAAAAGCAATTGGTGTTTTTAGGTCATGATGAGAAGGAACTATTTCGTTCTAAGCAAGAGCTTACCAAAAACACAGTAGGTGCTGCATTTAGAAAGCATGATTATGCTTGGAGCGATACGGACCCATTTCAACATGATTTTAAAATATGGGTTGTGGATTCTCCTGACCTTTCTCCTGCTGCGAATGCTCTATTAAAAGCAAGGGAAATAGCCATTGAAAAAGGAAATGATAAAGAAGCTTTCCATTTGGCTCAAGAACTTTGGAAACTAAGAGTATCCGTAAAAGAAAAGGACAAAAGGCAATATTATCGATAAAAACTAGTAGGTATTTCAATATTCTCGTTTTATGAGGCTAAGCAGCTTGAACTGCTTAGCCTCAAGTTCATTTAACATAACGCTAGCTTCAACAATCGTCGGAACTGAATCCGATATTTAAGTGTGCTGCTAAGCGATTTGGAACAGGTGATTTTAGAGAATTGGTGTATCGGTTGGTAATTAACTACAACAGAAGGGATACTGTATTTCTCTGGAATTCATCGGAGAAAATTTTGATACAACAAAACTGATAAACAGTTTCGTAACACCATCCTCTTTATTCAGTTTAAATAAAGTATTAGACTGGAACCCCTAATGGTACAAGGAGTTCTAGTCTTCTATATCACGAGATTTTTAAAAATTAGTTTTAGACTCCACGTTAAAATGAAGCAATGTCTGGCTAATCTTTCCTCACTGACTAACAAACACTTGTGTCTTTCTTCCAATTTCTATTCGCTCAGTAAATGTGCCTCCAGTGTATTCCTCAATTGTTTTTTTCCAAAAATGTCGTGCGGGCTCGTTACTATCTATTTGGTACACTTCCCATGGTCCCTTATGCATATTAAAAATATCTTTAGCAACTTGTTTACCTAACCCTGTTCTCCGAAATCTTTTCATAATAAAAAACTCAACAATCGAAAAGTATGAGTTATTTTCATCTCTATCTATCAATTTCACCAAGACGAAACCAGCAATTTTCTCATCTAGCGATATTAAATAGGGAAACCTAGAGCAATCTGTCCAGTATTCGTTTAACGGATATTCACCAAATTTCCCGTTATCTTCAATCTGTAGATCCATAAACTCAGAGAAATCGTAAATATAGAGTTGCAAAAGGTTGCTGAGTGTTTCCATATCTTCTAAGGTTGCTCTCTTAATTTCATAGTTCTTCAATAAAATACCCCTTTTAAGTAGATTCCCCCCAAATGTTCAATATTCGGTAAAATATTCAATTCCCCTTTTTGGGTTTATTGTTCTGAACTGCCCGTTTGCGTAATGACTCAAGTTAGTCTAAAGCATTATTTTCTAGTCTACATAGTTTCCCAACAATCACAAAATACCTTATTCCAATTGCCAGATGGATTATATCCGGAAAAAATGCCCAATCAAATCCAAATTATTCCCAAACCGTCTTATCAGGAACAGTTACTCGTGGTAGAATGCTGTCAGACAGCGCCTTGTGGACGAAACAGGCGCAGAGGGGAGAATGATTACGTGAAACCTTGTCCTTCTTGTGGAGCACAAATCGAGGCAAACGAAGGATATCCGTTTTGGTGTGAACATTGTGATTGGAATCTAACCGTCCCATTGAAAGAGCGCCAAAGTAACGCTTGGGAGCGCCTTGAGAGAAAAATGCGTGATACATACGGCCAAGCCTTGTTCAAAGAGCTACAGGGTGACACCGAGCTCGTAACCAAACAGGGGGTGAGCGAGAGAGTGGCATCTGCGTACTCACTCGTCGTTATCGGATGTTCCGTTGCAGGCTTTCTCTTTTCTTTGTACGGACTTTTCGCCTGGTATCGCAGCCCTTTTATCTTCATAAGCTGTCTGCTAATCCTCCTGTTCGCATGGTTGTCGCGGCCTCGACCCCATCCGTTTCCGAAAATGGCCATTCTTTTGAATGCGGATGAACACCCAACCACCATGAAGATATTTGAAATCGTGGCGCAAAAGATGGGGGTCAGAAAAGGAATACAATTCGCGCTCTCTCCTTACTATGAGGCGTACACCACTGAATATGGATGGCGCAGAGCGAGGGTAGTTGTCATCGGTTATCCACTATTGTTTGCGTGCACATCGGGAGAGTTGACCGCACTGCTTGCCCATGAGCTGGCTCATTGCCGAAACAATGACATTAGGCGGAGCGCTCTGGTATCGCATGCACAGCGTATTCTTCTCAATTGGTGCGATTTGCTTGACCCAATCAAAGACGACGATGATGAATACCATTTTTCATTCATCGCCACGCTCAGCAGAGGGATCATGCGGCTTCTACTTTGGATTCCCTATCATTTGCTGGCTGTTCTCATTCATCTTTATTGGAATCAGAGTCAACGTGCTGAATATGAGGCGGATCGTATGGCGGCTCAGCTTGCAGGCAGTCAGCATCTTATTTCCCTGTTGCAGATCATCCACATGAACGATGTGGTGGAGCCACTGATCGCGAGACATTCCTTGCAGAAGCAAAGTATGACACTGGGTCAGCACTTACGTGAGGCTTTTTCAAAGCTGCCTGGAAAGGAAAAAATGCGCATAGTTCGCATCCTGGAAAGAAGTCAACAAAGCATGGACACGACACACCCTGCGACTAATATGCGGATCGCCATGCTATTGCATAATGATACCCCTCCTGCTTTTCAGATATCGGATTGGGAATACAACCAGATATGCCAGGAAATGACCGACCAGCTACAGGAAAAAATGGAGCATCGAATCATAGATGACTATCGCGCCAAGCTCGCTTAATTAGCTTTCTTTACTCGTGCATACAGCCTTTTCATGCTAATTTGTCGGACGTAAGGCTTCTCTATTATTACTGTCCTAATTGATTCTCCTTATGGTTGTAATGTGATTGTTGGTTGTTCGGGTGCACAACGCTGAACGGACAAAAAGGCCTTGCCTGGGAGCTCTTCTCTCTCAAGTGGGGCCTTTTCTCATAATGGTTATGGTATAATCTACCTGCTACATTATCGGGAGGTCATACAGCATGTCAATTAAATTGAAACGAAGCTTGCTTTTAGGATTAGTTGTAGTAATTTGCTTATCCATTTGGGTGATTGTTTTACAGAGCATGACTGGGAGTAAGTCGTTATCATCAAATTCAAACGCTCAGGACCAAAAAACCGCAGCGGATAAAGCACCTAATCTGAAAAAGGAAAGCCATCCAAACCTTGACGTTCGAAATCAAGACGGAACGCCAAGCTTACGTAAAGCTAAAGATGAAGTATCTAATCAAGTGGCAAAGTCCGGAAAAGATAAATCTAATCAACCTGAAGTATCGATGAATCTCGATTATGATCAAATAATAAGACTTACAAAGGGTGATAAGATAGTTGCTATCGCAGATGATCAGCTGGCTTCAGAAGAAGCAAGGCAGGCTAGGCAAGAAATAGCCGATTCTTGGAGTCGATTTGACGCCTTAACTTTTAATGTTTCAGCTCTGGATAATAAGATAGACAAGGTGAAGTTATATTTGAAAGCTGGAATGGACCCAAATGCATACATAGAAGGGGAGGTAGGAAGGAAGAGTCGTCCCATTCATGCCGCAGCTAGTAATGGCCATTTGGAAATGGCTAAACTCCTCCTTGAACATGGAGCAAATCCAAATCACCTGGAAGGAAAATACTCAGTGATCACTTTGGCAATTGACAACTATGACATGTTGGTCGAGTTACTAAAGTATGGTGCTGAGCCTGATTTAAATTATCAGAACTATCGATCACCACTAATGCATGCAGTACAGGATGATAGAGTAGACATCGCGAAGTTGTTATTGGATCATGGAGCAAATCCCAATCTTTCGACTCCTTACCACCCCGATTATCCAAACACTTTTATGACTCCGTTGGAGGAAGCTAGAAGAAGGGCAGATCCAGAAATGATTGCCTTGCTTGAGGCATATGTCCGCAACTAGAACTTGCGTTAATTATAAAGCCGAATTACCCCACGGTAATTAGGCTTTATTGCTTATTTCAACTTAGAGTTAGAAATTGAATTTCTCCTAGGATACCCCTCTTA
The DNA here is from genome assembly GCF_013284275.1 of Brevibacillus sp. HB2.2. NCBI lineage: Bacteria > Bacillati > Bacillota > Bacilli > Caryophanales > Paenibacillaceae > Brevibacillus > Brevibacillus sp. HB2.2. The sequence goes on from NZ_JABSUV010000024.1 coordinate 70,252, forward strand.
GTTAGGTTTACGTCTGTCTTTCCACTCGTCAACTTCTCTTGGATTCGTGATTCGCATAAACGTGAGACAACTAACATACGGGAATTCTCGGAGTATGTACAAAAACGCCTGGTAACACGGGCGTTTTTGTTTGAGCGAGGGGGAAGTGTTGTGTGATAACATGGAAAATATTACTCTACTATCCTGTAGAGAGAACATTACATCGGCGTATATGGAAAGGGGAGAAGGAAATGTCCACGATCGAACAGATTACCGAGCATATCTTGATTATGCATGCAAGCCATGACACGGATCGCCCCATCCTAGCAGCCATTACAGGGGAAAGAAAAACTCTCTTGATTGATGCTGGAAATTCACCGGCGCATGCCGCGTTATTTCGTCAGGAGTTGCAAAGGCTAGGCGTTCGCCTTCCAGATCTGCTCGTACTGACTCATTGGCACTGGGATCATACATTCGGAATGTCAGAATGGGATCTACCTACCATCGCGCAGGCAAAAACCGCACATTCATTGAGCAAGCTGATGGGGCTGAATTGGTCGGATGAAGTCATGGAACAGCTCTGTACGGAGAAGATCATCAATGCCAGCACGATGGCGAACATCAAAAAAGAGTACGGTAAGAACCGGGACTTGATCCGAATCGTCGAGCCGGATATCCTATTCGATGAATCGATTACGATCGACCTTGGTGGCGTGACATGTCAGGTGAACCTTGTCGGAGGGGATCATTCAGAAGATTCGTGCTATGTGTACGTAAAAGAGGATCAAACTCTGTTCTTGGGAGATGCCTTGGGTCCCTCTGTTTATGGCGGACCGCGTAGTTATACAGCCTCCCGTTTTCTGCGCGTGTTGAAACAAGCGTACCAGTCTGAAGCAATCCTTTTCGTGGAATCGCACGGCCGGCCATTGGATCGAGCTGCCTTTCAAAAGGAACTCCGTGATTGGGAGCAGCTAGCTCTGCTCACAGAGCAATACGGACAAAACAGAGAACAGATCGTAAGCGCGATGTGTACCTTCCTTCAGGTGTCAGAGCTTCCTCATGAATTTTCAGAAGCTCTCGAATGGTTCATGGTAGGAGCTTCCTACCAATGATTCGATTCATCGAGCTTATCGCGGCAACCATTCGGTGAGTTTGCCATTCAGAAAGGTCTAGTCAACTAGTACTTTTTATCAGATCGGCTCGTATCCACTTTGAAGCGCACCTCTTAAAGTAGACATTGGAAAAACCTGTGCTGCGGTATCGTTCACCTGCTCAAGTATTAAGACGTATCGTCACCCAAGAAACAGAAATCGGTGGTCAAAGGTTACAAAAAGGTGAGGTTGTAGTACCTTGGCTCGGATCAGCCAATCGAGATGAGAAGAAGTCCACAAGGCTTTACGGTTGATCCCATTGAGGATAGTGCCGTATATGGTTTAAGAAGTTTCCCCGTAATCGTTCGTGGATAAAGAATTAGGTTCATTCATTTAATGGAAGGGGGCCAGATGGTCCCTTTTATTATTCAAAGACCAAATCCCACATCAGATTCATCTATTGTATCGATCCTATAAATGGAATTTGGTATATCAGGAACAGTCAGATCTTGTTATAATGGATGTTCAAATTTTAATTGGATGATAAAAAGGATCAGCGACATGAGGTGGTATCATGTTAAAACGGTTATTTGTTTCAGGATACAAGGCTCACGAGCTTGGAATATTTAATGAAAAAAATCCGGGATTAGCAATTATAAAGAAAGCACTGAAGCGGGAGCTCGTCAGATTCCTTGAGGAAGAGTTGGAATGGGTCATCATATCAGGTCAACTTGGGGTAGAAATGTGGGCAGCCGAAACTGTTCTGGAATTAAAGAAGGAGTATCCACATCTAAAACTGGCGGTAATTACTCCATTTTTGAATCAAGAGGAAAAGTGGAAAGAAGAGACACAGGATTACTACCGAAATATTGTGACGCAAGCCGATTATATCAATAGTGTCTATCAAACACCTTACCAAGGAGCTTGGCAGTTTGGAGAGAAAGACAAATTTTTGCTATCGAATTCAGATGGGATCTTGTTAGTTTACGATGAAGAAAACGAAGGCTCCCCGAAATTTTTAAGTAAGCTTGCCGCAAAAAAAGCGGATAATAGCGATTATCAGTTGTTTCGAATTAACGCATATGACTTACAGGCCATTGCAGAGGAACAGCAGCAAGAATTATACAATGACTCCTTCTAATCAAACAGAGACAAACCTAGGTTATTTTTTTCGCACCGCGCACAGCTCTCTGCGCGTGGTGTTTCGCTGCATGACAGCGGTCGGTCGACCACATTAGTCCCAAACTTCCTCTCCCATTTAGGACATTAGAGTTTGTACTAGAATTGGCAGATTCCGGATTTCGAAATCGAAAAATACAGAGAAGAACTATACAGCATTCATCTGAATATTGAACGGCAGTGTTACTTCGAGGTGACTCAGCACCAGTTTTACTTGCTGGCCAAAGCGTTGTCTTCGATCATTCAAATTTTAATCAAATGGATTTCTAGGAGCTTGTCGCACCGCGACAGCTCCTTTTGCATTTTTCGCCGATAGCCTCGCACCGGAGCATCTGTTTGTCTCAGGATGTACTGTTCAACGACGTTTTTGTGAGAATAAACTTGTCTAACTGGCTTATACTACAACCAGGAAAAAAAAGAATACGATACTGCGGTAAGCCAAACGATGGTAAAACACAAAATTCTTGAAAATCCGGCCACTATCGCTAACCTGCGCATGGATCATTCTTATCTGCATGTGCGCTATTGCTAACGGTATCGAAGGGGAGAAGTATAATGGGAAGTAAATGGATGTCTTTTGACATCGGATCATTTACGGGTACAATGACAGCCATTCTATTTTCAGGAATTCTAGCGCTTATGTTTTCCAGGTCGTTGCTGCAATGGATCATTGGCCGGTTCACGAAGCGGCTCATGAATGAACGGTATCCCGAAAACATTTGGGAAATGGTAACGGCTTTGACTCGCCTGCCACCAAGAATTTTGATTGAAAATAGCTTGCGAGCTTCAGAAGGGGCTGTCATTGAAAGACCGTTTGGGAGTCCGCGTAAATTTCTTACTTACGACGGACTTATCTTTTCACCGGCACAACTGGCTACGTTAGTCACCCCTGAAGATGTAGATATAGATATGCGGATTACCATCGGACCTCAGGCAAAAAAACCTTTGTCGCTGGAAATACCCATTATGGCAGGGGGAATGGGATATGGAATTGGTGTGTCAGAGAAAACAAAGATAGCGATCGCAAAAGGAACAGCTGCAGTCGGCACATTAACAAATACGGGTGAAGGGGGGTTTTTACCCGAAGAGAGACAAAACGCCAAACATCTAATTATTCAATACCACAGCGGTAAGTGGTCAAAAGAGCCAGAAATTCTCAAACAGGCCGATGCAATCGAAATCCATATCGGGCAAGGAGCTATTGCTGGTGCGGGGAGTTTTATCCCTTCCGAGTACGTTCAGGGAAGAGCCAGAAAAATCTTGAAAGTGGAGAATGATGATTATGTCGTGATTCCTTCCAGGCATAAGGATATCAATAAACCGCAAGATCTTCGTAAAGTAGTTGATCATCTGCGCGCCCTTACTGGTGGAATCCCCATTGGAGTTAAAATATGTGCAAGCGCAAAGATTGAAGCCGATTTAGAAGTCGCGATTTTTGCAGGGGTTGATTTTGTGAGCATCGATGGCGGACAGGCAGGATCTAAGGGCGGACCTCCCATCCTGGAGGACGATTTTGGAATTCCCACCATTTATGCCGTTTCACGTGCCGTACATTACTTACAAAAACGCGGGGTGAAGGAAAAAATAACCTTGTTAAGCGGAGGAGGATACTTCACGCCATCTGATTGCTTGAAAGCATTTGCGTTGGGTGTTGATGGTGTCTATATGGGGACGGCACTCCTTTGGGCGATGACGCATGATCAGGTTACAAAAGCAATTCCTTGGGAACCTCCTACTCAACTTGTTTTTTATCCAGGAAGTTTAACTGCTCAATTTGATGAGCAAGAAGCAGCAAAGTATTTAGAGAACTTTCTTACGTCTTTTGTGGAGGAAATGAAAGTCGCGATTCTTGCATTGGGAAAAACATCTGTTCATCAAGTTGGCGTAGATGATCTTGCAGCTCTTGATGAATTGACGAGCAAGGTAACAAAAGTTCCTCTTGCCTATGAACCGTATATCCTGTCCAAAGAGTTTATGGACTCGCTATTGGTTCCGAGCGAGGATGACACTGATCAATTGAGGCCTATGCTGTGAGTGCGAATGCATTCACAGCTTTTTTAGTGTAGATCCCCTGCCGTATGCGCTTATCATCGCGTCATAAAAAGATGAAACTACCAGTTAATCTTAAGCTCGTTCTGTTCGTTACTTCCATTTTCTTATAAATATTTTCCAAGTGCCTTTTGACCGTATTCAGACTGATGTGTAATTCGCCCGAAATCTGCTTGTTTGTAGATCCTTGCTGCACAAGCTCGTAAACTTCCCACTCTTTCGGGGTCAGGAGAGCAAGCTTGTTACTGTCATGCGATGCAATTCGGCTGAACTGTTTACGATCAATGGCGCACGGTCGATGTATTTGGATAACGTAACCGGGTCAATCCAGGTCGGGAAATCAGCCGATATGATTGTTCTCGACCGTAACCCGTTATCGATACCGCCAACCGACATTCGAAACACAAAAGTCCTGTGTACAATTTTGGAGGGTAAAACCGTTTATGAGATTGTATGAGTCCGATCATCGCTTTGTTAAGCTTAACGTGGGGCCGATTCTTTAAGCGTTCAACTAATCACGCTCTCGGTGCGATTCCGCAGGAGGAGCGGGTGGTGCACCATGGGAAGATTGTCACTGCGTAGAATAATGTTCAGTGAAAAAGCTTCATCAGGTGTCGGAGAGCGGGGAATACATCTTCGAGCGATTCGTAGAATATTCGTTTAACACTGCTTATCTGGCAGCGTCATCTCCCGAGGAGCGGTAGGTCGCTAAGGAAAGACAAGAAAAAGAGGAAACCAAGTAAAGATCACTTGGTTTCCTCTTTTTTTATTTACTGTAGAAGTGAGGTTTGCTGATTGGCTGGTGCAGAAAGTTGATTTGCATCTACCATACCGAGCTTTACTCTCATGTCTGCGTTTAGCTTATCCATCTCTTGGATGAAGTTTTTGCTAGAATCGATAATTCTTCGATTTGAATCTTCGGTAATTTGGATTGCGCTATACACATCATTAAATGCCTGCTGCAGTTTATTGATTGCGATACTTGGTTGCTCCAGCATCGAGGTGATTTCTTGTGTATTCTGTTTTAAGCTTTGAGCATTGGCTACCAGCATATCCTCAATGGCCTGATTGGTATTTTGTACAGCTTCGATTACCTTCTTCTGATTATTCAAGGCCAACTGAATGGCAGCGGACACTGTGACAACGTTTTGCGTCATCGTAATCGCATTAAAGACAGCTTCATCCAACTTTTCATTATTGTCCGCAATAACATCAACAGAAGCGATAGATTGTTGTAAAATGTTGATCATTTGACTCATATTTTTTACTCTTGTTACGACTTTGACCATTGCTTTTTCAAATTCGGGTTTGCGAAGTTGATTTTCAGGCTTATTGCTTTCCACTTCAAGCATCTCAAGCAACTTGTTACCGAAGTAAATCCGTTTCTCTAATTCATAAATATTTTCACCGGATTTTTTCTTAATGTATTTCAAGTTAATGACATCTTCTTTTAACTTGTCACTGCCATTAAGCAAGGAGGCAATGATGTTATCAATTTGCGTACGAACGGATTCATATTTTCGAATATATTGGGAAATAGGGTTTTTCCCTAAGATTCTGTTGAAGAGATTGCTGATCCCACCGCTTTGAAAGATTTTATTCGGATTCAATTCTTCTGTGCAAGAACGAAGCTTTAAGAGTGTATTGGGAATATCATTGTTTTTCCCTTCCATCAGATCTTTCACAGGTCGTTTTAGAATTTCGAGAGATTCAGCGGCATTTCGTTGGGTGCTTTCGCCCAAATTACCCAGCTGCTCCAAAATTGAATCCATCTGGCTTTGATTATCCGTTTGCAGCTGGCGCACCACATTTTCTGCTTCAGATTGGATCTTGATGATGTCTTCTTGTTTAACTAATTGGATAGCCTGTGTCGTCATTGCTATAACACGCTCCTTAAAAGTGATTAGTAAATTTCTTTGGCATTATATTTTTCGGTGATAAGAGTAAGCTTTCTCTCCAACTCATAGATGTCGTGTTGTTCAATAGATGTAGAGATCACTTTCAGCTTTAGGTTGATGTCACGGAGACCATCTAATAATTTTCGTCTATTCTTCAGCTTGTTTTCAACACTCAGCCTCAAGAAGGGGTTGATGACACTATTCAAGTCTTTCATGACGAGCATTTTAATATCATGCTTCGTTTGTGCACTACCGAGCGTTTCTATGTAGGGGAGGAGAGTATCGATCTTAGAACAAAGGTTTATTGTCTTTTCGGATATTTCATCATCGAGGTTGCGCTTTTCATTTTCGTTAATCACAATTTCCTTAATAACTTGTAGATACTCTCGTATTTCTGATGAATAGGTAGATTCCAGTTCCTTTTTCGTTTGTTCACTCCCCGTTTCAGTAGAAGTAATTCTCTGGTCGGGTTCTGGTACCGTAATTCCACTGAATCGCTGTTCTTTCTTTTCACCTAAGACAAACCCTATGGCTGCTGCTAGCAACGGTATGGCTAACATGATAAAAGTTGGAACTATTGTGGATGCAAGTAAAGCAAAGAAGTATCCCGTTATAGCACCAAGGAATGCATATCTTTTTCTGTATCTAACTCTTTTTTTCATCATTTATCCTCTCTTTCTTACTTGTTTGTCGGAAACCTTGTACCCCATATATAACATGACAAAAAAATATGTAAAGATGTCTATTTCGACTTTCGACAAAAAATTCTCAAATAAGAGAGCCATTAATAGGGGAGGAACAATGGGTTGTGTTCCCTATATATACTTGATTTTAGCATTTTATGGTACAATTTGTTTAATAGATTCTACATATTTCTATGGACCAACCAAAAGTGTGTACATAATTAAAGGAAGTGATCTTGGTGTCTATTGATTTGAAAAAGAAAGCAGAAGAGAACTTTATTAGTCTGAAGAAAAAGGCTGATGAAGCCATTTCTAAAGTCGGTTTGAATGGTCAAACAGCTCGGGTCGCATTAGCTATTGATATTTCTGGTTCGATGCATACTCTATACAAAAATGGAGTAGTCCAACGAGCTGTTGAGCGTTTGCTTGCGCTTGGTGTGAAGTTTGATGATAATCGCTCCATTGACATCTTTCTATTTGGCAAAAATGATTACGAAGTAGGAGAACTGTCTGAAAGGGATTTCTTCAACTACGTAAATGATCACATTGTCAAGAAATATCAACTTGAGGGTTATACAAATTACGCGGGGGTAATGAAACGCATCACGAAAAAGTATTACCCACAAGCTTTTGAGGGTTCCTCTACCGGTGGAGGGTTCTTCGGAAAGCTATTTGGTGGGCAAAAGTTTTCAATTGACCAGAATGCGTATCAAGCGCATTACCAGAATAGTGAACCAGTATACGTTTACTTTCTTACAGACGGGGATAATGGCGATAAGGATGAAACGGAATTAGTAATTCGTGAAGCATCTAAATTGGGCATCTTTTGGCAATTCGTTGGGATCGGAAATGAAAAATTCCAATTTTTGAGTAAGCTCGATAACCTTCAGGGACGTTATATCGATAACGCAAACTTCTTCACTTGCACCGATCTTGATCGGATCTCAGACGAGGAGTTGTTCAAACGTTCTCTTGCTGAGTTCCCATCGTATCTCACGAAAGCTCGTTCCAAAGGCTTAATTAAATAGGAACAAATCGAAACCAGCTCAAATTTAAATTTGGCTGGTTTTTTTGTTCATACACGCCCCGTTACTGAGAGTTATATGCCCCCTGGAATCGATCAACAAAACTTCACATAATAGCCACATCAATAGCTCTTGTGAGTCATTCTACCTTCCTTGGCCGCTCTATATAATTTGGGCATAGAAAAGTTCCTTACTTGCATTTGCAGATGATGGTTTGCCGCAAATCCATGCTAAAGCATGAACGGTGATAGGAGGAGTATTTATGCAACCTTGGAAGATCGGTATCTTGTTGTTTGACGACGTTGAAGTGCTTGACTTTGCGGGTCCGTTTGAAGTGTTTTCCGTGACGGCGCTGAATCGCGGTCAAACGAATGAATGTAAGCCTTTCCAAGTAACCACGATTTCGGAATCAGGTCATTTTATCACAGCGAGAAATGGTTTAAAGGTGATTCCCGACTATAGCATACATACCGCTCCTGCGTATGATTTGCTAGTTATTCCGGGAGGGGCAGGAACCAGGCGTGAGATCCACAACAAAGTATTGCTCGATTGGATCCGTAAGCACTCTCAAGAGGTTCAATGGATGACATCCGTTTGTACAGGTGCTTTGCTACTTGCCGAGGCCGGATTGCTCGATGGTAAACGTGCGACAACGCATTGGGCAAGCCTGGATAGCATGAGAAGCGAATACCCCAAAGTAACTGTCGTCGAAGGTGTCAAATTTGTCGATGAGGATCGGATCGTCACATCCGGAGGCATTTCTGCAGGCATCCATATGGCCTTTCATATGGTAAGTCGATTGCTCGGAACGAAAGTAGCAGCAGATACGGCAAAATTCATGGAATACGATATTCACTTTGACTAGCATGGAGCTAGTCCTTCCATCCAAAAAGCTGAATGAAGGTAGGAATGCAAATGAAAATCAGGATTACGTTTGCGCTGACCTCGTTTTCATGCGAATTTGAAAGACGCTCTGGTTACCAGTCAATTTCTGCTCGCTTCGCCAGTTATGAAAATTGATCAGACATTTGGAATATCTCGCCAAGCTGGTATATCCCGATGCATATGAAAAATAAATGACATCAGTCACACGGACATGAAAGACAAGCGGATGTCCGTGTGACTGAAATGCTGCTTCCACGTAACCCATTACAATTCAGAGCGCCAGTGGACATAATAAAAGATGACCCTGATGAAAAAAGGGTCATCTCCTGGCAACTTAACTCCGCGGTGTTTTGTTGAAACTGTCCACAATCCGGGCCAGTGTTCAGCGCAGCCGAACGGTAACAATAAAAAATAAATTGAACACAAATTGACACTATGATATAATCGATAGCGTCATTGACAAATCAAATGTGTATTATAGTAAATATTATCCCTATCTTAATTTTACATCTTGAACTTTGATTTGTCAATGCTCTTTTTTATCCCCAAAAAACGGAAAAAGGAGTGTGTTCAAGGCAGATGGAAGCGAAGGATTGACGGGAGGAACAGGAGCGGCTGGAACAGGTCTGGAACAAGCTGCTGACGTAGCAATGGAAAAGTATGAACCGTCTGCCCCCGTCTCCTTATTTCGGACGCTTCGACTTTAAGGAGGATGGTCTGGACTTCAGCGAGCAGATCTATATCGGCGTCTCGTTCTTCGTCGACGAAGACGGATGGAGCTTTCTGATTTAAGACTGCAAATTTTCGGCGCCACGATCATGGTTATTATGGACCGTCATCGTCTATATGCCGGCCTTATCTGCTGGGCCCAGTTGATTTAAAAAACCATCGCTCATAACGACACTTTCAACTGCTGCATCATCCCGTACAATCGTCGTGATAATCCCTCCATCGTTACAGCATCAACTGGCTAATTACCGCACCGGTAAACTCTTGTCAAATGAATGGTTAGGGGAGATATTGAATGAGTACTTTCGTTCGCGGCTTTCAGGAAATGGAAAAAACGCAGCTTTTACTCGTTGGCGCAAAAGGGTTGAATTTAGGGAAATTATCAAAAATTGAAGGAATACAAGTACCCGAGGGATATTGTGTTACAACCGCGGGGTATCAAAAAGCCATCGAACAAAACGAAGCATATCATGCTTTATTGGATCGCCTAACCATGCTAAAAGTAGATGATCGAGACCAAATTGGAGAAATCAGCAGGAAGATCCGGCAGCTTATTTTGGAAGTAGAAATTCCTTCCGATGTAGTAGAAGCTGTTACTCGCTATCTCTCCCGGTTTGGCGAGGAACATGCGTATGCTGTGCGCTCCAGCGCGACTGCTGAAGATTTGCCGCATGCCTCTTTTGCCGGTCAACAAGACACCTATTTAAACATCATCGGCATCGATGCAATCTTGCAGCATATCAGCAAATGTTGGGCTTCCTTATTTACGGATCGCGCGGTCATCTACCGCATGCAAAATGGATTTGACCACAGTCAAGTATATTTATCCGTTATTGTTCAAAGGATGGTCTTCCCACAGGCTTCAGGGATTTTGTTTACCGCTCATCCAATGACAGGAAACCGAAAGCTGCTTTCAATCGATGCCAGTTTTGGACTCGGAGAAGCGCTGGTCTCCGGCTTGGTTTCTGCTGATGTTTATCATGTGCAGAATGAGCAAATCGTCGACAAGAGGATTGCAGCCAAGAAAATAGCAATCTATGGACGGCAAGAAGGCGGGACAGAGACCCGGCAGCTCAATCCTGAACAGCAAATGACGCAAGCCCTAACAGATCAACAAATTTTACAACTGGAACGCATCGGAAGACGGATTGAAGAACATTTTGGCTGCCCCCAAGACATCGAATGGTGCTTGGCTGATGATACCTTCTATATTGTCCAGAGCCGGCCGATCACCACTTTATATCCCATTCCTGAAGCGAATGACCAAGAAAATCACGTGTATGTATCTGTCGGCCATCAGCAAATGATGACGGATCCTTTTAAACCGCTTGGGATATCCATTTGGGTGTTAACAGGTGCCAGCCCCATGTTTAAAACGGCTGGCGGAAGGCTGTTTGTGGATATCACGAAGGGCTTGGCTTCGACAACTGGCAGGCAAAATCTATTGGGTGTTTTAGGACACTCCGATCCACTCATAAAAGACGCGCTTATTACCATCATAGAGCGGGGAGATTTTATAAAGTTGGACCCGAATGACCAGAGCGAACCGGGTCCCGTAAAAAGCCATATAGGTATGTCGGCTGCAGATATTCTGGAAGAAGCAGGAAACGATCCGGCAATTGTTGCTAATTTGATTAAGAGCAGTGAGACATCGTTATCAGCGTTAAAACAGAACCTTCGCACGAAATCAGGATTGGATGTATTTGCTTGTATCCTGGAAGATATGCAGCAACGGAGGCAGCGTGCGTCAGATCTGAAAAATTTGAATGTGATTATGGCCGCTATGCATGCTTCTGCATGGATCAATGAAAAAATGAATGACTGGTTAGGTGAAAAAAACGTAGCAGACACACTTTCCCTATCTGTACCTAACAACGTCACTTCTGAAATGGGTATGGAGCTACTGGATGTTGCAGATGTGATTCGTCCCTATCCGGAAATAATTGAGTATCTACAACAGGTAATGGATGATAATTTTTTGGATGAACTGGTTCAATTCGAAGGTGGGCAGCAGGTACGTGATGCTATTGCTGCTTATCTCGACAAATATGGAATGCGATGTGCCGGGGAGATCGATATTACAAGAACACGCTGGAGTGAAAAACCAAGTATACTGGTACCTATGATCCTCAGTAACATCAAAAACCTTGAGCCTGGTGCCAGCAAACGAAAATTTGAGCAAGGGCGACAGGAAGCTTTGAAAAAAGAACAGGACTTATTAGCCCGATTGAAACAATTACCGGGTGGTGAACAAAAAGCCGAAGAGACAAAACAAATAATTGACTTGATCCGGAATTTCCTCGGTTATCGTGAGTATCCGAAATACGACATTGTTAATCGCTACTTCATTTATAAACAGGCTTTACTAAAGGAAGCGGAACAACTCGTACAAGCCAACGTTCTTTATGAAAAAGAAGATATTTACTATCTCGCTTTTGAAGAACTTCAAGAAGTTGTTCGCACAAATAAATTAGATTACCAGATCATCAGCAAGCGGAAGGATGAGTATAAATCATATGAAAAACTAACCCCACCGCGTGTGATCACGTCTGATGGCGAAATAATTACGGGTCAGTATAAACGGGAAAATATCCCCGCCGCAGCCATTGTAGGCCTCGCTGTCTCTTCGGGCGTTGTAGAGGGGCGGGCACGTGTGATCCTGAATATGGTAGAGGCTGATCTGGAAGATGGCGATATTCTAGTCACCGCCTTTACCGACCCTAGCTGGACTCCATTGTTTTTATCCATAAAAGGCTTGGTTACGGAGGTGGGCGGACTGATGACCCATGGAGCCGTTATTGCACGTGAATATGGCTTGCCAGCCGTTGTAGGAGTGGAGAATGCGACCAAAAGGATAAAAGATGGCCAACGAATTCGGGTGCATGGAACAGAAGGGTATATCGAATTATTGTAATGGAATATGCACTCATGCAGGAGGCGTCATAATTGTGAAGCAAAACAGGTATAATCATGAGCATTTTTACTCGACTTATGAAAAATGCCTCGTTCAGTGAAAGATCTAGAAGGTGCAGGGGAGTGGCATGGGATTTTGGCCAAAATTGTCGGAAAGTCCGCAGGGGTCTAGATGCCATGTTGAACAAGCAAGCTGGTTAGAAAATGCAACGAAACGTTTGCTCGACAGCACGTACAGAAATGGATTAGACCAATTCCAACTCCAACTAAGACTAGGCTGTCGATCAATATCGGCAGCCTAGCTCTGTCTCTGGCCTTTGACGTAAACAACCCGACAGGAAAAATATAGTTTTATTCCATACGTTTGTGGTATTTATTCAATCATAGCGAAATTCCCAGCACTGTTATTTAACATATTTATCCATATACTTTGCCCCCCTGGTGACAGCGACGCTGGTACTACCCCTGTGTACGTGTACATGCGTTGGCAACCAAACATGGACTTAAGATGATGCGGGATCGCGCTAACAATATGTCCTGGAACCTAAACGACGAACGAAAAGATGGAGAAACGAGGGTCACGATTTTAAAGGAGACAATGTAAATGTCAACATTCCGTAAAGCGACCCGATCTTTGAAGTAGATGCGGAGGCGAGCAGCGGCGAAGAGGCGATTTTTCTTAGCGAACGGTGGATGCCTGATTTGATTCTAGTGGATATTCAAAAAGCTACATTTGGAAAGCAGAGTTCAACTTGCACGTTATGCCTTTGAGCAAAGCTGGATGAGCAGGTAGTAAGAGAGCAAAAATAAAGGTGCACGACGAATATGTATCTTCAGTTCATGAAATGGCTCTTTTATGAACTGAAATTGAAAAACGACAAATTGTTCCTTACTTTTGATTCAATCCATTCGATAGGTAGTTTATATGCATATAATCGGAGCTGCTTGAGAAATAAGCATAATTAAACATGTTATCAATCGAGTTAACTTTATTATATAGCACTAGCTGGAATACCTAATCACGCTTTGATTTAAACAAGTAACACTAAATGATCAAGTGTTTAGCATTTGGTGGTTATCTTTGCTATGTTTTTGGTCTGAAATACAATGTTGCCATGTTGATAATGTCAATTATGTAGCTTTGTTTTTGTTAACAGACACCATCGCTAATGTCCCACTTGCTTTTGTACTTTTTATAAGTTTACATAATATATATTATCGGACTCAAAATGAGATGCGTAATTTCTGAGAGGGGTACTCACCTGTTTATCAGTTTTATGTCACAAGCTCGTTCGTACAAGGATCTAATGAAAAGATCGTGCAAATACATGCATGTACCGAAACTTGCTTTTTTAAAAATCTAATTAGCAACCAGAAACTCTACCAGTATGTTCATCAGTTTCACCATAAGATATTAACAAGCAGTAACAAAATAAGACGAAACAAACATTTATCAACAATCTACATAAATCGCTTAAATTTCACGAAAATAAAAAAATTCACTTTAAATAAAAAATACTATTTACATTTATTGTAATTTCATTTATATTATAATTAAGATCACTATAACTAAAAACGCCCGGAGGTCCCCAAATGACCAAATTAATTCCAAAATCTAAAACGATCACCTCTGTACCGAAAAAAAGATCGTACGAAAATACGTTGAATAACCTGGCGCAATACCTCGAACGAAATAAGAAAAAATAACCAATAAAAAGAGTGCCACTGGAGGCACTCTACTTTGGCGTCTATAAGCTTTTCTTCTCTCTTCCTTCCCCGTTTACCCCGACTTCTATTCTTCAGCAGTTCTCATCCAATCCAACAAGTAAAAATCTGTTACCAAACGTGCGATCTGTCCTTCCGTATCATAACCGATATAGCTCGCGTAGCTGCCGTCTCCCCAACCCGTTGAAAACATAGCAACATTAGAGCCTTCCGCCAAATCTATTAGCCCCCAACTCCGCGTGTGTTTATATGTTTGATCCATTTTCTTTGTCAATGTCTCATAAAACATTTCGTCCTTCTCCATTTCACGTTCCAAAAGCGCGCAAGCCTCTGTATCCATGAACGAGCCTGTCCCCGCATCCACACCGTAGCCAAAAAATTCACCTTCGCCAAGCTGTGACACATCTGACTCCGGCCAAACAGCCATTTTCCAAGACACGACAGGTTTATCTGAGAAGACAATCCGTGCCAATGCTACCCGTTCATCTGGCTCCAGAGCGTCATCCGTTTGCTCATCGTTTGACAGGGATTGAACTTGGGCAATAGCAAGCTGTACGGAAAAGCTCCCTTTTGGGAAAACCTCCTGAAACGGCTCAGTCTCAAACATCACAAACGGATCGTTCGCTACGATTTTTCCGGTTTTTATTTGAAGCTTGCCCATATCTTCACGGAACAGCCTGTATAAATAGCCTTCCTGCTCTTGCGTATACCCTTCGTCAAATGCCGTTTCAAAAAAGGCAGGGCAGTTATGTTTCATGATTCCATCCCCTTTTTCCATTCTCTACATAAAATCCCACTGACGATAGTTTGCCAGTGGGATGTCGTCTGCATGCTAATTTACTTGATCAAAGCTGCGTCCAGCGCCACTTCAATCATTTCATTGAAAGTCGATTGGCGTTCGTCAGCGGAAGTTTCTTCACCGGTAAGAATGTGATCACTCACGGTAAGGATAGACAATGCGTTGCGTTTGTATTTTGCAGCCAATGTGTACAGCGCGGAAGATTCCATTTCAATAGCAAGCACTTGGTAGGATGCCAATTTTTTGTACAAATCCAAGCTCTCGCGATAGAAGCTGTCACTCGTAAAGATATTTCCTACCTTGACAGGCAGATTGCGCTCAGTCGCTACTTGATATGCTTTGTGCAACAATTCAAAGTTAGCAGTAGGAGCAAAATCAATCTGGTCGAACAAGAGACGATTCGTTTGGGATTCGGAGGATGCGCTCATGGCGATAATCACGTCACGAACTTTGATGTCTTCCTGGATCGCGCCGCATGTGCCTACGCGGATCAGGTTTTGAACGCCATACGATTGCATGAGCTCATTGGCGTAGATCGAGATAGAAGGAACTCCCATGCCCGTTCCTTGTACAGAAACGCGCTTACCTTTGTATGTACCTGTGAAGCCGAGCATGCCACGCACGTTGTTGTAGCACTCTGCTCCTTCGAGGAAAGTTTCAGCAATGTATTTGGCCCGTAGCGGATCTCCCGGCAGCAGGATGGTTTCAGCAATTTGACCTTGCTGTGCTCCAATATGGATACTCATAATCTGTTTGCTCCTTTATCAAGAAAAAATGACCTACTTGCCTATCGTACTACAAAAACCGAACAATGCAAAGTCAAGAGATCAAATGATTCCAGCGGCTTTTGATGGCACGTTTGCGCGCGGCTTTTGAAAAAAACGAATAAGCGATACCCACAGTTGGCATCGCCTCGACAACGGTTTCATTCATTTGAGGGGCATTACGTAATCCATTGCTTCTAGATGATCTCCCAAGATCGTCTGGTTAACGCTCGATTTATTCTTGCTTGATGTCGCTCTTTTTCTCGTATGCTTTGCTGATGCACTGTAAGGAGATGACATGACACGCAATTGTTTGTGTAGTGCAATGGCGTGTGCAACGGCAGGTACGGCCAAATGTTGAACGCCGATGGTAGCGGCAGCTTGTCGTGTCATAGCAAAAGGTAAATCGTACATCGAGGACGTTCTTAGTTCATGACGTGAAACCAAGGAATTGAGAAATGTCTTCGCTAGCAAAATGGTATCCGCTTCCATAATTGATTGTTGAAGGGGTGTCATGCACCTTCTCAACGTGATGTCTGCTCCTCGGTAACACGTTCTGACAAAGGCCTGCATATCATTTGCAGCTACTACTTGATCTGCATCGAGAAACAACCACACATCTCCTGTGGCCTCCCTTGCACCAATGGCTCTCCATACATCATCCCCCAAAGAAAACGGGTACACAAGCGCGGTGAGTGGACAGGAGGAATCAGCGAGCTTTTTCACCGATTGATCCGGGCAGCCTTCTACAACGAGTACGATTTCCATGGGCCGAAGCTTCTCAATTTGTCTGAGTACTTTTTGGATTGTCCGCTCGTGGTGTACAGAGAGGATGACACTTAATCGATATCCATTCTGGCCTTTTTCTTTGCCATTA
The DNA here is from genome assembly GCF_013284275.1 of Brevibacillus sp. HB2.2. Taxonomy (NCBI): domain Bacteria; kingdom Bacillati; phylum Bacillota; class Bacilli; order Caryophanales; family Paenibacillaceae; genus Brevibacillus; species Brevibacillus sp. HB2.2. Next base: position 86,848 of record NZ_JABSUV010000024.1, read on the forward strand.
ATGTGCTCTTCTCTGCGTTTTTTTGTGGGATCGCGCATATTTCGCTTTGCGTTTGCCACCCCGTCCACCGCCCTCCTTAACGCGCGATTCTAGATGAATGACCGAGCGCAGATGCAAAACGTCTGATGCATGCACCAAGTCGCGGTGTCGTTGACCATCCTGCTCTGCGCGGCGCTGCTTCGTTCCACCCGTTAGTAGCTGGATTGCCTTCGCATGCTCCCGATAAATCGTACGGATGTCTTTTTGCACGATATCACGAGTGCCAATTGGTTGTTTTTTCGCAGCAAACGGGGCGATTGTCGTCATTTTGAGCCCTAAGACAGACGCTTGAACCATAGCAACCGCCGGATTGCATAAAGTCTTGAAACCAATGGCCTCCAGAGCATTTCTGCTCAAGGCAAAGGGAATATTTTCAAAGGAAGCGGCCCCCATGCTTTTTTGACCAAGAAGATGGTTCAACAGGCAATAGGCACTATGTGCTGAACATTCTCCTCTTTTGGATCCCCCGTGGTCGGAGCATGTCGTGATAATGACATCCCATCCCTTTTTGACCAGCGTGACATATTTCTTCAAGTATAAGAGAGGCATGGCGAGTCGCTCGTCGATAAAAAGGGCAACGTCTCCCCTCGCGTGAGCAGAGCCGATCGCTCTTGCCTCATGACTGTCAACTTCTAAACCGGTTGAAAGGACTAGTACTCCCCATTCATTGGACAGATTAGCTTCTTGGGAGCTCATTCCGTTGCATATGACGATTACTTCCGTGTGTGGATCTATTCTTTTGACAACAGAGAATAGTTTCTTCATATTCCTGGCGTTGTCACTCATTGGGATGATGACGGACACGGCAGGGCGATCATAGATTCGGTTGTCCATCTCACTCCCCCTCACCAGAGAAAAGTTCTTTCTCTAATGTACGCTCATTTTCCACAATTGGACACGGCATCTATCCCCCACAGTTGACCTAACTAAAAAACAGGACGCGCATAGTGCTACGTCCTGTTTGGATTCTCATATTTGTATTAGTAGAACCGCCGTTGCAGACTGCGCTCGCGAATTCGTTTATTCCTCTGGACACGGGAAAACGTATACGCGATTAAGAAAAGGTTCATTCCTAACCAGACGATTAATACGCTATAGCGCGCCAGTGGATGTGGGTTTCCACTTTCTGAATCCCCGAACATAGTAGCAGGAGCTGGAGCAGGCGGATCATGGCGAAGCAACGGATAAGAGATGGCTAGCTTGCCAGCCTGGACAGACAGGCTCCCATTTGTTTTTAACTCTACCAAAGGCTCCACCCCTTTGGGAACCGTCGCATACAAATCTTCCTTGGCTGTAAAAGTCACAACCGAGGTATTGCCAGGAACAGCAACTTCTGAAAAAGAATCTCCTTTTTTGGCAACAGATTTGGTCTCAAATCCTTGAAAGCCAAAGTCCAGTAGCTTTTTTATATCTTTGTATGCATTTGCACTAGTAGAGGCCTTCATTGTGACAGCGATGAGCTCTGTTTCTCCACGCTTGGCAGAGCCTACCAGCGTATGCATCGCCTGATCTGTAAATCCGTTTTTGATGCCAGTCGCCCCTTCGTATTCGCGCAGGAGCTTGTTATGATTCACTAGCACTGTTTCCCACGTTTGTCCATGCCACGGCAGCCGCTTGGTACCGACAATTTCCCTAAATAAGGGGTTTTTCATCGCGTACCGCGATATTTTGGCCATGTCAGCGGCAGTCGTGTAATGATTCGGGTCATGTAGTCCGTGTGGATTGGCAAAATTCGTTTCGGTGACCCCTACTTTTTCTTTCAAATAGGCGTTCAAATCCACTGCAAAGCGCTCTGTCGTCTGGCTCATATGCTCCGCAATCGCTGTACCAGCGTCGTTGCCCGAATTCATGAGCAGTCCGTACAACAAATTGCGGAGGGAAATCTTTTCTCCCTCTTCTAAATAAACACGTGTTCCTTCTTCACGGCGTGCTTTTTTTGAGACGGTGACAGTGTCATCCAGATTCCCTTTTTCTATCGCGTAAATACCTGTTGCGATTTTCGTAATACTAGCAGGGTACAACTTCTCATGAGGGTTCTTTTCAAACAAGACTTGTCCCGTTGTAGCATCAATCAGAATGGCTGATTGTCCAATGAGAGTGTTAGGCTCCAGGCTTGATGACTCCTCGGCAAAAGCGGAAGGCATGCCTAGGTTGAACAAAACCATCACCACAACGAGTAGGTTCGTTAGTAAAAAGCGCATGTTAGTCTATATCCTTTCCTACTTTGTCGCGTTTTTTCAGGTTACATTTGGTCTGTAGACAACTAGAGACGTTATTTCAACCGTATTCCCAACAAATCGTGAATCATTTTAAACTTAGGATTGTCCGCAAAAGCCTCTTCGAAACCACTGACATGTTCCCTGTACAAGGCTGCGGCGGAATCCAAATCCTGCTTGACGTACAAAGAAAATATTTCTTCCAGTTTTTCTTCTAGTGTCGTATCAACTTCTGCCGGTGTGAGAATTTCTTGGCGCAAATTGTTCATCAACACGTCGAGCTGATGTGTGATTACAGACGCTTCATGAAGCTGCTGCAACACGTCTGCCGGAATGTTGCCCGCATATTTGTAACGCAGTTCATGTTCATTTGTCGCCCAGAAGTTCATTCCCAATGTACGGATTTGGATCTCACAAAAAAGTGTTCTCTTTTCGCTGCCGTGGTAGACCGTATACGAAACAATCATGTGAATACTTCTGTAGCCGGATTCCTTCGGAGCTGCTATATAGTCTTTGACATCGTGAATGACAATATCCTCCCGCTCCTGCAACAACTGCAGCACCTCGCGCACGTCGTCTACATAGCGGCATACGACTCGAAGTCCCGCGATATCCTGGACTTCCCTGGCGACGTCACTTTGCCAATGATCTCCCAAAAAGTCGATTCCTTTTTCATTTGCCTTCTTTACTAAACTGTCGACTTTTTTCACTCGTCCGACAACGAATTCAATAGGAGAATAACGGCCGCTTTTTTGAAAGCCGTATTTAATTCCTTTTAGTTTTAACTTTAGCTCTTCAACTGCCTGTTCATACGGCGCCAAGAAATGAACCATGTTGTTGAGTACTTTGCTTGGCACATTTGTGACTCTCATGAAGACACCTCCAAATTACTTCCAGAGGAAAGGTGATGCATCAAAAAACGGCTGTGGATTTACATACGTATTACCTACTAACATGCCGTAATGAAGGTGAGGACCTGTAGAAAAACCGGTGCTACCCATTTGTCCAATCACCTGTCCCTGTTTCACTTCTTGCCCTGTCTTTACATCTAGCTTGGACAAGTGAGCATAGATGGAAAAAATATTTAACCCGTGATCGATGATGATGGTATTGCCTGTTAAGTATAAAGAGTCGGCCAGAACCACTTTCCCGTGGTTGCTCGCCCCAATTGGCGTACCTGTTTTGTTCGCGATGTCAATCGCCGCGTGTCTGTTGGCTGGTACACCATTTACTACGCGCTGGTAGCCAAATGGAGTCGTTAATTTTCCGACTGCTGGCTGTTGAAACGGCTCCGAGAAATACGGAATCGCTCGCGAGTTTGATCTAGCTGCATTGATCTTTTTTTGATCTGCATTGATTCGTTTTGTATCCTGTCGCATGTTGTTGAGCTGTTTACTTACCGTAAGCTTGTCTACTTCAAATTTTTTCGGTGCGATTGTCACCGTTACGGAAAGTTTTTTGTCAGCAGATGTAACTTTATAGGTCCCTGCTTTCGTGTTAAAAGGAATCGGGATAAACCGGGCATACTCATCCTGTGTCTTTTGCAATTGATAGTTCTGAGAGAATACCGTTACGGTTTGTGGCTCTTTACTGCGTACAAAAATAACGTCCCCAGGATATGTTTTGGCTGGCGTTACGCTAATCGCTGGTTGTTGTTTCGTCGTTTGGGCGTAAACTCCTTCTACTGTCTGGCTGAAAATGCTTGTCCCAGGGACGAGCAATGCTGTGGCCAACATGAGACTAACCATTGATTTGAACATAGACATGCTCCCTCCCATTTTCTAGTATAACAAAACACACCCTGAAAGGAAAAAGAAAAAGAAGGCTAATGAGCTAGCCTTCTCCAATCATTCCAAATGTAATTTTACTGTTTCTTCGAATAATCCGACATCATTTCCATGATGGATTGCACGCCTGTCAGCATTTCGCTTGCACGTTTGGTTTTTTGTGAGATGCCTTCAAAATCAAGTAACCCTTTTTTGCGTTCGTTCCATCTTTTAAACAATTCTTCCGCCATCCCGGGGTTGCTTTTGACCGCTCTAATCCGCATGGAATCTTCGAGGACCCATGCTTCAAATTCGGGATGCTTTTTTAAAAGCTGCTTGACTTCTTTTTTCTTCATAGCCGGACGTCGCTCCTTTCCACTGGACAAACGAGGATAGTTAACTGTTCGTTACACCATATGACTAGTCCGCGATTGTGCTTGTGTGTTTGCACCACACAGGAAAGAAAAGGGCTATTCATGGCAAACATAGAAAGGCCCCTAAAAAGGGACCTCTCTTCATCCAGCTATTTACTTGTCTGAACGTTAGACTTGACGACCTGCCAATTGTTGCTCTGCGAAGCTCACCAGACGCTTAGTAATTTCTCCACCAACAGAACCGTTTTGGCGAGAAGTAGTGTCTGGTCCGAGATTTACACCGAATTCAGATGCAATCTCATACTTCAGTTGATCCAAAGCTTGGTTCGCTTGAGGAACTACCAGGTTGTTGCTGCCCGAGTTGTTGTTAGCCATGATTGATTCCTCCCGACGCGGTTTTTTCTCCCGGGACGGATTTGAACCGTCAGCTTGTTGCTTCTCGCCTTGAGACCGGAAGTTGATTTTCAAGAGGTGGTTGTTGACCTCTTGTGGTACTATCATCCCACCGCAAGAAAAGTACATACACGTTTTCTCCCGATATTTCTGTTGTAAAATCTGACAAGGTTGTCCCACTCCTTTATGCTATAATGGTGGGTATAGTTTGGTAGTGAGAGGGGCAAGGTTTTGTGAGTGATTCTGGAAAAGTACTGCTCATCGATGGTATGAGCTTTTTATTTCGCGCCTTTTATGGTTCTGCTTGGGGTGGAGCCTATCGCCAGACTTCAACAGGTGTGTACACAAATGCGGTTTATGGATTTACAAAAATGATGCTCGATTACGCAGAGTTGACACGTCCTTCTCATCTCGTAGTGGGCTGGGATGTCGCTTCGCGCGAGTCTTTGGTGCGCAGTCAATGGTATGACGGCTATAAATCAAATCGCCAAGCGGCGCCGGATGAGCTCATTCCACAATTCGATTTGGTAAAAGAAGTAACGGATGCATTCTCAGTTCCGAATTTGGGTTGCCCTGGCTTTGAAGGCGATGATGTATTGGGCACGCTCTCCACACGTCTTTCCGAAGAAGGACACGAGGTCATCATTGCGACAGGTGATTACGATAGCTTGCAGCTCATATCTGAGCGAGTGAGTGTAAAAATTTTGAAAAATGGCGGTAAACACGAGCATTATAATCCTGCGAGTCTCTTGGCATTGCGTGGAATTACACCTGAACAGGTCGTGGATGTCAAAGCTTTAATGGGAGATGCCTCTGACTGTATTCCAGGCTGCCCAGGAATTGGTGAGAAAACAGCGACAAAATTGATTACCGAGCATGGTGATCTGGACAACCTATATGTAAATCTGGCAAGCTGTACGCCTAAAATGCGCAGCAAGCTGGAAGAAAATCGCGATCAGGTGTACTTGAGCAGAAAACTGGCTACGATTATTCGGGATGTTCCGGTGGAGTATGCGCTGGAGGATGCCCTATGGGAATACGATCGTCAAGTCGTTCAGAACAAATTCGACGAGCTTGAATTCGGACGTACGATGGCCGCGAGAGTTGGCTAATTGGGGTCCTGAGCATCGGCTGAGAAGAAGCGGACTCCCCCTTTTTTTCAGCCGATTTCTTTATGCACTGCATAATCGCTCCGTCAGTGAAACCCACACAATCCGGCGATCCATTTGGTCTCGGTACCTTCGTACCAAATTTTCCTCCTCCAGCCTACTAATTAAGCCTGAAGTTGTACTGTTTGACAAATCAACAGCCTTACTAAGGTCCCCCATTGTTCTTGGCCCGTTTTCAAGAATTTCGAGAATCAATACTTGTTGCCAATTGATATCATTTGTTTTTAGCTCTTTTAGAGCAATATTTGAAAATAATACATTGGCTCCCTGTATAAGCTTGGCCAGCTTAATCAGTCTCTCCATAGAGTCCTCCTTCTGCTATTTTATTGGCTACGCTCAGCATAGGCGAAACAATTAAAGAAAACAGTGGGTAAGAGTTAAAATTTTTCTTAAGCGAAATGAAAAAATCCCGTCCCACGAGAGGAGACGAGATTTGGAAGTACGTCGAACAACTTATTTGGCTGTTTGAAAAACATCTAGGAGCAGCCCTGTATTCTCCTCCCCATCCGCTTCCCAGCTCGTCGCAAATTTGACGCGATGAGAAACACCCAGCAAATCATACGCTTGTACGAGATGCTGCCTCGCAGAACCCACAATCAAGCTGTGCAAGCGAACTTGTTTATGCTGGCCCAAAGAGATGAGTTTTTCTTGGACATAAGAAGAAATTCCCCCAATTCCATCCGTTACCATCACAAAATCTGCTCCACGCCACGCCTGTTCCTTTTCAACCAGCTCGATGGCTCGCTTCATCGGAGCGTCAAAGTGAGTCCCACCGCCAAACGCCATTTGCGCCAGGCCGTAAAAAGCAGGCCAATCTGGTTTCTTGTGATAGAGCGGTTGCTCCTTAATCTCTCCTTTTGCCCCGAACAAGAGGAGGATAAAATCGCGCTTTTCCAGCATCGAGAGGGCAGCAAACGTCATGATGAAAATTTGCGCAAGCCGCAGCTTACTACCGCGCATCGAATGGGATGTGTCCAGCATGCAGATCACCGGACCCTTTGGCGGCTCTTCTACCCATCCCGAGGTATCGTAGGTCATGAGCTTTTGCTCCAGCCATTTGAGCATGAAGTAATTCTCAAAGTCCGGATCAGCGAGAAGCACCGCTTCACCAGGCAGCATGTGTGCAATATCGCCCGATTGTCGCAAATCATAGTATTCCTCTGGAAAATGTCTGGAGCGAATTTCTTTGCGCTTTACACGAAAGCGATGGACTTGCCTTCCTACCTCGTTCAGAAAAGCGACCAGATCTGGATGGCGCTTCAATTTCTCAATCCATTTCAAATACTGCTCAAAACTTTGCCTCCGCAGCTTTCCTAACTCATGCCCCCAGCTTCGGTTGGCAAAACGCTGACTGGCCGTAAATACCTCTTCGACAAAAAGCGTATCGAGTTCCTCAGTGGATAGCGTCGCCTTTAACGATTGCTCCAGCCATTGTCCCAGCTCTTTTTCAAAAGCGGCGATCGCTTCCTTCTCTTGCTTTTGCAATCGTTCTAACTGCTTTTCCCGTTGGACGAGCTCCCCCTCCAATTTTTTTACCTTTTGCAGCAGCTTAGTCCGTTTCGTGAACTGTACTTTCATTTCTTCTTGCAGCTCGGTAATTCGATTTTGCAAGGACAGTACCTCTGCCCGCACTAACGGCTTGGTGTCCATGGCCTCCTGCTTATCCTCCACGACGCGCTTCCCCTGTTGAAGGGTATAACCGACTAACTCGAGCTTGGCCTTTTGTTTTTCTGTCAGTAGCTCGGAAAGCTGTGCTTGTTGACTTCCCTCCTGGCCTTGCTGGTCTTTCAAGCCAGTTAAGAGCGGAGAGGGCCGTTGATCCTTCTCCCGCTGCTTCACTTCCTCGGAAAACGTCTCTGTCAGCCACAGCAAGGCCTTGATTGCGGTTTTGAACGACGCACTTTCCTGCCCGACTGTCCGTGGATGAATCATGCGTGTAAAATACTGCTTCATGAGCGTACGAATCATCCAATGATGAAAAGGAGTGGATTCTTGCGTCAGATCGATCTCCGGCTTTTCCAAATAAAAGACGAGGAAAAAGTCAGCCAAGAGATCCAAATCAAACCATGCTGCTCGTGCCTGCGCTTCATGAACCCATTCCTGAGCCGTGCGCGAAGAGGCGAGGTATGTTTCAAATACATAACGATCAACACCACTAGCGCGAATGATCATACGAGCTACCTCCTACAACGTAAAATCATAATCCGCCCCGGGGATTTCCTTGTCAAAAATCGTCCGATACGTGCGCTGGAGTTGTTGTAAAATCCGTTCGCCTTCAATTCGCAGGTACGAATATTTAACAGCGTATTTTTCTGCATGGGGAATCAAGCGGTTTTTTTCCAGGACATAGGCATGCAGATCGTGCTCCCGCTTCTCCCACTGAATAAGACGATTACGCAAGTCTCGTGCCGTCTCTTCTACCTCTTCGCGACTCTCCTCCAACAACCGGACATTGCGCTCCATCGCTTCTTTGCCCAGCTTTGCGCCCACTTCTTTTTTAAACTGGAAAGCATGCAACTCTGATTCTTTTTCCTTCCATTTATCTGCAATTTGTCCGAAGCGTTGGAGTGGTAATTCATTCTCCATATCATTCTTCAGCATTTCCGTAAATTGTTGTTCAAACGCTTCCTGCATAACAGGTAAATCCTCAGGGACATTCCACAGCATATGCGGAGTGAAAACCGTGTCCCAGATCGTCACTTGCTCACGTCCATGCAAGGCAGCAGAAGTACGCCATACATTTGCGATTTTACTCCAACGGCGGTCGGAGAGCACATACTCTTTTGCTTCCAAGTCTTGTTTGAGGCGGTACAGAAAATAAATGATGGTTTCTGGAATGACCACTTGCTTCGCTGCCGCTTGAATATCCTTTACGTCATACAGAGAGAACACAACGGGAAGAGACGTCGTTGGCAAAGAAAACATGCGCTCATAGCTGGACGCCTGCTTCAAATAGTGAACCTCATAACGGAACAGGAAGCGGTCATAAAGAGCAGTCAATTGATCATCGTCATCGGGAAGCTCATTCGATGCAGCGATTAAGAACTGCAACGGAACCTCCTCTTTTTCTCTGCCATTGAAATAAACTCGTTCGTTCAATATAGAAAGCAGCGCATTCAGAATCGCGCTGTTCGCTTTGAAAATTTCGTCTAAAAACGCAAACTGAGCGTTGGGTAAATAGCCAGCTGTTTTTCGTACGTATTGATCCAGTTTCAATTGTTGAAGGGAGACTGGACCGAATATCTCATCAGGAGTCGTAAAACGGGTAAGCAAATACTCAAACCAATGTTCCGATCCAAAAAGCTGAGAAACTGATCGTGCCAGCTGAGACTTCGCTGTTCCCGGCGGACCGATTAACAAAGCATTTTCCCCGCTCATGATGCCCAGCATTAAAAGGCGAATCAGTTCACTTCTTTCCAGGAAACGGCGCTCCAAAAGCTCAATTGCCTGGTCCATTTTACGTTGGATGGGTGTAGTCGAATTCATCGTAGTTGGCTGCACGACGGACTGATTACGAACGTCGATGTGCCGATCCCCCTCTCTTGCTTGGAACCCAAATGTACGTCATTCATCATTAATAGTGGCATATCGTGGACAAAAATGCCAGTTTCCAGTTGGTTCAGTCGTCTGCTCTGTGATGTGCGTTCACCCATGGCCTATTTTTCGCATATGTTGTGACAACAAGGTACTTCCATCGGAGTAACGAAGAAGGAGGGTGCGACGTGGGAATCGAGCTTATGTGGATACATGGTGTGTATGTCTTGTTCGTGATCGGCATTATTCTCGTAATGGTTTTGCGAAAAGATACGAGTCTGATTAGTATCGTAGGTATAGCGATCATCGGCTTCGTCGCGACAGGCTCTGTGACAACAGCCGTCGGTGGAATATTCGGCAGCTTCATCTATGCGATTACCGAGCTATTACCGACGATTTTAGTCATCTGCATCATCGTTGCGATGAGTCACGTTTTGACCGATACAGGCGTAAATGAAACGATGATTCGGCCGATGACCCATTTGATTCGAAATCCAACATTGGCTTATTGGGTCATCGGGATCGTCATGATGGTCATTTCCTGGTTTTTCTGGCCTTCTCCAGCTGTCGCACTGATCGGTGCTGTCATGTTGCCCGTCGCATTGCGCGCTGGCCTGCCGGCGATGGGTGTCGCCGTTTCGATGAACTTGTTTGGACATGGGATTGCACTGTCCGGTGATTATATTATTCAAGGCGCCCCCACTTTAACCGCCAAAGCTGCAGGAATTCCTGTCACGGACGTGATTTCGGCCAGTGTCCCTCTTGTGATTATTATGGGCGTCGTGACAACTGCAATCGCATTCTGGTATTTGAAAAAAGACATGAAGCTCGGCGCGCTTGCGTCTCCCAAAGAGACTGTCGTGCCCGATGCAGTTTTTACTTCCGCACGAGTCCCTTTGTCAGATGGCGTGCGGCGTACGTTGGCTGGACTCGTACCGGTATTATTTGTTCTCGATGTCGTGGCCATGTTTGCTTTTGATTTACACGGTGGTGATGCAACGGCGCTTGTGGGCGGAACTGCCTTGCTCATTCTCGTCATCGCAACGATGCTCGCGCACAAGAAAAGTGGTCTCGAGCAGGTAACCACCCATCTCATTCAAGGCTTTCAGTTCGGTTTTAAAGTATTTGGTCCGGTCATCCCGATTGCTGCTTTCTTTTATATGGGCGACAGTGGGTTTACCAAGGTATTTGGGGAGGTCCTGCCGCAGGGTTCACACGGAATCGTGAATGACCTCGGCGTGGCGCTTGCACAGACGATTCCCATTAACAAGGAAGTAGCTGCTCTCACTGTATCCGCAGTAGGTGTCATTACAGGGCTGGATGGCTCAGGCTTCTCCGGGATTACACTGGCTGGCTCTTTGGCTCAACTATTCGCAACTGCTCTGGGTGCCGGTGCCGCTATGTTAACTGCACTCGGTCAAATTGCCGCTATCTGGGTCGGTGGTGGAACGATCATTCCTTGGGCATTGATTCCTGCTGCAGCAATTTGTGGAGTAGACCCTTTTGAGCTGGCGAGACGAAATTTGTATCCCGTGGCGATTGGGCTTTTGGTCACGACAATCGCGGCGATGTTTCTATTGTAAAATGTCAGTATCTATACGAAAAAGCGAATGGTTACAAGCCATTCGCTTTTTTCATGGGGTGTTTGATTAGATAGACGCGTTTTCTCATTCTGTTTTTCTCCGAGACTCATACACTTGTACTAGCCTCTATTTGGATGGGAAAGGAAAAAACCAGTATGAAGTTGTGGGGAAAAAGTATCCAAGTCGCAGCAACGTACATTGGAACCGTCGTAGGCGCCGGGTTTGCGAGCGGTCAAGAAATCCTCGCGTTTTTCACTGCCTACGGCCATGCCGGAACAATCGGCATCCTGCTCGCCACCTCTCTTTTTGTTTGGCTGGGCTACAAGATGATGCTACTCGCTCATCATTTGCGCACACCCTCCTATGAATCCTTTAATCAAAAACTGTTTGGACCGATGATCGGTCGTACGATGAATATTTTGGTATTTCTCACCCTTTTTGGCGTCACGACTGTCATGTTGGCAGGAGCGGGCTCGGTCTTGGAGGAACAGTTCGACATTCCGTATTTGGTCGGGACCGTCGCCACCGTTCTGTTCGCCCTGTTGCTTCTGCGAAAAGGGTTGGAGCAGTTACTCGTCGTGAATGCGATCGTCGTTCCGTCCATGGTATTGTTCGCTTTGCTCATTTTGCTGGATGGCACCGCAGAATCTCCCATGCCTCTCTCGACCCCAACTAATTACTCCTTCTTATGGAAAACAGTCTTATACGTGTCCTTTAATCTAGCCATGGCCCAATCCGTTCTCATCCCGATCGGCTATGCAATCCGCAACAAGGTTGTTTTGTTACGGGCAGCCGTCATTGGCGGAGTCGTGCTTGGATTCATGCTCCTCGTCGTCCATACTGCCATGTTGGCCAACTGGGACGATGTCCGTCTCATGAATATCCCGATTCTTTTTGTAACGGAGCAATGGAACGAATGGCTCCAGCTGTTCTTTGTTTTTGTGCTCTATTCCGAGATTTTTACCACGCTGATTTCCAACGTGTTCGGGATTGGTCAGCAGCTGCGTGAATTATTGGACGTTCCGGAAACGCGGCTTTACTTGTATTTGTTTTCTACTGCTTTCGTTTTGTGCCTGATTGGGTATAGTCAGTTGCTCATGTTTTTGTATCCGTTGTTTGGGTATTTGGGGTTGTCTACGCTCTGTCGGATTTCGCTTCCAGGGAATGGGATCATAAAGCGGTTTTGATTGGACGACCATTAGACATTTTCTACCCATCATCCATGTCAAGAACGTTCGGATTTAAGGTAATCAAATGGTCCACCCAAAAGTATTACCCCCGTAATTTTTTTAACAACGAGCAAAAGGCTTTCTTAAAAACCGAACAATTATCATATGCATAGCCATAAAGTATGGAATTCGTTATCTCAAACATTTTTCTTTCGTAATACTTCTGCATACTTTTCTATAGATTCCAGTTCCATGAGCCGAATCAAATTCATCGCCTTGCTTTCCCAATTCTCGATTTGATCCTCTTCATATAGCATTTCAATGAATGGTTCGTACAAACACGGGCTTTTGGTTGCGACAGGATGTTTTCCGTCCACTAAATGAGCCCACTCTAGATATCGTTGGCAAATCGAGTAAGCGATGGTGCCGTCATCAGTCTGTAACAACGGGTAATCATAGCATAGCTTTGACAGGACTTGATCTGTATGAACAGAAGCGAAAGGCCATTCAGAAAGAGCATCTCCTAGACGTCTTTCTAAACGTGTAAACGCAGCTTTCAACGCTTCGCCACTTCTCTTTGATTTACCAAAGTCCCGCTCCACCGTATTCCCGATTTTCTTATCCCATTTCACGCGTTTGATTTGATCAATGGCAAACTCTACATTCCGATTTCTCCAGGCTTCAGCTGTTCTGTGATACACATCGAATGGATCTTTACCAGCCCTCGCCTGCCAACTTGAGGGATGAAAGGTGTTACCGCCAACCTCAATCAGTCCATGATCTACACGTATACTTCCTTCGAGTGCATATAGTAAAAGTAAAGGTTCATAGATTCGATAGATGCGAGCAGCGATCTCATTTCCTTCTTTGGCACAAGTCATATAGTATAACGTTAGCTCACTAACGGATTGAACACGGTTACCCCTCATTCTTGCCACGACTGTATTTTTCTTTGCGATATCATGCTCGGCTGGTACACCTGCTGCACGATAAGGATGAAAGTACAGTGGGTGAACATTCATTGGATGAGCTTCGATGAATACGTGGATCCGTCGCAAATATTCATGGAACAGTAAATAAACCACGTTATTCTCAGCTGAAGTACTTCTATGGCTATGGTGGTTTGCCAGATTGGCTATATACGTGATCAGCTTTAGAATCCGTTCATCTCCGTTGCACAAAGCAAATTCCAGCAGACTATGATCAAAATCTTCGATAGGCAGCTCAAGCGCTGGAAATTTCAATAAAAAGTCTTCGATTGGTCGCTCTCTCTGGTAGTTTTTCTGTCCCGTTACATACAAATAGATGTCTTTCGCTTCCTTTACCTGAGGAACGGTGATCATGGAATAATCGCAGGTTTTATATAAACGAGATTGAAAATGAAACATTTCCATCGTATTCTTGACTTCAGCACGTTCACGATCATATTGGTAAGAGCAATCAAACGGAAACCCACGCAGAATGAAATAACTGCTAAGGTCGAGCTGCGTAAGATCAGCGACTTCCATCGCATAAGCCACCGCATATATTCCCATTCCATTTCGAACATGAACATATAACCGGCCATCTTGGCTCCTCCACCATTTTTGATAACCTTGACTCGCCTGCTCAATAAGAATAGGTTTCTGTTCTATACGTGAGAGCCAATGCGCAACGTCTGACTGTTCTATCCATTTTACTACCCATTGTTTTTTCTCTCGCAGCAAGCTGTATTTGACACCTTCACTCTCTAGCAGTTCCTCCATATTTTCAGCAAATACTTGAAACGTAGTATAGAGTAACGTATACAACTTGCCGTTCTCATCTATATATCCACCCTTACTCAACCGATCATCCATCACATGAAAGCACTCTACCACCGTTTGTCCTTCATAATTTAATACCTCGGGTACTCTCCGTTCCTCTCCATCTCGATGCGCAAAGCTCCCCCATAAATCGATGCAAAAACGATTGTCGATCTCTCCCCCAAATGAATAGCTCAAGCCTCCATACTTTTCCTGCACATCCAACAAAGCATCAAAAGCTGGAATGCCCTTCTGTTGTAGGATTTTTTTTACTTGCTCTCTGTCCGTAATGGTTTTCCTTCTTGTACATTGCTGAACAAAAGCCTTCGCTGTTTCTGACAATTTGTCACCGCCAGGCATATTCGTAGCCTCCTTTCGAGACTTTAGATTTAATTTTTACACCAACAATGGTAACATTTGTAACAGTTGAAACGTCATTCGTTAAGGCCCAACTCATCAAGCTACTAGAAAGGAATTCCTATCGTGAAATTTTCTACCCTATTAAAAACCATGCTCGTTCTGTTACTCACGTTCTTCTCTACTTCGCCAATCAAGGCCGAAGAGCAGCAGGACCCATCAAGAGAACCGCAATTACCAGTGGTGTATCAAAACCTGCAAATACCGTCTCATTTGACAGAGCCATTCTTTCTTTTCACGAAGCAACCACTTTACAGGCACAATTCACCTCCAAAGCCTTACACCATGTCATTGGTTTCACCGTCTGGAAAAGTAATAAATAGCAATTACCTCGTTTATAAAAGTGAAGTGTACCCGCTCCGAAATGGGTACGGTTATTTTTATAATGGTGCCTTATTTAAGGATACGAAGTATTTGGTCTACGATAAGCAGGGCAATGTTTCACCGATGACTACCTGTTGCGATGTTGCTTTCAGGCAGATACATGGGGAATGGTTTACGGGTACGGACTATCCGGGAAACCTGCCGTATCTGTACAATGCCAAAACAGGGAAAATTCACAAGAAGTTTCCGGACGCGGATCATCCATTCTACTTAGCCGAACCGACTACGAAAACGTTTGATCCGTACTACTTGCCCTATAGTGATACGGTAAAAGACGCAAAAGGGGACGAATACTACAAGATGGGCATGAGAAATATTCATGGAAAAATACTGAGCAAGCCATTTTTTGATGAATATTTCGGATATGGTGAAGGCTGGCATCGTGTGAAAATAAACGGCCAAACGCATTTTATCAGTAATGAAGGCAAAATTATGCTGAAGCCTTCCCGTAACTATAAAGTCGAATCGAATATGCACAGTGGAGCATTTATTGTCTCAGGCAAGCTGGGGAACGAAGAATTTTATGTGCTAATGAATAAAAAGGGACTCATTGTTTCCAAAAAGTATGCGTTTATCCGCCCAACCTCCGATGGTAATTTCCTGGCAGTGACGAAAACCAACAAGCAATATACCTTTACCAAAATAAATGCGGCAGATAAAGTCGTCACCCCGCAACAATATGTGCTAAATAAGCCAGAACAAATGAAAGAGCTCAAGCAGACGGGACAGTTGTTCCATACCGATACCCAGATCATTGCGAACACAGCTAACAATCAAAGCTTCAACTTTCCACATCAATTGTTGATCACCCCTACGAATGAGACAGTCGCCATCGAGTACACCATCTCAGGGACTAAAAAGATCGGTGTGTATACGCATGACGGCAAACTGATCTACGAGGAGATTATCAAATAAGTAGGTACAGTGAGCCTGACTTCTCTTACATTCTCATACTAATAAATAAAAGCACGACAATGCCCTGAAACAGGGGTTTGGTCGTGCTTTTTCCTATCAAGTTCCTTATACTCCCAAGTGATTATTCCAATCCCGCAGGTTTTTCCCTTCCATCCAACGGATACCAGCGAAGCACATCACGCGGAGGACTTGCCAGCCCTTCCTCCAACAAGACACACTTCCAAATTTCTTCACCCGGCCCATCAGTTGTATCGCCGTCATTGATAACAGGACCATTCTCGTATACATAGTTCGATATATTACGTAGGAAACTTGCAACCTCATTCGGATCGTAGGCATCCCCATTAAATACCGCCTCATGATCGATCACATCCAACTGCTGCATGCCGACGGTATCCATCAAGAGCCATCCCTCTGGAAGATTGAACAACCGGACATTGGACCATAGCTCCAGCGGAAGAAGCTGGATTTGCTCATAGCGTTGATTCAGCTCTTGCATCAGCTCGGCAGACGCGAGGCACTCCCCATTCGGATTAAAAAAGCAAAGAGCTTCTGGCATTTTCAACAGCGACTCTGCAATGGCGGTGACAGTCATCAACTCCGGGAGCGACTCATAATCCTTAGGCAGTACTGGAGCCTGATCGTCCGACTCCCCCAAGACGAAAGAAGAACGAATACGGATAAACGCTCCGTGCTCGGATGCGGCTTGCTGTCCTTCGGGATATCCCCACGATTGCTGAGCAGCCCGCTCTAGACTATTCGAGAACGTAAACGGTCCGAAAAAGCCCATCGACCAAGCCCCAAACAACATCGTATCTTCTGCCGGGTCTCCCATTGAATCCGGCCAAGGCTTATCGACAACATCGACCTGAATATATCCGTTTACTTCTGGACGATACGGAATAAGCAAGCTAGGGCCGCTGAACACCCATTGGTCGAACGTTTCTATGATATTCGCAATTTCGAATTGATCCTTGAGCCTGTCTGCTATTTTGTGAATTGGAACCGCTGTTGACAACAGAATCGCAACCCCTTGAGAATACATACCTTTTGGCATATCGTCATCTTCTTCCTAATTGTATTTGTATGAGTCAAGACTTACTTTACGCAACTGTAAAACCGATTGCTTGAAGCTCCTTCATCGCCATTTCCAGATCAACTTCTGGATTCAGCTCCATCATCATTTCTTTGGTGATGGAAGTATTCGTAAATACATAACCAATTACATCAAGTGGGACCTGCACCTCGTAGTAGTCCTCTACCCACTCCAGATAGTCTTCTGGGTTATCATATATCATCCCAAGCAAAAAATCTGATCCGTCATCCAGCCCTTGGGGATTATGTACCTCTCCCGTTTTCCATACGTGATCAGCAGATTCTCGCCATAAGCAGAAAGTAACTTCCTCCTTGGTCAACGCTTCGTCATTGAGACGGTGAAGCAATGCGGGAGGGACTTGCTCATAGATACCAGGCCAAACCTCGTATTCTTCCCTAGCATGTGGACTCATTTCTGATTCATGATCGAATCCTTTTACAATGACGCCCTCGGGTGTGAACAGGATGTAAAGATCGTCGCCTGAACCGTTGCTTACGCTCGCGAATGTCGTGTTTTCATCCCAGTGCGGATCGAACTGATATCGGCGCAGCCATTCCTCTTCACACAATACGATATCCAGTGCGCTCAGGATAAGCAGACGCTGTTTTAATACTTCTGGCTCCAAGAAAGGCTTAGGCCAAATGTTCATGTTAGATTCTCCTTTAATTCCCTATATATTGTCAATAACCCGTCTAAATACTCGCCCCTGTCTAAGAGCTTCTCACCGATTGGCTCAGGCGGCATTTTCTCTGTACATCGGGGACAATCATAGCTGTTCTTATATGTATCGGATTCTGACTCCATATGTAAATAGGTGGCATTTAGCATGTAATTGCATTTCTCGCAAATAACTGTATGAGTTTACACAAATCTTAACAGACTCGAGGACCTTGTTAGAATTTATCCAACAAGGTACTATACTCTATTCAACTAAGTTTACAGGAATCGGTTCTTTAATTCTGACCATGTGGAATAAAAAAATTCAGCCTTGTTCGTAAACCCAATATAATGCTCAAAATTTTCTTAGTCAAAAGTTGCATAATATACTCGTTGGAATATTAGACAACCAATTTCTCGACTAATTTCGCATTTTTACTATCGTTAAACTGATATCTCAAATAATTCAACGCAAAAGGAATCCCCTTCAGGATAAAAGGCAAAGTGACCATCTGCGTTTTATCCTGAAGGGGACTTTTTTAGTTGTGATGGGATAACCATGCATATTGCTACCGTTATAGCCCATCAGTCATTTGCTTCACCTCTATTTTGTCTAGTAGGTTTAGTATCCTGCAGCTTATACGGATTGTCGACGTCATGCTGGATACCTTCCACATCGCCAATCATTGCGCCAGCAATCGTCAGAAAATCTTCGAACCCGACTTCAAAGTGACCATAGCGGAATGGATACCCCCAATTTCGATTCCCGCGCGTGAAGGTAAGCTGATCCAATAAAGTGGCAATCTTCACTTCGCGACACGGAATATAGCGGATATTCCGACGATACGGCACAAAGGATTCGGACATCGGATATTCGTAGATTTTGTCATCTGCCACTTGTCCAATGGCGGTAAATGCTTGAAGCACTTCCCCCTTAGACAAGTCTGTTCGTGGAGAGTAGTATATCAACCAATCACCGGGAGACATCCGACGCAATGGTGCCGACTTGCCATGGCAGAGCTGGGCGAATCCACCCAGCACCCCCCTTTTTACATGTGAAGCAGATACAACTCCAATCCAGTAGCGACTTTTCTGGATTGTTACATTCATCGGCATCGTTCCTATCCCTTCCTTCTTTAAAATTTATACGTTTGTATGTAGTACCCCGAATCACGGATGAGTATAGTATTTTGCCATATAATCATCTTAACGTAACTATATAAAAACGTTACTGACAACAGTATGTCAGTAACGTTAGAAGTATCTTTCAGGTCTACCTTCGACTTGATTTTCCGTTGGTTAAAGAAACGACTGGAATGCGCATGCGATGTTTTGCCAATCTCATGCTCCTTGGCTTGTTATCTCTACCATGTGAATAAACAGCCAGTGTTTGCCGAGCCGGTTAACTCCACGTTAAGGGTGCAACCGATTATTTTGTCGAATTAGCTTGTCCATGGGTTATTGTTTCCACCTATTAAAAATCAAATTTGTCCGGGTCTGGACCGACTCGATGATTCTGATTCAAGCCATCGATCCGATCCATCTCTTCTTTTGTCAACTCAAAATCAAACACAGATGCATTTTCAACGATTCGATGTTCTTTTGTAGATTTTGGAATCGTTACAACACCATTTTGCAAGTCCCAACGCAGGATAACTTGTGCAATGGATTTGTGATGCTTATTAGCAATCTCT
>NZ_JABSUV010000025.1:0-105789 GCF_013284275.1 Brevibacillus sp. HB2.2
GCCACTGGGAAAACGGCTTTTTTCTTGGTACCACCTGAGCTACCTACTTACATGGCGATAGGAGTGGCTAAAAAAAGAGTTGCGAACTTATGTTCGCATTCACTATAATGTAAGTACAATTTCCCACACAAGATGAGGATTTGGATGTAAATGTTCGTAAGTAGGCGGGTGGAAAAGCGTGGCTAACGGCAATCTTGAAGTAACGCACGAAGAAAGAGAGGCATTTATGTACATGCTACGAGATTCGGGTAGAGAGAATTATCCCTTAAATGTGAGCTGGTGTGTGTCCTTTGAGGGGGAGCGAGGGAATACATGCAGCATGTGGGGTGTGGTCAAATGGGTAGACCCGAAGGCGAGACGTGTTCAATTAGCGAACCAAACGGGGAGTCAATGGATCGAGATGGAGAAAATTATCAATGTACATGCATAGGTGTACGTACGGAGACCTTACATGAAAATCGACTGCATTCTCTCCACTTCTTTTTTTGACCCAATGATTGGGTCTTTTTTTCTTATGTACCTTTCTTCGGATATGGTTTCGCATCCGCTTGAAACAACTTGCTCACCATTCCATAAAGACGACCTGACATGTTAGGAAAAACGAAGGAGTATTCGTTCGCTCCTTGATTCAGCAAAACGATCGGTGCTTCCACGATGTAGGGGATTTTCATTAGATCGAGCATCTTCTTATATTCTTCTACCTTGGAATGGTTGACCGTATAATAAAATGATTTAGAAAAATTCATGCGAGCACGCTCCTTTTCCTTATTGTAGCATATCCACAGGTTGACGTATAAGTGAACATAATAAATGTTATGTAAACTCAATGCAGTTTCCTTCTCTTTAGGAAGAGAGAAGATTCACAAAGACTTCTACCTATGATAGAATAAAAGACCGAAATTTTACCAATAGGAGAAAAATGATGATAATCAGCCAGCAACTACTTTCTGTGAACGGGTTATCCTACACGATTCGCTCTGCAATGGAAACAGATGCACAACAGTTGTCGGACCTTCGACTGCAAATCGATGGGGAGACTGAAAATTTGGACAGAGAAAGAGGAGAGGCTTTCATCGATGTGCAAGGATTCGAAGGTATCATCAAAACAGATGCAGAGAGCCCAAGAAATTTGTTTTTAGTGGCTGTTGTTCAAGATCGAATTGTCGGGTTTTCCAGATGTTCAGGTGTTTACTTAAACAGATTTGCGCACAAAGTAGAGTTTGGTGTATGCGTATCACAAGATTTCTGGGGTTATGGCATCGGGAAGAATCTCTTGCAAGAATCGGTTGCCTGGGCAGACGCCAACCACATTACCAAAATGACGTTGAATGTAATGGAAACGAATGAGAAGGCAATTGAGCTGTACAAACGGTTTGGTTTTGAAATCGAAGGAGTACTCATAAACGACAAAGTTCTTTCCGACGGCAATTACTACAACACCATTATTATGGGAAGATTCAAAAATGACAGGAGCGTAACATGACGAGAAAACGAGCGAGAGAATGTGGCGTATTGATTGGGACGGGGATCCCAGGTGCGTATAATGCAATTACGGATGTAAAAGGAGTGAGGGTCGGACACAAAACAATTAACAAGGAAGACGTTTGTTCGGGTGTCACGGTGATCGTTCCCAACGACGGACATTTGGAGGGGCAGCATTTTCCTGCTGGTTTTTTCTCCTTTAACGGTACGGGAGAGTTTACGGGAAGTCACTGGATAGAAGAGACGGGTACGCTGGTGACACCCATCGTATTTACGGGAAGCCATCTGCTAGGGTTGGCACATCATCATCTTGCTCGTGCGACGAGAAAAATCGAGGGACTTGAACCGTTTTCTAACGGAATCGTCGCGGAGACATGGGATGGTTGGTTAAGTGATCTCGAAAAGACGCAGATTCAGTATGAGGATTTGGAAGAAGCGATTGTAGAGGCTCGTACAGGACATGTCGAGGAAGGCAATGTGGGCGGAGGTACCGGGATGATCTGCTTCGAATTCAAGGGCGGAATCGGAACCTCTTCACGCATCGTCGAGACTGAATGTGGCACTTTTACTGTCGGGGCATTGGTGCAGACGAATTTTGGCAGAAGACAGGATTTCAAGGTGAATGGTATTCCCGTGGGCCAGCTGATTTCCGAGAATGAAGTTCCTCTGCCGTGGGTAACACCTGAAAACGATGGTTCTTTCTTAGTCACAATTGCGACAGACGCGCCTCTCTTGCCGACTCAATGCAAGCGCATTTCCAAGCGAGCCTCACTCGCGATGGCACAACTCGGCGCGATTGGTGAGGAGGGCAGCGGTGATTTCTTTCTGACCTTTTCCACAGGAAATTGCTATTCATATGGCGACGAGCAAATGAGCACAGTGAAAATGTTTCCGTCCGAACAACTGGATGCACTGTTTGAAGCAGCGATCGAAGGGGTCAAGGAAGCGATCCTGAACTCCATGTTGATGGCGGAAACGATACAAGGCCAGAAAAACAGAACCGTACATGCATTGCCACTAGATCGTTTCGTAGAAATCATGTCTCGTTAAATGAAAAAACTCCGCTAGCATAAGCGGAGTTTTGCTGTCTAATCATTTGTTAAACAATTGTTTAACTGCTGAAGAAGCTACGGCTGGAGCGCTTTCTTTTATAATGAGAGCTGCCGTAATGGGAATGTCCGTACCGATTGCTGGAGCTGTACTTTCTGCGATGTTTGTAATCGCTGCTGCTGTATTTCCGGTGCTTATGCGAAGATGAGTGATTACCGAGTAAATTTTTTAAAAGCTTCTTGAGCATATCAATCACTCCTAGTTAGGTTGGAAGTGTATTACGTATAAGTATATACGAATATGCTGAAGAACCGTTTCATTATTTTTCTACGTTTTCGTGAAAAGCTGGACCGATCAGATCGATCCGGTTCGTCCATATTCCTCCTGTAAAGCTTTCAGGCACCCGTTTTAAATCATTCGGGACATCAAAGCCTTGTGACACCTCTCCACTGCCTGCGACTAGGATCACGCGGGTGTCTTTTGCTTCCATTCTTGCCATGAACCGATTCGGCCAACCCCAGAGCCATGGGGCAATCTGATCAGGAATATGTAGTTGGGTATGTGCACAGGCTTGTGGTACAAATCCGGACCAACCTGCAGCGATGTACGGGATCAGGCAACTTTTCATTGTTGCCATTGACATCACACGCAGCTGGGGCAGTTGTTGTTTCAATGTCTCGATGGGCTCGTCACCGCCATAAACAGAGAGCTGTGCCAGTCGTTTTGCAGGCAAGGTCGCCAAAACATCCGCCAACGCTTTCCCCTCGAGTGGGTCATTGCTTTTGATATGGATAAGCAGCGAGTGATTAGGGAATGTTTGTAGCACATCATCGAGCGAAGGCATCATGCCAATCCCTTTTCCACGGAAGGGGAAGGTTTTCCCTTCATCGGCTGTATAATGGTAGCCAATGTCGAGCTGTTGTAATTCGGCCAAGGTATAATCTCTCGTGACACCGGTACCATTTGTCCGACAGTCAAGCGTCCAGTCATGAAACACGGCGAATCGATTGTCTTTGGTCCATTGTACATCGAGCTCAACAACGTCCGCGCCTGCATCAAAAGCCGCCTGCATGGACGGAATCGTATTTTCCAGGTACGGATGCTCCGGTGGATAAATCCGTTCCGCCGTACAAGTTTCGTTGGTGATGTTCTCCATATGAAAGGTTTGCGCCATTCCCCGGTGAGCAAGTAAAAAAGGCTCGCCTTCTGGCTCTTTTGCAAGATAAGAGCTGTTACCCAGAAACAGGAAAGCGATGAAAAGAAGAGGAATCCAGATGCGTTTTCGCTGGAACCATTTCTTTCGAGGTTGATTTCGATGTTTTGACATGATGGAATACCACCCCTTCCTTAAAATGCTCTGTTCATTGTAGCAAAACGCAAGGGAGGAAGGTACATGCTTTGGGAGTAGGGCTAGGGGCTTGGCATCATTCGAAAAGACTGGCACAATAGACGGAAGATACGATGTATCCTTGAAGAGCAAGGGGAGGTTCCATGAAAATAGCTTTACATCAAATCGCTTATCAAATCGGCATGCACCCAACTGATATGGCGAAGCTTGTCTACGATGGTGAAATAACGGGAGAGATACCTGACCGCAATCCGCAAGCAAAGGATGCCTGGGTGGATTTGCACTCTCTGCGTAACTTCGTTCAATGGCGATACGATCAGGGGAAAATGGAGCAAATGTTCTATGATAAAGCTATGCGTCACCTGAACAAAGCAATGCCCAAAAAATAATCGAATGTGGGGGAGAAGCATGCAAGACTCTATTATTTACTGCATGGTACCAAAAACATACTGGGAAAAGTGGATGGACAAGGATCACTACTTACCGCGCGATTACGAGCAAGAAGGCTTTATTCACGCGACAAAAGGGGACGAGCTGCTTGAAAAGGTAGCAAACCGCGTCTACACACAGTTTGACGAGGAGTTGTATGTACTCGTTGTTGATGAAACGAAAACGACTTCGGAAGTCAAATACGAGGCTGCGAAGGATGGATTGCTGTATCCACACATCTATGGACCGCTGAATCAAGATGCGATCGTGGATAGAAAGCAAATGAATCGGATAGACGGCCAGTGGCGTCTGGGAACGTCCATCCGCTAACTCTACCATTTAAACCATTTGAGTAGCGCAAGCACTTCTTGACGCTTGGCCTCAGGTAGCTTGTCGAGTCTGCGCAAGAGAAGATCGATTCGCATGCGCTGTTCCACTTCGGATTCAGGTACCTTCTGCCCCTTCACCCATTGTCGTTTCAGGCGGACGGGATCGGTATCAGAGATGATCCGAAGCAGCTTTCTTTCCAACAAATCTAAGGAAGCCATAGGTGAAACCCTCTTTTTCGTTTAATCCGTTTCTTCTATTATAACACGGGTACATAAAGAAACCATGATTGGCGCACAATGGTAAAGGTGTTGAATATAACCCTTTGTAGGAGGCGTATCGATTATGGCGAAGCCGGATGACCGTTCTGACAACGCAGAAAAGCTTCAACAGATGATTTCCAATACGGAAGAGAACATTCGTGAGTCCGAAGATTACCTGACGGCTCATGCTGGAGAGATTTCTGCAGAGGAAAAAGCAAACCTCGAGGCGAAGAATCATCGTCGCGAAGAAAGCATCGAGGGATATCGCGCAGAAATCAAGGATGAATCTACGCAGGCATAACCTTGCTACCAAACGTCTGGCGCCAACTACGCGTCAGGCGTTTTTTCATTCTATCGGGCAAAAGTGCAACAAAACATGATTTGTTTTGCGAAACATGGTAATCTGTAATGGTACAAATTGAATAAGAGGAGAAAGACTTATGAAGCGACCAGAAGATACACGCGTCGTTGTCGGCATGTCCGGCGGAGTCGACTCCTCCGTGACGGCTTACCTGCTTAAGCAACAGGGATATGACGTCATCGGCATCTTCATGAAAAACTGGGATGATACCGATGAATTCGGCCACTGCACGGCGGAAGAAGACTTCCAGGATGTCCGGCGCGTCTGTGAACAGATCGGCATTCCATATTACACGGTAAACTTTGAAAAAGAATACATGGACAAGGTATTCCAGTATTTTTTGGATGAATATAAACGAGGCCGTACACCGAATCCGGATGTCATGTGCAACCGTGAAATCAAGTTCGGTGAGCTTCTCGCCAAGGTGATGGATCTGGGGGCGGATTATATTGCTACCGGCCATTACGCGCAGGTCAAGTACATCGATGGCGAGTACAAGCTGATTCGCGGCGCTGACAACAACAAGGACCAGACTTACTTCTTGAATGTATTGGGCCAAGAACAGCTTTCCAAAACGATGTTCCCGATTGGTCATCTCCCGAAACCGCAAGTAAGGGAGATCGCGGAAAAAGCAGGACTCTATACAGCGAAAAAGAAGGACAGTACAGGGATCTGCTTTATTGGGGAGCGCAACTTCCGCGAGTTCCTGCAAAACTATTTGCCAGCCAAACCAGGAAATATCGAGACCGTAGATGGAGCAGTCATCGGTACGCACGACGGGCTGATGTACTATACATTGGGCCAACGACAAGGCCTAGGGATAGGCGGAGGTCATGGCACAAGCGGGCAGCCTTGGTTTGTTGTAGACAAGGATCTGGAACGGAATGCCCTGATCGTTGGCGAAGGCTCTGATCATATCCGTCTGTACTCGAAGAGTCTCTTGGCGACCAACGTGAGCTGGGTGAGTGATAAGAAACCATCCGAAACGTTTACTTGTACAGCCAAATTCCGTTATCGTCAGCCAGATCAGGGAGTAACCGTTCACCTGCTGGAGGATGGCAACGTAGAAGTTGTATTTGATCAACCGCAAAAAGCAGTGACACCTGGTCAGGCTGTCGTCTTCTACGATGGGGAAGTGTGCTTGGGTGGAGGTACGATTGACAAGGTACGCTTAGTCGATAAAGAGAACTAAGATAGACGGGGGAAGCACTCGGTGGATGCTACGAAAAAATCAAAAGTGATTATCGTTTCATTTTTGGCGGGAGCAGTTCTCTTGGCGATCATCTCTTATTTCGGGATGGCCTCCATGGGTAAAGAGCATATGGCGACGATCCAAAACGTCATCAAGGAGAACGGCGGGGTTGTAAACGCGGGTGGAGTGACAGCAGTACCGATGGATGAAAGTCCTTTTACCAACAGCGGAAAAGGCAATACCATCTACCGTATCTACTTTACGAAAGATGGGCAAACGTTGACGGCTTGGTATCGTGCTGATAACGAATCCTCCATCAAGAAAGAGCCGGAAGCGTGGATTCTGCCGTAATAACGAGGATAAACCTGACTGGGAGAGTGAAGGCATCACATGACCCAATATGCTGGATTGCGTGAACTGGCTGAACTGATTCGAAGACTCGAGCCAGAGTTAGCGGGTGCACAATTAAGTATTCTTGCTCATGAAAATAAAGAGGAAATCGCAACATTGCTAGTGGAAGGACTCGGGACAAAAATTCCTGTCCAACACAGCTCTGGCGAATATGCGAATCATTTGGCGATTTTGCGTGTAGGAGCGAACAAGTACACCTTTGCGCAAGATTGGAGAGAAGTGTACATCAGTGAAATCAATTACTGCGCGTGTCGCATACCTCCAGGGGCCCACGGATTGTTGGTTCGCCATATCGATTATCCAGGCGTGATTTATGATGTCTCACGAAAACTGGCCGAGTATCAAATCAATGTTTCCAAGTTGAATGTATCCCGCGAGCAAAAAGGGAAGAATGCCCTGCTTATCTCTGTGACTGATGAAGAGATTACACCAACGATTGTATCTGCCATCGAAGAGCTGCCCCAAATCACCAAAGTGTTATCTCTACAGTAAGCGAATCATGAAAAACAAAAACTGCCCGTTGTTAGTAGCGGGCAGTTTTTTTCGTGGCGAATCTGAGTCCTTGACTAATGAAGACTGGCAAAACGGACGAGTGATTTTCGTTGGCAAATTCCTTAAAGGAAGCCTTGATTTGGCCCTTCCCCATGGAGGACAATCGTTCGATCATCGCCAGCGATTTTTCTTTGACCAAGAATCGCCCATCGTTTTCCAACTCCCCGATGGTGAGGAGTGCATGGACGTTGAGGTCATCTGTCAGCAGGCTCGGCAATTGACTCTCCTTCGCAAGCAGCACGCTCTCATTCCAGTGGATAGAGGGACTACCGGCAATATACCGCTGGAACGCGTGTGGTCTGGACAGAAGCACATGCAAGACAAATAAGCCGCCTAGCGAATGTCCCAAAATCGCTTGCTGGGTCCGATCGATGGGGAAGTCGTTTTCGATGCTAGGCTTGAGCTCCTCCTCTAAAAAGGTGAGGAACTGCTCGGCTCCCCCCATTTGTGGCCACTCGGCTCCTTTTGGGCTGTCAGGAAGCTCTGAGGCGGGAACTTCATACGTGTAATCATAGAAACGGGCAGGATGGTATGGAGCGTCTGTTGGATAGCCAATCCCGACGACGATAGCAGGATACACCCCAGTTCGTTCAGGGCCACGTGATTGTATCCGTATCGCTTCGGTCACGGTTGCAAAAACAGAGTTTCCATCTAGCAAATATATGACGGGAAAGCCTGATTCCGGAGGGGGATCGGCAGGTATACTTACGAAAATGTGATAGTCACGCTCTTGATAAGTCATGATTCTACGGTAGGAACGAGGTATGACGACAGGTTGATAGTCGGTGCTTTTCATGAGGGCGACTCTCCAATCTCTCCAAGGCTAACCAACACGCACAAAATCTATTATATGAACGAGAACCAGAGATTGGCAATAGCCGAAAAAGGAGAATAGTTAGTTTTCGAAAAGAGCCCATACTGAGCTTGACTCCTACGATATATTGAGGTAAAGTAAGTTTTACCAACTACATATTGATGCGGTAAGGTGTTTACCAGCCAGATTTGGTAGACTTAATAGGGAAGTCGGTGAGAATCCGACGCGGTCCCGCCACTGTAATGAGAGAGTTCCATTTGCGAAAGAAGGCCACTGATCATGAAGGATCGGGAAGGTGAAAATGGAGCGATGATCCAAAAGCCAGGAGACCTGCCTAACCGCTTGCACTGTTTACCCTACGGGAGATAGGGAAGTGTTCGAGCGCTCAATTCGCATTGGCGAATTGCTAGATGGAAGTCATCACGCGCATTCGGCATGTAAACGTCGGATGCGCTTTTACTTTGGCTAAATAACATACATACAGAGTAAAAATAGCAAGGATAGGATGAGGGACATGCTAATCGCTTATGATTCAAAAACAGGAAACGTCCGACGATTCGTCAACAAAATTAATTTGCCACATGTGGAAATTGATCAAGATATGGTGCTGGACGAGCCATTCATTTTGATCACATACACGACGGGATTCGGACAAGTGCCGGAGAAGGTGGCGACGTTCCTGAAGCGAAATCATGTCCATCTGCGCGGGGTATCTGCCAGCGGCAACCGCAACTGGGGAACCAGTTTTGCCAAAAGCGCGGATACGATCGCGAGCCAATATGGCGTTCCGGTGATTTCTAAATTCGAACTGTCCGGTACCGGCCGTGACGTGGAACAATTTACGAGTGGGGTGGCAGCAATTGCGGCATATTGAATTGAACAACGAACTGATGCAGCGTGGCAACGACGGATTTTATCAACTGGAAAAGGATCGGGAAGCGGTTGCGGTCTTCATGGAAGAAGTGCAGTCCAACACGATGACCTTTGGCAGTGTGAAAGAACGCATGGACTATTTGATCGAGAATGATTTTTATGAAAACGTCTATGAAACATACACGGTTGAGCAGGTCGATGAAGTTTTCCGTTTGGCCTATGACGCCGATTTTCAATTTGCTTCGTATATGGCTATCTCCAAATTTTATAAAGATTACGCTTTGAAAACGAACGATAAATCGATGTACTTGGAGCAGTATCCAGACCGGGTGGCCGTTGTGGCACTGTCACTTGGACAAGGTGACTTTGAGCTCGCCAAGCGTTTAACGGTCTCCATGATGGATCAACGCTTGCAACCAGCGACACCAACCTTCCTGAACGCAGGCAAAAGCCGCCGGGGAGAAATGGTTTCCTGCTTCTTGCTCGAAATGGATGATTCACTGAATTCCATCAACTTTATTTTGGGAACTTGTATGCAGTTATCCAAAATTGGCGGCGGTGTAGCCGTGAACCTGTCCAAGCTTCGCGGACGAGGAGAGCCGATTAAAGGCGTCGAGGGCGCAGCAAAAGGTGTTATGCCGGTTCTCAAGCTGTTGGAAGATGCGTTTTCCTACGCGGATCAAATGGGGCAACGCAAAGGCTCAGGTGCAGCGTACTACAACATCTTCGGCTGGGATATTAACGAGTTTCTCGATTGCAAAAAAATCAATGCGGATGAAAAAGCCCGCATCAAAACGTTGTCCATCGGCCTGATCGTACCAAACGTATTCTACAAGCTGGCTGAGGAAAACAAGCCATTGACTGTGTTTGCTCCGTACTCCGTGTACAAAGAATACGGCGTGCATCTGGATGATATGGACCTCGATGAGATGTACGAGGAGCTCTTGGCTAACGATCGCATCAAGAAAAAGACCGTGATGAGCGCACGCGAGATGTTGACCAAAATCGCGATGATCCAAATGGAATCGGGCTATCCGTACATCATGAACAAAACGAATGCGAACAACAACCATGCGCTGAAAGATCTCGGTTCGGTAAAAATGTCCAACCTGTGCACGGAAATCTTCCAGCTACAGGAGACTTCGACGATTACCAATTACGGCGAGATGGATATCATCCGTCGCGATATTAGCTGCAATCTGGCATCGCTCAATATTGTCAATGTGATGGAACGCAAAATGATCCGCGAATCTGTCCACGAAGGAATCGAAGCCATTACAGCCGTGAGTGACATGACGCGTGTAGAAAACGCTCCAGGCGTTCAAAAGGCAAATCGTGAGCTGCACTCTGTAGGTCTCGGTGCGATGAATCTGAACGGTTATCTCGCAAAGAACAGAATCGCTTACGAAAGTGAAGAAGCGAAAGATTTCGCCCGTACGTTCTTCATGATGATGAACTTCTACTCCTTGGAAAAAAGTATGGAAATTGCAAGGGAAACAGGCATGACCTTCTTGGGCTTTGAACAATCGGAATATGCAAAAGGCACTTATTTTAACAAGTACGTGACGAACGATTACAGCCCGCGGACGGAAAAAGCAAAGCTTCTCTTTGAAGGAATGCACATTCCGACACCAGCAGATTGGGCGGAGCTACAGCAAAAGGTGCAAAAGCATGGCGTTTATCATGCGTACCGTTTGGCGATTGCACCGACACAGAGCATTTCCTACATTCAGAACGCGACTTCTAGCGTGATGCCAATCGTCGAGCATATCGAAACGAGAACGTATGCCAACTCTACGACGTATTACCCGATGCCATACTTGTCGCAGGAAAACTATTTTTACTACAAATCGGCGTATGTGATCGACCAATTCAAAGTGATTGATCTGATTGCCGAAATTCAAGAGCACATCGACCAAGGAATTTCGACTGTACTGCACGTGAACAGCAATATTTCAACCAGAGAACTGGCTCGCTATTACATTTACGCAGCGAAAAAAGGTCTGAAGTCGCTCTACTATACGCGTACGAAGCATTTGACTGTAGAAGAGTGCATTAGCTGCGCAGTTTAGTGAAGTCGATTCATATAAGGAAAAGCATCAAGCAAAAAGAGAAGAGGAACGCCATATGAAAGCAGTCAATTGGAACAGGCCGGACGACGATTTTACGATGACGTTTTGGAATCAAAACATCATGCAGTTCTGGACGGATGATGAGATTCCGTTGTCAGATGACAAGATGGCCTGGATGGAGCTCAGTGCGACTGAACGGGACACATATAAAAAAGTATTGGGCGGTCTCACCTTGCTGGATACGGTTCAGGGTGGAGTAGGGATGCCGAAGATCATGGAGCATGTCGATGGACTGCAAAGAAAAGCGGTTCTCGCCTTCATGGGCATGATGGAGCAAATCCATGCCAAATCATACAGCAGTATTTTTACAACGCTGGCAACGACCGAAGAGATTGACGGTATTTTTTCGTGGGTAGAAAACAATCCACATTTGCAAAAGAAAGCGGCCCTCATCTCCAAACGCTATCAAGAGATTGAGAAACCGAAAGACTTGTACATGGCGATGGTAGCGTCCGTTTTCCTGGAAAGCTATCTGTTTTACAGCGGCTTCTTCTATCCGCTCTATTTGGCGGGGCAAGGAAAGATGACAAGTAGCGGGGAAATTATCGACCTGATTGTTCGTGACGAGAGCATCCACGGACTCTATGTCGGCGTTCTCGCGCAAGAAGTCTACCAAGGCCTGAGTGTGGTCGAGCAGACCGCAGCAAAAGAGGAGCTGTATGCCCTTTTGCATGAGCTGCAAGAAAATGAAGAGGCCTATACGACTTCGTTGTATACCGAAATCGGATTGGCTGACGAGGTTCATGCCTACGTGCGCTACAACGCGAATAAGGCATTGATGAATCTGGGGCTGGACCCGCTATTCCCGGAGGAAGAAGTGAACCCGATCGTGCTGAACGGCATTCGCACGCAGACAAAGCAGCATGACTTCTTCTCGAAAAAAGGAAATGGTTATGTCCGTACACTAAACGTAGAGCCGTTGACGGACGATGATTTTAGATTTTAGTATGACAAAAAATGGATTCTGTGTTACGGTATGAACAGTATGCTGCCCTGCTCGTTTTCTGGGGCACTTCACAGAACCATGATAATTTCATAGGAGTGGGAACAGGTTCTTTGGTTATCAAGATCGACCAAGGATGAAAAGGGAAGTCGGTGAGAATCCGACACGGTCCCGCCACTGTATGAGGGGAGTCGGCACATTTATTAGCCACTGATCCAATCGGATTGGGAAGGTATGTGCAGATGATGATCCCAAAGTCAGGAGACCTGCCTGTTTCGACGACACTGCTTAACCTACGGGAGATAGGGAGGTGTTAGGATGCTGTGATCTCAGTGCTTATTTGGCATTTCTAACGTTCTTTTTGATCGTTGGAGATGCCTTTTTTATTGGGCGGATTCAAGTCAAGATCGAATGAAGAATGGAGAGGAAGCTCATGAAGAGCAGCAATTTGGGATATCCACGGATCGGGAAGAACCGGGAGTGGAAAAAGGCATTGGAAGTATTTTGGGCAGGCAGCATCGATGAGGCAAGCCTGGTACAGCAAATGGAGCAAATCCGTCACCAAAACCTGTTACGTCAGCAGGAAAAAGGGGTCGAGCTGATCCCTGTGGGTGACTTTACGTACTACGATCACATGCTGGATATGGCTGTGATGTTTGGAATGGTCCCCAAGCGTTATGAATACGAGGGAGGCCCGGTTTCATTAGCCACATACTTCGCCATGGCTCGCGGTTCGAAGGAAGCTGTTGCCAGCGAAATGACGAAATGGTTTAACACGAACTACCATTACATCGTCCCGGAGTTCGGTGAAAGACAACCAGCCATAACCGAGAACAAGCCTCTCCAGGCCTATTTGGAGGCCAAAGAAAAGTATGGCATCATCGGAAAGCCTGTTATTGTAGGCCCGTATACGTTTGTCAAATTGTCTAAAGGATATGAGAAAAACGAATTTGAGATCGTCGTGGATCAACTCGTTCCGCTCTACATAGACGTTCTCCGGGAGTTAGAGCTGCACGGCGTGGAATGGGTGCAAATCGATGAGCCTGCATTTGTACTGGATGTCTCTGAGCAAGAACGCGCCATCATCAAACGTATCTATACGCAGATCGGTCAAGCACTCCCGCATCTACAATGCATGCTGCAAACCTATTTTGAAGCGGTGGATTGGTACAAGGAGCTAGTTTCCTTACCGGTAAAAGGAATCGGTCTTGATTTTGTACACGGAGCGAAGCGCAATTTGACTCATCTAAAAACACACGGGTTTCCAGCAGACAAGATTCTCGCAGCGGGAATCATCGACGGTCGAAACATATGGCGTGCGTCCATTGAAGAGAAATGGGAGCTGGTCAATGAAATTTCCGAGATCGTTCCACTCGAAAAGCTGTGGCTGCAACCGTCTAGCAGTTTGTTGCACGTTCCTGTAACAGTTGAAGCAGAGAGCGAATTGCCAGAGGAAGTCGTGTCTGCATTGGCGTTTTCCGACGAAAAACTAGGGGAAGTACAGCTTTTAGTCCAAGGATTCCGATATGGTAAGTACGTCATTTCAAAAGAGATCGCTCAAAATGAAGCGGACTTGCTAAAGCTCGCATTATCTCCAGCGAGGAATCGTCTAGAAGTGAAGAATGCTTTACGTCAAGTCGCTGCTGCCAAACTTGAAAGAAGTGTTCCTTATCTCGAACGTCGAGAGATTCAACAAAATACGTGGAAGTTACCACTGTTGCCAACGACCACAATCGGTAGTTTCCCGCAGACGGCGGAGGTTCGTCAAGCCCGACAGCAGTTTAAAAAAGGGAACTGGACAGTAGAGCAATACGACGCTTTCATTCATGCGCAAATCAAGGAATGGGTCAAAATACAAGAAGAGCTCGGTCTGGATGTCCTCGTCCATGGTGAGTTCGAACGAACAGATATGGTTGAGTATTTTGGCGAAAAGCTCGATGGCTTTTTGTTCACGAAAAACGGCTGGGTGCAGTCATATGGCTCGCGTTGCGTGAAGCCACCTGTTATTTACGGAGATGTGGAGTTTGTGGCACCAATGACGGTCAAAGAAAGTGTGTATGCAAAATCATTGACCGCCAAACCAATGAAGGGTATGTTAACGGGCCCAGCAACTATTCTGAATTGGTCGTTTGCTCGAGACGATGTCTCCAGACAAGAAGTGTGCGAACAAATCGCGTTGGCATTGCGAAAAGAGGTAGAAGCCTTGGAAGAAGCGGGGATTCTCATGATTCAAGTCGATGAACCAGCGCTGCGCGAAGGACTTCCGCTCAAAAAAGAAGAGCAAGCAGCTTATCTCGAGTGGGGTGTCAGAGCGTTTCGTCTAGCGACTTCCACTGTTGCGCCGAGCACCCAGATTCATACACATATGTGCTATTGCGAATTCCATGATTTCATGGACGTCATCAGCGAACTCGATGCCGATGTGATCTCGATTGAAACCTCACGTAGCCACGGAGAGCTCGTGTCTGTGTTCGAAACAGGTACGTATGATAAAGGCATCGGGCTCGGCGTATATGATATCCATAGCCCCCGAGTTCCAGCTGTTTCAGAAATGGAAGATATGGTAGCACGAGGTGTGCAAGTACTTCCACCGGATCAATTTTGGATAAACCCGGATTGCGGGCTGAAGACGAGAGGAAGAGAAGAAACCGTTCAGTCATTACGAAACATGGTTGCGGCAACGAAGGCGATTCGGAATCGTTTGACAGCTCAGTCGGGAAGGTGAACGCGATGAGAGGAGCCACACAAATGATGACAGAAGCACGACCGATCCAACAATCGAGAACCTTTTTGACTGATCTCGTCTTTCCACCGGATACCAATCACCACCATACCATTTTCGGTGGAAAAGTCATGGCCTATGTAGATAAAATCGCCTGCATCGCAGCTATGCGACATTGCCGTAAGCCTGTTGTCACTGCGTCGAGCGATTCCTTCGATTTTCTTGCGCCAATCAAGACAGGGGAAGCGATCAACCTGGAGGCATATGTGACCTGGACCCATAAGACATCGATGGAAGTATTCGTGAGAGTGGAAGCGGAGAACTTGTTGACCGGGGAAAAGCGCATGACAGCACGCGCGTATCTGACGATGATTGCCCTCGACGATCAAGGAAAGCCGACGATCGTGCCTGGTGTCATTCCTGATACTGAGGAAGAGCGCATTCAGTATGAAAAAGCGAAGGAACGTCATGTATTGAGAAGGAAGCGGAAGGTAGAGATGTAAGGGGAACACTATCACCCCCCCTATAACGAATAGATGCCTCTGGTGAGCTTGGTTGCAACAGGTCACCGGAGGCATTTTTTTTTATGACTATTTAGAAAGTCGTTTTCTGCCACTGGATTCATTCTCGCTTCCGTACGATTTACCTTTTCGTCTATGGCTAACTTCTTTAAATGAGGTGCTCTGGTAATTTTACGATTTAGTAAGATTGTATTCTGTATTGTAAGACAGCAGTCATTCATTTGTCTAAAGATAACGTGTATGTTTAAGTCATGAAACCGACTTGGGGAGTTGAAAAGATAAAGGTAGGTAAGGTGTTTAATCTAAATGAATATTTTCAATGAGGAGATTCTACATGAATAAAATAAATTCGTATACAAGAATAGACATTATGGATTACTTACGAGGATTTGCCTTGATTGGGGTACTTCTTGTAAATAGTTTTCAGGTGATGAATAATGTGTCGAATTATAATGAATTACATGCTGGACTGTATTATATTTTTAACAGTAAATTTTATCCAATTCTATTTTTCTTATTTGGACTTGGAAGCTACTTTTTTATGAATCGATCCCAACAACAAATAAAGAACCGTTACCTTCTGTTTTTCCGCAGAATCTGCTTCTTATTTGTACTAGGACTGATCCATACATTTTATGCACCGTCAGGTATTCACGATGTGCTGATGCAGTACGCTGTCCTTGGCCTATTTATAGCTCTGTTTTTTAAAACAAATCAATGGACGAACTTAGTGGTAACGATAATCCTAATCATTTTGTCTATCGTAACTGCCTTTTGTCAACCGTATTATGGGGAGAGAATTGCATGGCTAGAACTTTTCTCAGCAATTAGTAAATGGTTATCGCTGATGATGATAGGTTTTACCATGGGCCAATTTAAAATAATTGAAAATATTTATGCGAAAGTAAAGCATGTTTTGATTTTTTTAATTGGGATCATTTGTGCTTATGTCATTTTATATTTTGTAAATAGCTCAGTAGAGATTACTCCAGCAGGCATTGAAATACTAGAAGATTATTTAGTTTCCTCGATGATGGTTAGCATCCTTATTATTTCTCTGCAATGGAATCAGATAAAAGCTATATTGTCTCCATTAAAATTATATGGACAAATGTCCTTAACAAATTATCTTGCACAAAGTGCCTTATTAATTGTTTTTAGCTCCATGATTAGTATTCATTCTTTGATTACTTTCTTAATCATTCATGCTGTTCTACTCACTGGTAGCTCCATATGGTTAAAGTATTGTAAGATGGGACCGGTTGAACTGTTATTACGATCTTTCACTTATTGGAGTAAAGTTCAAATAAAAAAGACTAAGCAAGTTGAGAAATAAGCGAAATACGATATAGCTTTAGGGCTGGGTTCCAAATGAATGTCTCAGTACGGAATAAAAAGAGAAGAGAAGGGGCCTTCCAACTGTGGAGGTCCCTTTTTACAGTCCGCATACACCAAAATGAAGCAAAAACTACATTTTCCAAGAAGTATTGAAGTGATTTATTGCAAAGGATATACTATTCCCAATATTAAAATAAATCAGAATGATAAAGGGGCTTCAGGTATGGCACAACTCGTAAAGGAACGGATTCGGAAGCAGTATGGAAAGCTGACAGCAAGCCAAAAAATCATCTGTAAGATCGCGATAGAAAAGCCCAGCTTACTTGCGATCCATACCGCTAAAAAAATCGCGGAGTTTACGAATACCAGTGAAGCAACTGTCATTCGCTTTTGTTACGCATTGGGTTACTCCGGATACACAGAGCTTCAGGAAGAAATCAAAAAGTCTCTTTTGATAGGAGACCAAAGGAAGGGGCCGATCCAGAAATATCGAGACACGGAGGTTACGCTCAATCTGAGCAATTACGCCCATCAAGTGATGGAGAGTGATATTGCGTATCTCCAGCAAGGCTTGCAGCAAATAGATTACCACTTGCTCCATGATGTGGTCAAAAGCATCGTGCAGGCTAACCGAATCGTAGTGGTGGGATTTCGCTGGTGCCATATTCCTGCAAAATGGCTATTTTCGGCGTTGAATGCGATCAAAGGAAACACACATTTGTATACGGGAGCCGTAGATAACGCCGATTATTTTCTCACCGAACGGGATCAAGAATGGCTGGTCATTGCGATATCATTTCCTCGTCATCCTAGCGAGACAGTTGCAATGGTCCATTCAGCAAAAGAGCTGGGAGCAAAGATTTTGGCGATTACGGAAGGCGAGTTCTCCCCTATTAGCCAAGTCGCAGATCATCTCCTGAAAATTACCACACCCCAACCCGTTGCCACTAGCGGTATGCCCACACTATTCTCCATGCTAAATGTCTTGATCAAAGGCGTCATGCTCCACGACTCGGAAAATGTCCAGAAACGATTGCAGCACTATGATGAAATCAGTTCGAAGCTATACTCGTTTGTTGGAGAGGAAGAGGAAGACTTCTCGATCTTTTGAAAACAGTAAAAATGAGAAAAGCGAAAGGGGAATCCTGCCAATGACCAAGCCGATTTGGTTTACCGCGACTGGCGACAGCTTCATTACACGCAATCTTCCATACAGGGACCAAGCTTTTGAAGAGGTATCCAGCTTGCTGCACCGTGCGGACGTACGCATTGCGAATCTGGAGACGACCGTACACGATAACGAGGGCTATCCCAGCGCACAAAGCGGAGGCACGTGGGCGATGTCACCACCATCCGTTTTGCAAGTCATGAAAGATTATGGCTTTAACATGATTGGGTGGGCGAATAACCATACGCTTGATTATTTGTATGGGGGACTAGAAGCAACGGAACGATATCTCAATGAGTATGGCTTCGTCCATGCTGGAGCTGGCAAAAATCTCGCTGAAGCGGGGGCGCCGCGTTATCTCGAATGCGAAGGAGCCAGGGTAGCTTTCATCGCTACAACGTCGACTTTTCATCCATGGTGGGCGGCCGGAGATCAGCGTTCGGATAGTATCGGCAGGCCAGGGATCAATCCGATGCGATATATCATGACACACCACATTACGGAAGAAAAGCTCGCTGATTTGCAAGCCATTGCGGAGTCGACAGACATTAACGCCTTCAACAAGCTTCTCATCGAGGAAGGCTTCATGAACGATCCGGGCAAGGAGATCTTTCTCTTCGGAAATGCGCGTTTCATGGTAAGCGACGAAGAAGGGACGACTACTCAGCCGCATCCGCGCGATCTGAACAGAATCGTCAAAACGATTGAGCAGGCAAAAAGGCGGGCTGATTACGTCATCGTGAGTATTCACGCGCATGAGATGAAGGGGGATGCGAAGGAAGTGGCGGCTGATTTCTTGCCTGTGTTCGCAAAAGCTTGCATCGATGCGGGCGCACACGCCGTGGTGGGACATGGCCCCCATTTATTGCGAGGCATTGAAATCTACAACAATCGGCCGATCTTTTACAGCTTGGGGGATTTTATTTTTCAGACAGAAGCCGTTACGAGTCAGCCAGCTGATTTCTACGAGCACTATGGTTTAGACCACAACCATAATGTGGCAGATGCGTTGGAAGAGATGAGTGCCAACTACACACGCGGACTCTGTGTGCACAAAGAGGTGTGGGAGTCGGTTATTCCCTTGTGGAAAATGCAAGATGGTGAACTGCTCGAACTAGAGCTGCATCCGATTGAATTAGGCTTTGATCTGCCTGTACATCGTATGGGGTGGCCGAAATTAAGCGAGGATATCTCCATCTTGGAGGGGCTCAAAGCTTTGAGTGAACCATATGGCACAGTGATCGAGATCACGGATGGAATTGGGCGCGTGCGACTTTCAAAATAGCGGGAAACGGCGGTAGTCTATTTCCTACACAAATGGAGTGATTCACATGATGGCCAGAATCACCATGATTATGTTGTTTTTGCTATACATGATCAATTATGCGGATAAAACGATTGCGGGATATTCTGCCGTGCCGATCATGACTGAATTTTCATTGAACGAGAAAGAATGGGGACTTGTTGGAAGCAGCTTCTTCTGGTTTTTCTCCATTGCCGGGATTATAGGCGCGGCATTATCGGATCGCATCGGGACGAAAAAAATGCTGGCGATCATGGCACTGTCCTGGACTGTCATCCAATTCGGCGCTTATGCGATCGCGGGTTTGCCGATGCTTGTCGTAACGCGTGTATTGCTTGGAATAGGCGAAGGGCCATTTTGGGCAACGGTTGTCAGCCATCTGAATAAATGGTTTCCCGAAGAAAAGCGTGGATTGGTTTATTCCACCGTGAACTTTGGTGCTTTCGTCGGTGCGGTTGCTTCCGCACCGATGATTGTCGCGCTGATCGATAGCTATGGATGGCGATTTTCCTGGGCATTTATGGGCGCACTCAGTCTGATATGGCTCCTGGTCTGGTTGTGGATTGGAAAAGAAAAACCACATGTCACTGTCGCTCCTGCAAAAGGCGCAGCTCCTACCTTGCCAAAAGCGAAATGGTCGGATATATCCGGTATCTTGCTCTCATCCACGTTTCTATTCTGTTTTTTAATCTATTTCGCACAAATATGGGGGACGACCTTCGCATCCGTTTGGGAGCCTGTCTATCTCGTCAAGGTCTTCCAGTTTACAAATCAGGAAATGGCCTATGCAATTGCTGGCACGGGACTTTTAGCCGGACTGATGACCATACTCATTTCTTCAATCGGTGATCGTTTCTTTAAAAAGCATCGCAGCTATCGTAAATCATACGTTTTGGTTGGCGGTGTTTCGATTATTTTAGGGGGACTGTGCTTTTATGGTGTGACTCTCGTTCAATCTACAGTATTTGTTTTGATCTTTCTGTGCCTCGGAAAAGGATTTGCCTTTTCTGTTGGGACAGCTGCCTCTGTTATTGTTAGCAGCTTGTTGCCGGAACGCACGGGACTTTTAGTAGGCGTGTTGTCCAGCCTGGTTACATTGGCAGGGATCATCTCGCCGTTGGTAACGGGCGCTATTGTTCAGTCAGCTGGAGATATTGGAACTGGTTTTGGCAACGCCATGATCGTCAACGGGTTGCTATTTATTATTTGTGGCGTGCTTTTCCTGCTCTTTGTGAAGCGCAATGAACAAGTCAGTCAATTAGCACCGCCAATCTCCCATGTTTCCTAAAAGTAATGCTTTATAGGCTTATCTCTAGGTGTTAAAATTTTCTGAAAAGGGGGTAGGTGTGCGATGTATCATTTGAATGAAAGCCTCATGCAGAGCGCGAAACAATTTGCGGATCGTCCAGCCTTTGTCTTTATGGGAGAAACGACGACGTATGCACAATTCAATCAGCAGGTCGAACATCTCGCAGCAGGACTTGCCCAGCACGGGATTGGAAATGGGGATGCTGTCGCTCTGCTCATGGATAATCGGCCGCATTTTGTAATCGCTTACTATGCGATACTCCGCGTAGGAGCAGTTGTTGTTCCCATGAACCCCATCTATACGGCTCGCGAAATTAGCTTCATTCTTTCGAACAGTAAAGCAAAGGCAGCCATTGCCTTATCGGCGTTGCAGCCGGTACTAACCCCGATGAAGGAAGAAATAGAAAATTTGCAGCTTCTTATCTACTCGGAATCTATTGAGAATGAAATAACGATCGATCAGCTTGTAAAGGAAGGGCAAGAGTCAGAGGTAGGCTACGCGGAGCCGGAACGAAACGAAGACGACCTCGCTGTTATTCTGTACACATCAGGTACGACTGGCCAGCCAAAAGGAGCGATGCTCTCCCATCGGAATATGGCTTCGAATGCGGATGCGATGGGGATATTGTTCGAGTTGGTGCCAGAAGATCGCATGGTCGCGGTACTCCCGATGTTTCACGTCTTCTGCATGACGGTGTGCATGAATGGCCCGATTCAAACGGGTGCAGCCATTATTATCGTGCCAAAATTTCATCCGGTAGACGTCCTCCAAACGATTCGTGAGCAAAAAGCCACATGCTTTGCAGGCGTTCCGACCATGTACAACTATCTGCTACAGGTGCCGACTGCGACAAAAGAAGATTTCTCCTCTATCCGGATATACTGCTCGGGAGGTGCATCCATGCCCGTCGAGCTCCTGCACAAGTTTGAAGCAAAATACGATGCCAAGGTACTGGAAGGCTACGGATTGTCCGAGGCAGCCCCAGCTACAACATTCAATCCATTGCATGGGACCAGAAAGCCAGGATCGGTTGGAATCGATATCCCGCTTGTGAAAAACAAGGTCGTCGATCCCGAAGGAAACGAAGTCGCACGTGGAGAAGTGGGTGAGCTGGTAGTACAAGGGCCCAACGTCATGATAGGGTACCTCGGTTTGCCAGATGATACGGCCGCAGCGCTTCGAGATGGTTGGCTGTATACGGGAGACATGGCGCGTATGGATGAAGAAGGATATGTATACATCGTTGACCGCAAAAAAGACATGATTCTCGTTGACGGCTATAACGTGTACCCCCGTGAGGTAGAAGAAGTGTTATACCAGCATCCTGCGATTATCGAGGCGGCTGTGATCGGAATTCCTGACGAGGTGCATGGCGAGGCAGTCAAGGCATTTGTGGCATTGAAGGAAATAGCGGTTTCTCAAGAGGAAATCATGGCGTTTTGTCGTGACAAGCTGGCGAAATACAAAGTTCCTCGTCAGGTGGAATTCGTAGCAGAGCTTCCCAAAAACACTACAGGGAAAATCTTGCGTCGCTCGTTACGCACCACGTAAACGATCGCACGACGGGATGTGGAGGTGTTTGGATTGCTGCGTTTGATTCATGCAACGGAGGATGATGAATACGAACAAGCACGTGAACTTTTTTTGGAATATGTAGATTCATTAGGAGTTGATTTGAGCTTTCAAAACATTGCCATCGAATTGCAAAATATACCCGGCGAATACGCACCACCAGACGGTTGTATTTTGTTGGCATTAGATAACGAACAGCCCGCAGGATGTGTTGCCTTACGGAAAATAGATGAACAAGTCTGCGAAATGAAGAGATTGTACGTGAAGCCTGAATGGAAGGGGAGAGGAGTAGGGAAAAAATTAGCCTTGGCGATCATAGACGAAGCGAAATTTCGAGGCTATTCATTCATCCGATTAGATACGCTTCCTACGATGGAACAAGCGATTCAGCTTTACCGCTCGTTGGAATTCTATCCAATTGAGCCCTACCGTTTCAATCCGATTGAAGGCACGCTGTACATGGAGAAACAACTCAAATAACCCATTTGCAAAATGGTCTCCCACGATACCAACCTAGAATCATTAGGTCGCGGGGAGGCTTTTTTCTGTTTTTTACACTCACCTTTATGTAAGTAACTGAACAAAATGTGCGTACTTACAAATTTGCAGCAAGCATTTTATACTCATAAAACAACAAACTTCAAGGAGGACCTTACATTGAAAACGCTTGTAATCGTCACACATCCAAACATCGAAACATCCGTCATCAATAAGCGATGGGTAGAAGAACTCAAAAAATATCCAGAAAAGTATACCGTACACGAATTGCATAAGGTTTACCCGGATGGAAACATTGATGTGGAAAAAGAACAACAATTGGTTGAATCGCATGGACATCTAGTATTACAGTTCCCGGTTTACTGGTTTAATTGTCCGCCTCTCCTGAAAAAATGGCTCGACGATGTTTTCGCATACGGGTGGGCGTACGGTTCAAAAGGAGGCGATAAATTAAAGAATCGCAAAGCTGCATTAGCGGTATCAGCGGGAATTAGGAAGGAGGATTATCAGGAAGAGGGAAGGTATCGGTATACGCTTGAGCAAATATTGACCCCTTTTGAAACAACCTTCCGCTACTGCCATGCGGATTATCGCTCATTCTTTGCGTATTATGGTGCGGAGACTGAGTCAGGGGAAAATGTACCTGGTCAAGAACTTGAGCCGACTGGTAGCGTATTGGATAAGAGCGCGCAAGATTATGTGAAATTCATCGATAACCTGTAAGAAGCCCAAAGAAAAAGAAGTATTTCCGCGGTTGGGAGATACTTCTTTTCTTGTTAGAAACGATCGTTATGCCTGTTTCTTTACATCCTCCTGAGGCTGCAAGCTGTTTTTCTCTCCCCAGTCGCACATCATATTTAATAAAGGGATGAGAGAAAGACCACGTTCTGTTAAGGAATATTCCACTTTGGGAGGGACTTGGGGAAATTCCTTGCGGATGATCAAATCATCTGCCTCGAGCTCTTTTAACATCAGGCTCAGCGTTTTAAAAGAAATGGTACCGATACTTCGCTTTAGCTCATTATGACGCATCACCTTCTTTTCAGCGAGCCAATACAAAATGATCATTTTATATTTACCGCCGATTAAAGACAACGTATAACCAAAACCAGTATCTTTCAGTTCCACACTAGTCGGAACACAGGTTTCACGCACGAATCACACTCTCCTTTGGGAAGTATAGTTTATAAATGCATATACTTTACCATACATCATACTGCCATTTTTGGAAAGTGATGCGGAGCAAGAAACCCGTGGACCTTTATGATTCGACGCTCTTTTGATGGCGCTCAAGCTTGCCAGGGCCTGCGTATAGTACGGAAAAGAAACCAATAACGGCGAAAATCAATCCCACGATATAACCATGATTGATGGCAGTACCTAGAGAGTCACTCAAAAAAGAATGAACACTCGGCTCGATTTTTAATGGCTCACGCATGAGAACTTCAGGATTAAGCAGATCAGCTACTTTCTCCAAGGAAATGCCATGTAATGACGCCCCAGTGGATACGATACTCGCATAATTTTGGTTCACAACAGCAGCCGTGATCGATGCACCGAGTACGCCTCCCATGTTTCGACAAAACCCAACGATCGAGGAAGAAATA
Organism: Brevibacillus sp. HB2.2; assembly: GCF_013284275.1. Classification (NCBI taxonomy): domain Bacteria; kingdom Bacillati; phylum Bacillota; class Bacilli; order Caryophanales; family Paenibacillaceae; genus Brevibacillus; species Brevibacillus sp. HB2.2. Next base: position 24,216 of record NZ_JABSUV010000025.1, read on the forward strand.
CCGATATATGGTTTATCGACCGAATAGACGATCGCGTTTTGTGCAACGCTCATTAACGGCCCGATTGCAGCAAACCCGAACAGAATCATCAAGAGTGTTAAGAAAAAGAAGGAAATGCCCGTTGAAACGTACATGAGCAAAATAGAACTTACTACACTAGCGAGCATAGAGAACGCCATGAGAGATCGGAAGGAAAATTTTGTTTGCAACATTCCGAATACCACGGCACCTCCCGTCAAAGAGAGCATCAACGGAGTCAAAACACTATTGGAGTTCGGATACCCGAGTACGACCACAGCGAAAATAGGCAAATAAGTGATGGCAGCAAACATGATGGCACCTTGAGAAAGACAGGCGATACAAGTTGCGACCACCATACGGTTTTTGAAAATCTGGAAAGGGAGGATCGGTTCCTGTGCATGACGTTCTACCAGAATAAAAGCAATCCCTACGATTATGGCCAGGGCAAATAGTGAGATGATTTGCCACGATGACCACTCATATGCTTTTCCTCCCCATTCAAGCGCCAGCATGACAGCTATACAGGAGACGATTAATGTAACAGTCCCCAAATAGTCAATCTTTGGCTTTGATTGAGAACGAGATTCTTTCAAGGAAAACAGAAGCGTTAAGAGAGATAACAAACCGATCGGAACATTGACATAAAAGCACCAACGCCACCCCAAGTAATCAGAGAGCAAGGTCCCGACTTGAGGTCCGGCGATAGAAGAGAGCCCAAAGATTCCGGCAAACACGCCAGAGATTCGTGCCGTATATTTCGGATCAGAGGATAGCGTAAATAGGATTGTGAAAGTGATCGGAAAGAGAGCCCCTGAACCAATTCCTTGAAGGGCACGGAAAGCAATTAGCTGTTCGATGCTTTGGGCAACGCCACAAAGTGCCGAGCCAATGAGAAAAATCGTGATGCCAAGTAAGTAAAACAACTTGCGTCCAAAAAGATCGGACATTTTTCCGAAGATGAGCATCGTACTGGTTGCGGCTAATACGTACGAAGTGAAAACCCAGCTCATGCTTTCAAAGCCACCGATATCTTTAATAATGTGACTAATGGCCGCTGAGGTAATGGTATTGTCGAGGGATGACATCAGTAAGCCAAGTGCCATTGCAAGCATAATGAAACGGTTACGTTTTTCGGATCGTGACATAAAAAGCGAACTCCTATCTCTTTTTCTATTGATTTAGCAAACTTCGCTACAAGACTATTATTTATGCTTTCGTTGCCAAGAAATAGGGAAAGAACAATTGCAAATAAAACTTTACCTCGTTACAAGCCACGCGTACCAATTTGCTAGAAGAGGGGCTATCGGCGAAAAAGCAAAAGGAGCTGTCGCGGTGCGACAACTCCAGAAAACCATTTCGCTCTTCTCTGTATTTATCGACTTCGAAATCCGGAATCTGCCACGGAATGGCCTTCTTTAATCAAGCATGAGATACCAATAAATTGCAATCTCATCACTATCTTTATCTAGACCTCTGTAGACGTAGGAATCGAAACCTCCGATGACAAAACCACAACTTTCGTAAAATTTACATGCGCGGACATTATTACTTTGTGTCTCCAGCATGATTCCCGCCATACCGCCATCCTTCGCCCAGCGTTTAGCTTGTTCGATTAGTTTTTTACCGAGACCGTATCCTCTATATTGCTTATCAACTTTGATATCTTCCACATAGGCAAATTTGTTCCAATTTCTTTTCAAAACAATTTGGCCCACAACTTGATTGTTTACGAGCGCTATATAAATGATTTGATGGGGATTGCCGATATAGTTGGAATAATCCTCAATCGTATCTTCTTCAAGCTGTTCATCATCGTAGCTTTTCGTTCTAAGGGGTCTCTCCTTCACCGTATATCCGATTTGCTGTCCGATGAGTTGCAAGACAAGGGTAGAGTCTACGATAAAGCTCCCATCAATGTTTGCACCACATTCTTCGTCGCCAGCCCGCAGTTCTCTAATGAAAATATCCATATTCGTCCTCCTCTGTATTTATAAGGTGAGAATAGGGATAGAAAGGGGGACCGCGGACTTAACGGAATACATATTGCTCCGCCATTTGCAGAACCTCCTCGTATTATTTTGTATGTAAGATTCTCTCAATAATTGTACAATGATTGCTCAGTAGGTGCTACAGCTTTTCATTCGGGAATGATCATATTCATCTCACATGATGGCCGATTGCTGAAAAACGGCTCTTGCAGTTGACTTTGCCCTTAGGGGAAGGGGTATAAGTAGGATATCGATATCGATATCGATTGAAGAATGGAGGTGAGCCTGTGCTATCAATCGGAGAGTTTTCAAAAATATGCGGAGTGACAACTAAAACGCTTCGCTATTATGCTGAAATCGGACTATTGACCCCGGACGAGATTCATCCTGAAAATGGTTATCGGTATTATTCCATCAAGCAACTGAAGAAGATGCTCTTCATCAATCGTTTGAAATCGTATCATTTTTCGCTGGACGAAATAAAAGTCGTTCTGGAAAGGGAAGAAGATCAATCGGAAGAGAAGCTTGTTACCGTGCTTCTTCGCAAGCAAAGGGAAATGTATGAAAAACGAAACGCGTTGGACTACACCATCAAACAACTGAACCATGATCTTTTGAAAATGGAGCAGGGGATCCCCATGATGGCATACCTTGACAACATAGAAGTACAGCTTGTGGAGACCCAGCCCATCCATATTCTTTCGTTGCGTCAGGTGATGACGAGTGATGATTATGCAACAGGATATAGAAAGTACTTTAGTAAGCTGTATAAAAGAATTGCGACTGAAAAGCTCACCTTGCTCGGTACGCCAATAACGATTTATCACAGCCCGGAATTCAATCCCGCCGGAAATGATACCGAGTTTGCACTCCCGGTCGCGGAGGCTGTAATGGGAACAAGAGATTTGCCAGGGGGACTTTGTGCAAAGTCTGTATGTAAGGGGCCTTACTCAGAATTGACATCGGTATACGCCAGGCTGAGGGAATGGGTAGAAAAGGAAGGCTATGAATTGGTGAGATCACCCTACGAAGTCTATGTAACCGAACCCGATCATGCCAACGTTCCTGAGGAGCTTGTTACGGGAGTGTATTTTCCGGTTAGAAAAAAATGACATTCTCTTGTGGAGGAGGGAATTATCATGCAAAGAAACGATTGGTCCCCAACAAAATGGCAAGCAGTTGACCCGGCCCTCTTGAACGTAGACGCTGAAAAACTAGCAGAGCTAGACCCTATCATTGAAGCCTCGTACAGCAACATAAGCGGGATCATTCTTGTAAGAAATGGTTATATCGTCCATGAAAGGTACTATCATGGCTATGGACCGAAAGATAGACATCATGTAGCGTCTGTAACGAAAAGTATTCTATCTGCTCTCATCGGAATTGCCATACAGAAAAGGTTTATCAAACATGTTGACCAAAAGGTGCTGGATTTTTTCCCAGACTATGCACCCGGTCATACGGATACGCAAAAACAATCAATTACCATACGCCATCTTCTAACGATGACAGCCCCCTATCCTTTTGAGGACTGGCTCGAACCACTGGATAAGATGTGTATGCAGTCCGATTGGATAACATATACTCTGGATATGCTCGGGCAAAAGGGAAGGATTGGCGCGTTTAAGTATTCGACCGCTGGGGCGCATCTGCTTTCAGCCATCCTCACACGCAGCACAGGAAAAAGTGCCCGGGAATTTGCCAACGAACACTTGTTTAAACCCATCGGCATAGAAGAAATCCCTGATTATGAAATGAAAGCGTTTGGGTTTGAAGATTTATTCGGGAAAGATGTGAGAGGGTGGGTAAAAGATCCTGACAACAACTCCACAGGAGGGTGGGGGCTCACGTTAACTCCCCGTGATATGGCATGTATTGGCTTGCTCTATCTGAATCGTGGCTGTTGGGGTAATCATCAGATCATTCCAGTAGCTTGGATAGATGATTCAATCGCGATGAATCTCAAACACTACGGGTATCTATGGTGGTTACGTGAAGAGGACGGTGTTTTTTCATTCGCTGCACGGGGCGATGGCGGAAATATGATCTGTTGCATCCCAGAAAAAAACCTCGTCGTAGCCATTGCATCAGAATTCATGCCGAATTCTCGTGATCGATGGACGCTGATCAAGGAGCATATTATCGAGGCGGTAATCTAAGGCAGCAGATAGGAATGGAAGCAATGAACCGGGGAGTTGCCGCTCACCCGGTTTATTTGTTAAACGGTCGTTTAACTACATTTTACTTAAAAGCGTAATTTTCGGCAGCCATGCAAAGGTAGTAGCTTAAACCCGTTTGCTGCTCTTCCAACATCGCGCGGTGGAACTCATCTGATAGGAAAAATCTTGACTGCTCGGCAAATGTTCGCGCATCAATCGGATGGTCTTTTTGTAAAAAAGCAAGATGGTTTTCGATCGCAGAAACCACACTGTCATCGTCGACACTTTTGTTGTTTTTCAGCGCATCGGCCATAAACGTCATGAAAGCCTTCGCTTCGGCAGCTTTTTCATTCAAGGAAGCCACGTCCAGATTCTCTGTATCCAATTGAAAATCATACGCTTTCTGCAAATGCTCATTTTGTTGAGTGAATGCCCGCTTCCATTCTTCTTCGTTCAATCCATCAAACATGTTTTCCGTGGACATTTTTCCTCGCTTCCTCTCGTGTCGAATTGTTTCTTCGAGCGTATTCAAGATGCGCTCCAATCGTAGCTGGCGTGCCTTTAACATCGCTTGCTGCTCACATAAGCACCGAAGTCTGTCAGGTTCGTGATCAAGTGCAGCTTTAATGCTGTCCAATGAAAAATCTAGCTCACGATAAAACAAGATTTGTTGTAACCGCTTGAGCTCATTCTCACCGTAATAGCGGTACCCATTTTCTGTAACGATTTCTGGCATCAGCAAACCAATTTTTTGATAGTGATACAGTGTCTTGATTGTGGTACCAGACAGTTTGGCTACATCGTTAACGGTATACAACATGGCGATTCACCTCCTGAAGTTGAGTTTGCAGTCCGACCTTAGGTTGGAGTCAAGCGAAAAAAATGAAAAAAGGAGTACGGCCGAAAACAAACGAATGTAATTGTATGATCCGTTTATTGGGTGGGGGATTCGCATGACGAAGCTATTTCAGTTGAATTCTGAAGATGACATGGAGAAGGTAGTGGCCCAGTCGCAGCAAATCGCACAAAAGGCGCTGAAAGAATACGACTTGGATGGGGAGCACATTCGATTTAACCAACTGTCCGACACTTGCACATTTGTCATAGAAACTGAGAAGGATGGGGATTATTTACTCCGCATTCACGCTAACAAGAACAGAAACGAAATAGATTCCGAGCTTGCTTGGCTCAGCTATTTGCATGAAAAAATAGAGCTAGAGATTCCAACGGGGATAGAATGCCGCTATGGTTCCAAGACAGTGAGCATCGATCTAGCGAATGGTGACTGTGTTTTCGTATCTGTCATACTTGTCTTGCTAAATTGGACAAGAATAGCAGCCATTCTGGAATCATTCACGGCGATTTGCACCAAGGAAACATTGTTTTTCACAACGGAGATCCTCGTCCGATTGATTTTGGAAGATGTGGGTTTGGTTACTATCTTTATGATATCGCCCATACCATTTTGGGTTTATTTCCTGCACAAAGAGAGCTAGTTATGAAAGGCTACGAGAGTTTGCGGAAACTAGAAGGGGACTGGCTCCCCAAACTAGAGAGCTTTGCGGTGATGGTCATGATTGAAAATTATAGTCATCATGCTTCTGACCCCAGGGAAACCGAGGGACTAAAAAAAGAACAGCCCTATGCAATATCTATGGTCAAAAACTACTTGAACGGTAAGCTATTTCTTTTTCCTTCAAAGGCAGAGAAGTAGCTGGAATCAAACCACCATTTGAAATGCTGGTTGATGACTTAGTTTTATGTGTCGGTATTATAAGTAATGTAAGAAAAATCATAATCCAGAAGAATACACGGAGGCAAAGAAATGATATTAAGAGGTAGTGTTTTTTCTAGTATGCTAGAAATTGAAACCGGAATAACGGTTATTATTCCAAACAAATTTAATATGGAGCAAAATTATCAAGTGGTATATCTGCTTCACGGTCTTTGCGGAGGTAATGGTGATTGGGCAAATTATACGATGTTGCCTGTTTATGCAAATGACTATCATGCAATATTTGTCATGCCGGAAATTTCGAGGAGTTTTTGTTCGGATATGAAATTTGGCTTTAAATATTTTAGTTATATTTCCGAAGAATTGCCAATGATATGCAAAAGTGTCTTTAACATATCTTCAGAAAGAGAGGATACGATCATTATTGGTGATTCAATGGGAGGATATGGAGCTTTGAAATGTGCATTGTCAAAACCAGAGCAATATGGTTATTGTTGTGCATTTTCATCACCATGCTTATTTTTGAAGGAGGATTTAGATGAGAATGGAGAGATTGAAAAATTTAGAATGGTTTATGGAGAACAGATGCTCAAGGATTTTCAAGGGATTTTAGGAGGTAACTTGGAGTGGAGTGATGAGCATGAGATATTGGACTTAGCTAACAAGATCAAAGATCAGTCAGTCAGACCTGAAATATATATGGCATGTGGAACGGAAGATTTTATGCGTGATATCAACGTAAGATTCTACAATGAAATGCAGAATCTTAACTTTACCATTGAGTATGAAGAATGGTCTGGCAATCATGACTGGTATTTTTTCAATGAAGCGCTACAAAAAGCATTAAAGAAAGTTTTGAAATAATTTGAAGTGTTATTCTCATCAAATAGAAAAGCCATAAAGAGATAGTTTACATAATAAAATTATGGTAAACAACACATCGAACACGCGAAAAAATCGTTTGTAAAGAAAAAAGGCAGTGGTAGCTCAGTTTCCCGTCCGAAGCTACTCCTGCCTTTTTCGATTTATCCTTCCTGGCGCAAATGACAAGCGAGCTGTAATTTTAGCAAGTCTTCCGGATTTCGCAAATCGATATGAAGAAGCTCCTCTACTTTGCGCAAACGCTGATACAGCGTATTGACGTGTATGTGCAGCTCTTTGGCAGTCAGTTGAGGGGATTGACTGCATTTCATATACGTGATGATCGACTGTTCCCATTCCTCATATTTTTCCGGGTCTTGCCAGAGGGGGGCAAAGACATCATGAATGAATGCATCAATATCGGCTTGACTCTGGTTCAGCATGAGGCGATTGACACCCAGGTCTTTATAGTGAACCACTCCAGAACGGCTGCGGTTGGTCAGGTAGAGAGCGGCTTTCTTGGCTTCTTCGTAGCTTTTGCTGATTTGCTCAATCCCGCTTGCCATACTTCCCACGCCAATGGATAACGATGCTTCCTTGCCAAGTTCCCACTCATCGTACGCCTGTTGCAGCCTCTCCCGGATGTCTTTTCCATCTCGGGAGCCGAGAGTCCGGATGAGGAGGGTGACATGGTTATGGAATCCGTAGACAAACATTTGTGTTTTGTTGAACGCCCATTTGCAACGGGTAATGAGCCGGTGAATGTTTGCTTCTAGCAATGCCAGGTCGTGGCACTGCGTCAGATGGGCATAGATCACGTAGTATTTTGCTTGTGGCTGTAACCCCATCGAATGGGCGCGGTCAAACAGTTCATTGCCTTTGCTTGCGATCAATTCTTGAAAAAGATCGTGTGCACGCTTGTACAGCACGGAGCTGATCGATTGCTTTTTCACCAAATCGAGTATGAGCACAGCGCTCCCTTGTTCGACCGTCATACGTGTGAGATCAGATAGCCCGCGTTCGTCTACGGGAAGCATGAGACATCCGAGAAAGATGCTTCCATTGATTAGTGGATACAGACAGAACCGTTGATCGTCACCAGAAGCGGGCGAGAACAGGTTGACGGAAACGGGCTGTCTTCTTTTGTTCAGCAATGTATACAGTTCATCCCAGCTAAAAAATAAACCACTCTTTTCAGGATACATTTTTTGCTCAAGCCAATCGGCAAAATAGATGGGATGTCCGGTCATTTTGCTGAGGGTTTTTATGATTGTTTCCGCGTCTTTATTTTGCAGGGACAACTGCTTGATGGATTCATGGATATGGTTGCGTTGAATCAAATCATCGTGCTTGGCTTGCAATTGCGCGCTAATGGCAGCCATATGCTCATACGCCTGTTTGACTTCCGCATAGAGCTCGGCATTTTGCAGGGCGATGGAAGTTTGGTCTGCGAAGCCTTGGAGGAGGTCAAGGTCGTATTCCGTAAACACATTTTCTTGATGAAACTGATGCAGGACAACTACACCAATACGCTTTTCTCCTCGTGATATTGGAACACATAACAACCCATTCAAGTCTTGCAATGCTTTTGCGTGGTTCAGAGAATGAAAGTTATCAGCAGAGATATCCTTCATTGCATGGGCTGTTTCTTGGCTGGTTTTGTACATACGTGGGATTCCGTCCTCGAACACTTTGCCCGCGATGGATTCTCCTACTCGCATTTTGAGGTCTTTGAACACGGTATCATAAAAACCGACAGTCGCTTTCGGAATCAATCGGTCGATAGAGGGATCATACAAGTGCAGGAGGCCTGCGTCTGCAGCCGGGATAACAGCCAGTGCATTACCAATGATTCCACGAATGATTTGGTCAACGTCGAGAGTAGCAGATATGGAACGAATCCCTTCAAAAAGCTTCTTGCTTTCCTCCGCTTTGGCAGTCATTTTTTCTTCTGCCAACAACAGACGAATCCCGAACCACAATAGGTCCCATTGGTCAGCGGTTAGGATGACCGGTTGGTTTGCTTTATGTGCTTGTGCTAGGCAGATAACAGCTTGTCCTTCGTTTTCGTAGAAAAAACGGTACATTTGTTGGGAGGGAAGGGACTCATAGGTATAACGCTTATCGTTCGCATCGCTATCACTGTGAGGTACAGTCATAGGGGGAATAATTGTGGTAGCGTTTTCGTGAAAAGAGGAGAAAACAAGCCGAAAATGTCGATCACGCGAAAATTGGAACCAGATAGAAGAAGGCTGATCACCAAACCATTCATGCAGCTTTTCAAGCAGGAGCGAAAAAGAATTCATCCACGTGTCCTCCATATAGAGAAATACACATTTGTATCTGGAAATAAGTGTCTGTATATACATTGTATTCATAATTTTCGCTAGATACAATACTCCTATATGAAGCGGAAGGTGGGAGACGATTTGACAGCAACTTACAATAACTACATCGCCGGAGCTTGGGTGACGAGCCATACTGGACAGGTTTTCCCTAGCACGAACCCTGCCAATACGAATGAGGTTCTCGGTTATTTTCAAAAATCGGACGGGCTAGATGCGCGTTCTGCCATTGAAGCTGCTGCCGATGCTTTTGGTGAATGGTCACAAAAATCGGCTCCCACACGTGGAGAATTCTTGTTCTCCCTCATTCACTTATTGGAAAAACACAAAGAAGAGCTCGCAGAAACGATCACCCGTGAAGTAGGGAAAACATTGCGGGAAGCGAGAGGTGAGGTTGCCAAGACAATCAATTCCATGAAGCAGTTGACCGGAGAAGCGACTCGCTTGACAGGTCAAACGGTCCCTTCCTTTGATGAACGGGTAGTGGGTTACACGGTACGAGAGCCAATCGGGGTTTTCGCGATTATTGCTCCATGGAATTTTCCGTTGGGGATTGGCTTGTGGAAGATCGTTCCAGCCATCCTCGCAGGTAATACAGTGGTGTTCAAGCCAGCAAGCAACACCTCCTTGATTAGTGTAAAGCTAGTAGAGCTCCTAATTGAAAGTGGCGTTCCAAGTGGCGTTGTGAATTTGGTAACAGGACCAGGTGCAGTAATCGGGGATGAATTAGCGAATCATCCACTGGTCAAAGGGATTTCATTTACGGGTTCGTCTGAAGTGGGACTTGCCTTGGGGAGAGCAGTTGGAGCTAGAGGAGGGAAGATTCAGGCGGAGATGGGCGGGAAAAATCCGGCGATCATTCTCGCGGACGCCGATATTGACCTCGCTGTCGATTCCATCGTACTGAGCGGATTCTTCGATAATGGCCAACGTTGTACGGGGACCAGTCGCGTATTGGTTGTTCCCGAAGTAGCCGAAGAAGTAAAAGCAAAACTGATCGAGCGGGCGAAGGGCTTAAAAATCGGGAATGGTTTCGATCCAGACAATCATAATGGTCCAGTAGTGGACGAGCATCAGCTCAATTTGTATCTCCATTATGTACAAAAGGGCATTGAAGAAGGCGGCGTACTGGAATGCGGAGGGAAGCGCCTGGTAGATGGTGATCTCGCCCAAGGCTATTTCGTCGCGCCGACGGTGTTTACCGGCATCACACAAGAGATGACGATTGCCAACGAAGAAATTTTTGGCCCTGTGATCGCCGTGATCGATGTGGATTCTTTCGAACATGCTATGCAAGTGGCTAACCAGGTGGAATTTGGCTTGTCCTCTACGATTTTTACGAACGATTTGCAAAAAGCTTTCCAGTTTGTCAAAGGGATTCAGTCAGGTGTCACGCATGTCAATCTGCCGTCGACTCATTTTGAATCACAGTTTCCGTTTGGCGGGAAAAAGATATCTGGATTGGGTCCGAGAGAGCAAGGGGAATCAGCGCTCGATTTTTACGTCGAGACAAAAACGGTTTATATTCGGCCATAAGTATAGGGAAAGCAGGAGGAGCGAAGATGGAAGCGATTGGTGTGATCGGCATTGGTGCAATGGGAAAAGGGATGGTCTGCAATCTGTTGCAAAAAGGCTACCACGTGTATGCCTACGATCCAAGTCCGGCAGCAAAAGCCTGGGCAAAGGAAAAAGGAGCGACGGTCGTCGAGTCTCCACTGGCAGTGGGTAGCGTAGCACGTGTCGTTTTCACTTCGCTTCCAGGTCCTGCGATTGTTGAGGAAGTCATGCTGGGTGCGGACGGACTTTTCTTATCATTAGGGGCTGGCAGTTTCGTATTTGATACCAGTACGATCGATCCTACAACAGCAAAACGTCTGAATCAGCAAGGCGTAGAAAAAGGGATCTACTATTATGATTGTCCAGTGAGTGGAGGACCCGCGGGTTCTGCGACCGGAACGTTGACCATTATGGTCGGCGGTGATGAGACAAAGCTTCCAGAAATCATGGACTATCTCAGAGCGATTGGAAAGGAAATTTTTTACTTGGGGGAATCCGGCGCTGCACAAGTGGCGAAGCTTTGTCACAACTCTGTCGTTGCAGTCATTACAGCAGCGTTGGGCGAGGCGTTCAGTGTCGGAGCAAAAGCTGGCGTTGATCCACACAAGCTGGCAGCAGTCATGGATAAAGGCTCTGCCCACAATCGTGTGCTCTCCGTTTTTGGGCCTAACATCTTGTACGGTACGTATGAAAATACAGTCTTCTCCTTGGATCATATGCACAAAGATTTGCAGCTCTATGCGCAAACCGCACGTGAACAGCAAGTTCCTGTACTCGTTGGAGGAACGGTTGCACAAATGTATGAGGCAGCCAAAGCACAAGGCAAAGGTAGCTGGGATTCGAGTGCGGTCTGTACCGTGACCGAAGAGCTGGCTCATACAACGATTGCGCGTTAAGCGTTGAGTTTGACGAAAGAGAAAGTAGACTACGGCAACGATTGCTTGTAGTCTACTTTTTTATGCAGGCTCTTATTGAATGAAGTATGAACCACTATCTGCGATCAAAAGCAAGACTCGCAGCAAGACCTGTCAAGACACTTGCCATTAGCCAACGCTGTACCCGTAGCCATGTTGGTCGTGTACCAAACCAGACAGCAACTCTGCTTGCTACAAGAACAATAAGCAGGTTAACAGTAAAGCTGACGGCAATTTGTGTAATACCTAAAGTAGCGCTTTGCAGGAGCACCGATCCCCTCGCAGGATCTACAAACTGAGGTAAGAGTGAAACATACAAAATAGCAATTTTGGGGTTCAGTAGATTTGTCATCAATCCCATTAGAAATAACTTTTTCGGTGGTTCAATAGAAAGAGAATCAGGCTTGAGAATGGAAGTCGCACCTGGTTTTACTGCATTCCAAGCGAGCCAAAGCAGGTAGACAGCTCCGACCCACTTGACTGATTCGTAAACGAACGGGACCGTTATGAAAAGAGCAGAGAGACCGAGCATAGTGGCGATCATGTAAATCACGAATCCAAGTATGACACCAAGAAGTGAGATGACTCCAGCTCTGCGACCTTGTGAAATCGTCCTGGAAATGAGGTAAATCATGTTAGGGCCAGGGGAACAAACCATGCCGAGCGAAACAAATAGAAAGGCAATAAGAGTACCAAAACTCACCAATTTGCATGACCTCTTTCCGTGGTTCCTCAAAGTTAGAAACTATTATATATCTCACGTTCAGTTTTTGATAACATTTTTTCATGAAGCAGCTTCTCATTTACTTACTCGCTTTATTCATTTGTGCATAAGACCGTTCAATCACATGCAATGCTTCATCGTGCTTCACGACATTGTTGCCCAACGTCACAATGACGAACAATAGGATAAGACCGAGTAATGCCTTTTTTACTTTCACATGGCGCAGATGCATGATGAACCTCGCAGCGAGCAGGAAAAAGGCGAAGAAGTAATGTCCGGCATACAAGTACAAATCGTATGTAAACGTGGCGAGTCCGAACCCTATTACAATGTGCAGCACGAAAGCAAACCCGATATAAGCGGCGAGCGACCAGGCTTCTTGTGTACGAATCCCTTTGATGAAACCGAGTATAGCCAGAGTGATCAGCGTCAAGCCGATGACATGCACATACCATGGATACGGCAGCGTGAGGTTCGTAGCGAATGCGACCATCCCCGGTTTTGGATCGATGAGCGCAATGTCTGGGGTTAGTACAGGACTGATAACGAGCATATATAGAGCTTTCCAATGCTCGAAAAACGAGAACGGAGCCGTGTAGATGAACCCTCCGGTATGAATCGCTTTGTACCAAGTAGAAAACCAGGATTGACCGAACATGACATGCTGCAAAATCGTAAAGCTAATGATCAACAGGAGAAATACCAACGCAGTCCGCACCAGCTTCATAAAAACGCCAGTCTTTTCTTTGTGAAACAGATTGACGGCCAAAACGCTCATAAATGGAATGATGTTCGTCGAGGTGACACCGAAGTTGACGAGGGCGAATGAAGCGTTGGGCCAAACAGCCAATTTCTTTTCCGTACGACTGTACTGCGTGTAAAGTACCGATAATAGAATGACGAACTGCGCGTACGGATAGGAATCGGGAATCATTGCCGTGAAAATTTGATAAGAGGCCGTCCCGAAAAATACGGCAAAAAGCAATGGGGTATAGAAGCTATTCCATCCCTTGCGCAGGTAGTAGTAAACCATTACAACGCCGAGCGCGTTCATGATCGATTGAACCACCGCGAAGAAGAAGTTTTCCTTGAAAAATTCCGATAAATAAGCCAAAGGAAAAGAAATCAAATTGATAAACGGATGGATCACCGTCGGGTTGTTAGAGCTATAGTACAGCGTCGGGTCAAAATTAAACAGATTAAGCGTAAATGGAACGCCGTAAAAAGGGCTGATCGGGGCGAGAACAGTGATGTTTTGATTCATATAAGTGAGAAAAGGCACATTCATCGACAAATAAAACATGAAAAAACAGGCAAATAGAAGGAACGCTCTGACATTATCTTTTCGATCTTGAAACAAATAGCTGAAAAAACGCATACCAATCCACCATTCAACGTATTTTTGAGATTAACGTAACGAATTTTAGCTATATTATACAAAAATAATGAATTCTGCACCAAAATTTTACATTCAATTGGCTATCCATTTTTTACGAAGCCTGTGCATCACGCTGTTGACAGCTACAATCAGTGGGTCTAGCATGAATGAACATGTCCGATGAGATTGAAAGGAGTGAACCACTTGCAAGAACTATCCTCCATAGAACTGATCCAATACCTGCAAGAAAAGGAGTCGGTCGCTCTTTTTGTCTATACACCGATGTGCGGGACCTGCAAGCTCGCAGCACGTATGCTCGGCATCATGCAAGAAGCATTGCCTGCCGTTCCTCTGTATCAAATTAACATTAATACGGCGCCTGCATTGGCAGAACAATGGCAAGTGACCAGCGTACCCGCCTTGCTTATTTTTCAACGAAACGAATTGGTAGCACGGCATTATGCCATCCAGTCCGTTGGATTTTTATACGATGTATTGAAACCTTTGGCCTAGACATACACCTATTCCCTTCGCTATGAATATGACAAAGAGAGAAGAAATGCGAAGGAGGAGGCGTATGCAAATCCACGTGGTGGAAGAAGGACAAACCTTAGCAAGCATCGCCGAGACGTACGGCACAACGCCGGAAGCGATCGATAAGGCGAATGAATTACCAGATCCCAATAAACTGGCAATCGGACAGGCGATGGTGATCCCGATTGTAGGAAGCTACTATTGGGTCAAACAAGGAGATACGTTGTATACCATCGGTCAGCGTAACCATATCAGCGCAGCAGAGCTTGCTCGTGTCAATGGGATTTCTCCCTATAAACCGCTACAAGTTGGGCAAAAGCTATATATCCCGCCTCGCCCTAGACGAGCGGCTGATTTCAATGCCTATGTGGAACCGCGCCGCACTGTCCCACCCGCGATGGAAGCGGATGTTCGGAGGGCTGCCCCTCATCTTACGTATTTGGCACCGTTCAGCTTTCGTATCAAACGGGATGGAACTCTCCAACGACCAAATCTGAGCAATTTTCCGGAAATCGCAAAAGAAAACCAAGTTCTCCTGATGATGGTCGTGACGAATTTGGAAAAAGGTCAGTTCAGTACGGAATTGGGCGCACTCATCTTGAACGATCAAGAACTCCAGAACAAATTGTTGGATAATATTCTCGCGACCGCCCGTGAGCTGGGAATGGGGGATATCCATTTTGATCTGGAAGCTTTGCCTACAACAGGTGCAGAAGCGTACGCGAACTTCTTGCGAAAAGCAAGGAGCCGTATACATGCAGCGGGGTTGATGATGTCTGTTGCGCTCGCACCGAAGACGAGTGCCGAGCAAGCAGGTAAATGGTATTCCGCCCATGATTACAAGGCGATAGGAGCGCTTGCCGATTTTGTCGTGATTATGACGTATGAATGGGGCTATAGTGGCGGTCCTCCCATGGCAGTTTCTCCGATTGGACCGGTGCGGCGTGTCTTGCAATACGCCATTACCGAAATACCCGCTGATAAAATTTTGATGGGCCAAAATCTGTACGGATACGACTGGACCTTACCGTACGAGCGAGGAACGACAGCGAAAGCGCTGAGTCCGCAAGCGGCAATTGCCCTGGCTGCGCGGCATAATGCCGTCATTCGATATGATTATCGCGCGCAGGCTCCATTTTTTACGTACACCGATGATCAAGGAAAGCAACATCAGGTGTGGTTTGAGGATGCACGGTCGATTCAAGCCAAGTTCAATCTGGTTAAACAACTCGGTTTGAGGGGCGTCAGCTACTGGAAACTCGGTTTGCCATTTCCGCAAAATTGGCTGTTGATCGAGGAGAACTTTCGCGTCCGTAAACGTGCATAGTCATCTGGCGTACATTCCATCGTGGGTTGTACGCCTTTTTTTTGAATAAAAAATCATGGTATGATGAAGATGACAGGAAGGAAAAGGGGAGAAATCATGGGAGAATGCAAATTGGATCACAGTCATGAGGATGTACTCAAAAAACTGGCAGAGCAAGCTCCACATTTATCAGAGTTGCGTGTGAGTCAATTCAAAAATCAGTTGAACGGCGAACTCAGCCAAGAGCGTCTAAACGAGCTGTTTCATTTATTGAAAAAGTATGACCTGGCAAGCCCAGAGGAGCGCCAAGAGCGCGAAAAACAAATGGATCACTTGTTTGGCTAAGCTTTATACATACGTTTTTGTTTTGCCCCCGAGTGGGAGAATCAGGCTGGAACCATGGTTCCATGCAGCGAGGAGTAACGATGGACGACAGACTCTATTATCAGGATGCCTATACAAGTACGTTTTCGGCCCAGGTGACAAAAACAGGTGTCGAGCAAGATGGGACACCTTACGTGGTACTGAATCAAACGGCTTTTTACCCTACTGGAGGCGGGCAGCCTTCCGACCTGGGTGTATTGGAAGAAATTCGTGTGGTAGATGTGGAAGAGGTAGACGGTGAAATTCGTCATCGACTGGAGGCTCCCTTGTCCGAAAGCATAGGGGAAGTAACGGGGCACATCGATTGGGACCGCCGCTTCGATCACATGCAGCAGCATGCTGGCCAACACATTTTATCTGCGTCCTTCCTGGAAGTCGTGCAAGCGGAGACTGTTGCCTTTCACTTGGGAAAAGAGCGCGTCACCATTGATGTACGACTGGATGAGTTGACAACAGAAGTATGGGAAAAGGTAGAAAAGCGCGCGAATCAGATTGTTTTGGAAAACCACCCCATCCTTGCACGGTTTGTAGATGATGAAGAATTGGCAACGCTGCCCTTGAAAAAACAGCCGACTGTTACCGAAAATATTCGTGTCGTGATGATACCTGATTTTGATTACAACCCGTGTGGAGGAACACATCCTGCGCGCACGGGCGAAGTCGGGATGATCAAGATCTTGGGCTGGGAGCGACATCGCGGGAACATTCGTCTGGAATTCATCTGTGGCTGGCGAGCTTTGCGGGACTACAACCAAAAGCAAGCTGTGGTTCGCGATACAGCGAAGCTGCTCGCTACCAATGAAGGCGAACTGATCGCACAGACGGAACGCCTCCTTGCAGAACGCGACACCTTAAAGGCAAAATTGGCAGAAGTGGATAAGCAGCTCTTGGAAGTAGAAGTCAATCAACAACTAGCTGCTGCTAGCCAACTCGGTCAGTCGCGCCTCATTATGTGTACCTTCACAGACAAAACCATTCAACAGCTTCAGCAGTTCGCACAGCAGGCTACCGCTTTGGCGCCAGATGCAATTTGCCTCTTGGCTGCTACTACCGAAGACAAAGTGCAAGTCGTGTTTGGTCGTGGGCAAGAAGTCAACGTAGCCATCAATCAAGTGTTGAAAGAAACCTTGCCGGTTATTAATGGAAAAGGTGGGGGAAATCCTGCCATGGCACAGGGTGGCGGTCAGGCAGTAGTGAATGCGGAAGAAGTATTGCTGCATGCACGCAAACTGCTGGAAGCCTCACTGATATAAATGCATTCGATTCAAGAAATGGAGGAAACCGCGATGAACTGGAATCCGGGAGATATTGTTCGCGTTGCGCAGCGAACGGGTGAATATATTGCAGAAGTATTGGAAATCCACGATTCGAAGCTGCTAGTTAAGGTGCTGGCAGTTACCAAATTCCCGACGCAAGGCGATTTGCATTCTTCCTACGAAGTAGATGTGCCGCTGTTTCACCAGCGCCCAGCACTGTCGTATATGGAAAAATTCATGACGCCTGTCCAAGGGCTTATTCGCTATAATGGAGCGATTCCCGACTACAAGGAATCTGTCCGACAAGCGATGGAGAGAGAAATGGAAAAGCTTTCGAAAATGGCAGCTTGGGCAGAACGCTGTCTCGTTGAGCTGGAAAAGATGCACAAGGAAGCCTTTACAAACACGAAATAGAGTGGTACTGTAGTACTCGAATGTAGGACAATTGCATAGCTTTACTACCAAACGGGGGCCAAGCAACGTTGGCTGAGATTGTGACGAGTGTGTTACTGACCGTTGAACCTGACCTGGGTCATG
Source organism: Brevibacillus sp. HB2.2 (assembly GCF_013284275.1). Taxonomy (NCBI): domain Bacteria; kingdom Bacillati; phylum Bacillota; class Bacilli; order Caryophanales; family Paenibacillaceae; genus Brevibacillus; species Brevibacillus sp. HB2.2. Next base: position 41,915 of record NZ_JABSUV010000025.1, read on the forward strand.
CCAGCGGAGGAAGAGGTATTTGGAATCAGTATCACGTGTCGCATCCGAGCGGAACTATGCTTGTTTGTGCGCATGTATGATAAGATGACACTCAACCATCCGAGGCGGATGGTTTTTTTATGCCATTCGTCCGGTGAGATGGGATGGGTATACGGCTTCTTCTGTTTGTCTGAATCGACTCAGGCAGGCGGGAGAAGCCGTTTTTTTCCAGTAGAAGGAGGTAATCAATGATTGTTCAGCTGAATGGGAAAAAAGTAGAGTTGGCGGAAGAGATCACGACAGTACGGGCTTTGCTCGATTCTTATTCCCTGCAAGAGAAGATTGTCGTCGTTGAGCGAAATGGTGACATCATTGATCGCTCTGCGTACGATCAAACACCGATTGCAGACGGAGATCGCATAGAAATCGTTCATTTTGTCGGAGGAGGATGATCATCATGATGGATACATTGAAAATTGGACCGTACGAGTTTCGCTCCCGCTTGCTTCTGGGGACTGGTAAATTCGCTGATTTGGATACACAAGGGAAAGCGGTAGAGGTGTCGGAAGCAGAAATTTTGACCTTTGCGATTCGTCGCTTGAATTTGGAAAATCCGCAAGAACCGAACTTTTTGGAACAACTCGATTTGAAAAAATTCACCCTGCTACCAAATACAGCAGGTGCCTATACAGCAGAAGAAGCAGTGCGCATTGCCCGTTTGGCTAAAGCATCTGGGCTGTGTGACATGATCAAGGTCGAGGTTATTGGAGACCCGAAAACACTTCTCCCTGACCCGATTGGCACGCTCGAGGCTTCGAAAATCTTGGTGGAAGAAGGCTTTATCGTGCTGACCTACACCAATGACGATCCCATTCTTGCCAGACGACTGCAAGAGGTTGGCGTACATGCGGTTATGCCAGGTGCCTCACCAATTGGTTCCGGGCAAGGGATTGTCAACGAAAACAACCTCCGCTTTATCATTGAGGATGCCAACGTACCGATTATCGTAGATGCAGGAATTGGCTCGCCAGCAGACTGCGCGAAAGCAATGGAGCTGGGTGCTGATGGTGTCTTGTTGAATACAGCAGTCGCTCTCGCTGACAATCCTGTCCTGATGGCAGAAGCGATGAAGCTCGGCGTGGAAGCAGGTCGCAAAGGCTTCTTGGCAGGCCGTATCGCGAAAAAGCGTTACGCGTCCGCGAGCAGCCCGGTCGAAGGGATGATTGAGTAGCGTGGATCGACTGACAGAAGCGGTAGAATCGATCGCCAGCCGCAAAGAAGAGCTGTTCGCTTTATTGGCAGAGCTCGTTTCTCATCCGACTGTGAGTCCTCCCGCGCGAAATAGCGATGCCGCACAAGGTGTAATCGCCGACAGACTGCAAGCGATGGGATTCGAGGTAGATCGCTGGACGGTATATCCAGGAGACGACAATATTGTCGGTCGGTTATCAGGGAGTGCCTCAACCTACGCAAACAGCTTGATTGTCAACGGGCATATCGACGTGGCTGAAGTCGGTGATGACATCGGGTGGACCTATCCACCTTTTGCTTTGACACACGGCAAGGATGGGCGCTTGTACGGCCGTGGAGTTGCGGATATGAAAGGCGGACTCGCAGCGAGCTTGTTTGCGATCCAAATGCTGCGAGAACACGGAATCGAGCTCCAGGGTGATCTGCTTTTCCAATCCGTCATCGGAGAAGAAGCGGGTGAAGCGGGGACATTGGTGGCCATTGAGCGTGGCTATCAGGCTGACTACGCCGTTGTAGTGGACACGAGCAATCTGCAAATGCAAGGGCAGGGCGGGGTCATTACAGGCTGGATCACGATTGAAAGTCCGACGACGCTGCATGACGGAATGCGTGCACAGACCATTCATGCAGGCGGACGCGTCCGGGGAGCTTCTACCATTGAAAAAATGACGAAGGTGATCACCGCACTACAGGAGCTGGAGCGGGACTGGGCTGTCATGAAGTCTTATCCCGGATTCCCGCCAGGCAGCAATACGATCAATCCTGCAGTCATCGAGGGAGGCCGGCACGCTGCGTTCATCGCAGACCGTTGCGCCCTATGGATTACCGTTCATTTTTATCCGAACGAATCCTACGAAGAGATTATTCGAGAGATCGAGGATCACGTCGGGCGTGCGGCTGCCGCAGATCTTTGGCTGAGAGACAATCCTCCAACATTCCGCTGGGGTGGACGTTCGATGATTGAGGAGCGCGGTGAAATCTTCCCTTCGCTGGAGCTGGATACGAAGCATCCGGGGTTGGTAACGCTGCAATCCGCATATGAAACTCACATGCATCAAACACCTATCGTTAACATGTCGCCTACGGTGACCGATGCAGGCTGGTTTGCGCATGCAGGCATTCCAGCTGTCCTATTCGGGCCTGGTGAGCTCACGCATGCTCATGCCGTCGATGAATCAATTGATTCTGACCAGCTTGTTCATTTTGCCCAGATCATGGCCCGCTTTATTGCCACCTGGTGCAATACCCCAAAGGAAGCGAAGGAGTGAGTATCGCATGAAAACCTTTACTGATCGTTTGAGAAAAAGTGTAGCCCCGATCTGGGAGCGTGTTCATCAACATCCTTTCGTCACGGGACTTGGAGATGGCAGCCTGCCTGTCGGTGCATTCAAATATTACATGAAACAAGACTACATCTACCTGATTGATTACGCGAAAATGTTCGCGATTGCGAGTGTGAAGGCGTACGATCTGGAAACAAGCGCCAGATTCGCTGCTTTGCAAGAATCGACGCTAAACACAGAGATGGAGCTGCATCGCCAATATGCTGAGCGCTTTGGTATCTCTCGCGAGGAGCTGGAAGCGACAGAGCCTTCGTTTGTGATGCTGGGATACACCAGCTACATGCTGCGTGTTGCTCATCAAGGGTCGTTGGCGGAATTGGTGAGTGCACTACTCCCATGCACATGGAGCTATTGGAAAATCGGCAAGCGGTTGGCACAAGTAGAAGGGGCACTGGATCACGAATTGTACGGCGAATGGGTACGTATGTACAGCTCCAATGAATTTGGGCAGTTGGCAATCTGGCTGATTGATATCATGAACCAATTGGCAGAAGGTAAGAGTGAGCAAGAGCTGGCCAAGCTGGAGGAGTATTTTGTCAACACCTCCAAAATGGAGTACATGTTCTGGGACATGTCCTACAGAGAGGAAATGTGGCCGTGGGAGAACAACTAGCTTTCGCCGACGTCAGCTTTTCGTATGGCGACAGGCAGATTCTCGATCATTTTGATCTGCGTGTGGAAAAAGGGGAATTCGTCAGCTTGATCGGTCCGAGCGGGATCGGGAAAAGCACGTTGTTTCAGCTCATCGCAGGTCTTCTTGAGCCGGGACAAGGCGAAATCAGGCTCGGCAGTGTACCGGTAGCAAATCGTTTGGGGCAGGTCGGCTATATGCCCCAACGCGATTTGCTCATGCCATGGCGCACGATTGTCGAAAATGCAGCTTTGCCGCTGGAAATCAAAGGTATGACGAAAAAAGATGCGCATGAGCGCGTCAGACAGCAATTGCCAAGGTATGGGCTTCAGGACTGGGCTGACAGCTATCCAGCCCAGCTTTCCGGCGGGATGCGTCAGCGAGTTTCCTTTTTACGGGCTTTGTTTTCAGGCGCAGAGATGATGCTGTTGGATGAGCCGTTTAGTGCATTGGATGGAATTACGAGAATGGACATGCAAGAGTGGCTGATGGAAAAGTGGCAGGAAACAGGCAGTACGATGCTGATGATTACACATGACATCGACGAAGCCATTTTACTTGCCGATCGTATTATCGTGCTTGCAGGTAGTCCGATTACCAAGCCGATCGAATTAACCGTTCCGGTGAGCAGACCGCGAACGGTGAGCAGCCGCAACCAAGCCGAATTTTTGGCATTGCGTGAAGAGATTTGGGAACGGCTTCGACAGGATCGACAAGCAACTATGAAGCCGTTGAGGAGAGAAGCATGATGGGCAGAGGCATTTGGTTTGGTATCTCCATCGCCATTTTTCTTCTGGTATGGGAAGCTGGATGTCGCTTCCTCGGGGTGCAGCCATTCATTTTACCGCCGCCTAGCGCTGTGATTGTGTCTTTGTGGGATTTACGCGCCTCTCTAATAGGTGTACATCTTTGGGCAACGTTAAAGGAAGTGTTACTGGGGCTATCGATCTCGATTGTATTTGGAATCTCCCTTGCATTTGCGATGATTCGCAATCGGATTGTGGAGCGCTTGGTCTATCCGTATATCGTCATCTCCCAAACGATCCCCATTATCGCGTTATCACCCGTATTCATTTTGTGGTTCGGGTATGATTTATCTGGAAAAATCGCGGTTACGATTCTGTTTACTTTCTTTCCGATTGTCGTCAACGCGTATGATGGTCTTCGCTCGACGGACAAGGAAATGCTTCAGCTGTTAAAAACAATGGGGGCAACAAACGGACAAATTTTCACCAAGCTGCAACTCCCGTCGAGTTTACCTCATTTCTTCAGTGGTCTCAAAGTGGCAGCCACCTACAGTGTGGCCGGGGCGACCATTGGGGAATGGCTGGGAGCGAGCGAAGGGCTAGGGTACTTTGGCAGACGGGCATCCGGCAATTTTCAGGCACCCGCGCTGTTTGCCTCAGTCCTGTTGCTCTCGATTCTCGGTATGCTGCTGTTTTGGCTGGCTGGACGAATCGAACGTCATTTTTCCCCGCATATGAAAATCAAAGGAGAACAACAATGAAACCTTTCAACAAATGGACGAAAGCATTCATGGCACTTACATTGGCAACAGGTCTTGCTGCTTGCGGCAATCAGGCGAGCTCGGATGCTGGTCAGACGCAAGCCCCTTCTGATAAAGGAGCGGAGCCTACTGAGCTGACGATTGCTCTCGATTGGTATCCGAATGCCGTTCATTCCTTCTTGTATGCAGCAGAGGAGCAAGGCTATTTCAAAGACGAGAATCTCAAGGTGACCTTGCAAATGCCTTCGGACAGCAATGATCCGTTAAAGATGGCGGCTGCGGGCAAAGTAGATTTGGCAATCAGCTATCAACCACAGCTTATTCAAGCTCGTGCAGAAGGAGTTCCTGTCGTATCTGTAGGTGCACTCGTTCGTCATCCGTTAAACGTGATCATGACGCGCCAAGACAGTGGAATCGATACTCCGCAAAAGTTGGCTGGAAAAAATATTGGTTATCCGTCCCTTCCACTTGATGAATCGATTGTACGTCAAGTTGTGAAGCATGGTGGTGGCGATGATTCCGGACTGACCTTCACGGATATCGGCTTTGACATCGTCCCGGCGTTGACGGCCAAAAAGGTCGATGCCGTGGTAGGTGGCTATATCAACCACGAACAACTGATTTTGGAGAAGCACGGCATTCCAGTCAATGCGTTCAAGCCTTTTGAGTTTGGTGTTCCAGACTATTATGAGCTCGTATTGGCAACAAGTGACGAGACTTTGGGCAAAAAGCAAAAAGCAGTGGAAGGTTTCCTGCGTGCGATTGGCAAGGGTCAGGACTATGTGAAACATAATAAGGAGAAGGCACTCGATCTGTTACTTGCCAAACAGGCTGCCGATTTCCCGCTGGAAAAAGACATTGAGACCAAGAGCTTGGATATCCTGATTCCGCTGATGGATGCGGGGGAAAAGCCTTTTGCATACCAGACGGCCGAATCTTGGCAAACACTAATTGATTGGATGAAAAAAGAGAAGCTGATAACAGCTGATATCAAAGCAGAAGAGATCATGCGCGATCTCGTGAAGTAATCAGTCAAAAAGCACCCCCTTTGCACGCTTTTGAGAGTCTACTCTCGATTAGCCAGTCAGAGGAGGTGCTTTCTCTATGATGTCTTCCTTTTAGGAGGAGAGGGGGAAACAAAGTTCTGCTGTCATCCCTTGTCCTGTATCACTTGTTAACAGCAGGTGTCCATGATGAGCGGCAGCAATCCGTGCAACCATGGGCAACCCGAGACCATGACCATTTTGTAAGGGAGATTTTCTTTTCGACGAATAGGGCAATTCCACCAAGTCAGGTAGCATGCTTGGCTCAATGCCTTTTCCGTTGTCAGTGATAATCAAAAGAGCATTGCGCTGGTTGGGTGACAGGGCCGTTTGCACGTGGATGTGACAGCCTGATGGGTTATGCACGATGCTGTTTTGGATCAGATTCGTGATGGCGCGGACGAGAAGTTTTTCATCGCCCATTACGAAGCATTGCTCAGTCGTGACATCCAGCTCGATGGTAAACGTCTCTGCCAAATCATTGTTTAAAAAGTCAGTGACAATTTGCCGCGCAAGTGTCGATAGCCGAATTGGTTTGGTATGAATGGGCTGCATTTCGTATTCCAGCATGGAAACGAGATTCAAGTCGCTGACCAAAGAACGGAGCTTTTCCCCTTGCTTTCGAATAATGCTTGCTTTTTGCTGCTGCTCGTAAGGCACCGCGTCGCTCTCTTCCAGTTCACTGGCATACCCGAGCACCATTGATAGTGGCGTGCGTATATCGTGGGAGATTCCAGCGATCCAATTCGAGCGTGCTTCGTCTCTGGCTTTTAACAAAGCGTTCTTCTCTTGCAGAAGCGACGATGCATGATTGATGCTTCGCGCAATCCCGCTGAACATTCCTTTTGCCTCGACATGTGTATGCTGATCTTCTGACAGAGTATGAATCCCGCTAATCAGTGGGCGGATTGCCCGAATGAGTCGAGAGCCGATGAACAAAGAGAGAAGAGCGGCGAGCAGGATATTTCCGAAAAGCAAAGCCAGTAAGCGGTATGGCAAATCGCTTATCCAACTGATCGGGAAATGAAACTGGTACTTGGCGAGACTGTCCTTCGGGTAGCCCACGACGACCAGCCCCAACTCATGCTCCCAAACAAAAACAGGATAGTCCTGTAAGTAATTTCGCGAGAGCTGCGCCACTTCTGCCAGAGAATAAGTGCGGGGCAATTCGTTCGGTATGGCGTAGTCCCAGATGACCTTCCCATCGTTTCCAATCAACATGGCCCAAGCCTGGCTTTTTTGCAACCACTCTTGTGCATTTGGTTCCAATGTATAGTGGGAACCGTTCTTGTGCAGCCCCTCTGCGACAGTTTGTGTGACGTGAATGGGAGGAGAGCCCTCGTTCATCCCTTTAAAAACAAATGTGCCGAGAATGATGTAATTGACGATGAGCAAAAAGACGGCGATCAGGATAGAAGCACCTGTATAACGACGTAAAATTCGTGCGGCTCCATCCATCTACAACTCTTCCTTTACGAGTAACTTGTATCCGAGTCCTCTTACCGTGAGCAAATATTCAGGAGTGGACGGGCATGCCTCGATCTTTTCGCGAATGCGCCTCATATGAACCATCAGGGTGTTTTCATACCCGTAGTAATCGTCCCCCCATACAGATTGGCACAGGGCATCGCTCGTGACGATTCGTCCTCGATTTTCATAGAGTTTTCGCAAGAGCGCGTGTTCCTTGGCAGTCAGGGCATATTCGTAGTGATCTCTCGTCACGATTGCTGCCTCTAAATCGATCGTACTGTTACCAAGCTGGAAAACGGGCAGACGATCGATTTGGGGAGGAGCGTAAACGCGTCGTAAAATGACCAGAAGACGAAGAACGAGCTCGCGCGGTAAAAATGGCTTCACAATGTAGTCGTCAGCGCCCAGACCAAGTCCGAGCAATCGATCTTCATCTTCCCCTCTCGCTGACAGAAAAATGACAGGGATTTGCGAGAAACGACGGATCGAAGTCAATAGTCCAAATCCATCGCCATCAGGCAGCATGACATCCAGGATCGCGATATCTGGCTTGTCCGAAGCGCATATCTCTAACGCCTCTTTACAACTACCCGCATGAAAAATTCGAGAGAATCCTTCCTTACGTAAAAATCCATCGATCATGTTTCTGATTTCTAGCTCATCTTCCACAATGAGCACTTTTTTCTGTTTCCACTCTTCCATATTGAATCACCCGTATTTATTATACTCGTTCGATTTGTGTGTTCTACCCACTCGGAGTCGATTTAAGGTTGTTGTAAGATTCTTGTCAGCTTATCGACGGGTTGGGACTCTATGATTTCGTAGGAGAGACCAAAAGATAGGAGCGAGAAGAGATGAATACGGTGATTCGAACGGAAAACCTTTCCAAAAACTACGGAGGAGCCTATTGCGTCCAGCGGGTGAATCTTGCGGTAGGAGAAGGAGAGGTCTATGGCTTCCTCGGTCCAAATGGTGCAGGAAAATCGACGACTCTGAAAATGCTGCTAGGCTTAGTCAAGCCGACTGAAGGGAGTGTATCTGTATTCGGGAAGGATTTTAGCAGGAATCGACTTGAGATATTGAGTCAGACGGGTTCCTTGATCGAGGCTCCTTCCTATTACGGCCATCTTACCGGTCTGGAAAATATGCGCGTCATGCAGCGGCTGCGAGACGTCCCGGACAAACAAGTAGAAAAGGCACTGCAAATCGTTCGTTTGGAAAAACAACAGAACAAAAAGGTAGACCAGTATTCGCTCGGGATGAAGCAGCGACTGGGAATTGCCATGGCTTTGCTGCATTTTCCAAAGCTCGTCATCCTCGACGAACCGACAAACGGTCTGGACCCTGCCGGAATCGGTGAAATTCGGGAATTGATTCAATCCTTGCCACACCAGTATGGAATGACGGTCTTGCTCTCCAGCCATCTGCTCTCGGAAATCGAGCAAGTCGCCACATCCATCGGCATTATCCACGGGGGGAAACTATTGTTTCAAGGGAGTATGGAGCAACTGCAACGGAATAGTCGGCCTCGTGTTTGGTTGAAAACGCAGGACAATGACAAAGCGAGAAGAGTTCTTCAAGATCGGGAGCTTTCTCCAAGTCTCCAAGATGGCTTTCTTGTTATGGAAGAGATGGGGGATAGAGAGGTAGCGCAGACAAACCGGGCGCTGATGATGGCGGGCATTGATGTTTATCGCATTGAAGTGCACAAACAAAGCTTGGAGAGTATTTTCCTTTCCCTTACAGGCAAGGAGGGAAGTTTGTAATGCGGATGCTTTGGCTGGAGTTTTATAAAATTCGACATAAGCGTTTGTTTCTCATGCTCGCCATTCTTTTGAGTATCGAACTGGCATGGGGGTTTATGGCTGTCAGTATCTCCATGACAAAAAATCCGGATGCGCAGACGTGGAGCGCCATACTGGTTACGATAACAGCCATGAACGGATTGTTTTTGCCGATCGGTTCGGCTGTCATTGTTTCACGAATTTGTGATATGGAACACAAAGGGCGTACATGGAAGCTGCTGATGGCTGCTTCTGTCAGTAGGAAAGCTGTTTATGCGGCAAAATTCGTCTCTGCGGCTGTTTTGATGGGGGGTGCCGTCATTCTACAAGCTTTGGCGATCGTGGCCTTTGGCATTGGTTTTGGTTTAGCCGAGCCAGTCCCGATTGGCCTATTACTCCGCTTTGTGGTAGGAACCACGGTCACAACACTCGTAGTGATTGCTCTGCAACAATGGGTCTCTCTCGCCATCAAAAATCAGGCGTTCAGCCTATGCCTCGGGATGATCGGGGGATTCATTGGTATGACAGCGAGCTTGTTTCCACCACAAGTCGGACGCCTTTTCATCTGGTCGTACTATGTAGACTTTTCGCCCGTTACGTATCAGTACGTGAACGAAACTATGCGGTTTACTACACGAGAAATCGGTCTTTCTTTACCGATCATCGTCGTACTCATGGGCATCGCATTTTACCTTGCTGGGAGCATTCACGTATCCCGGCAAGACGTATAGGGAGGACATTGTATGCTAATCAGATGTTTGGGAGCAGAATGGGTAAAACTTCGACGCTCTCGTATATGGCTCGTTTTGCTTGTGCTTCCTATTTTCAGTACGTTGATCGGATTTGCGAACTTCTGGATGAACCAAGCGATCCTGCAAAATGGCTGGTACAGCCTGTGGACGCAGGTGAGCTTGTTCTACGGAGAATTTTTCTTGCCCATTCTCATCGCGATCTGCTGTTCGTTTGCGTGCAGATTGGAGCATGTAAACCGAAACTGGAATGTAATCCTGACAGCGCCTGTATCGACTCCAACGATTTTTTTCGCAAAGCTGGTGGTGGTTGGCGTTCTCCTTTTTGGTGTGCAGTTTTTCTTCTTCGTACTTTATATTTGCGCGGGTTTCATCGCTGGACTACACGCACATTTTTCGTTTCCTACGGAAGTGTTCGGATGGATTCTGCGAGGCTGGCTGGCTTCGCTCACCATTATTTCCTTCCAGCTATGGCTTTCTACGCGGATACAGAGCTTTGCTGTACCTGTCGGCATTAGTGTTTGCTCTGTTTTTGTAGGGTTGGGCTTGTATGTGTCTGGGCTCGGGATGTTCTTTCCCCAGTCACTTTTGACGATTGGCATGGGCGTGCTCAGTCAAGAAAGTTTGTCACTAGGAGAGCTGGGGGCGTTTGTGGTCATGTGTGTACTGTTCGTGACGAGCGGTTGTGCACTGGGGATTCGTCGTCTTACGAGAGAAGGTCTTTAATAGTTTTCGCCATATTAACGGTTTCCCTTTCCTGTCAAACAACCTTATAATAGAAGGAGAATGATCGAATGAGGAGAAGTTTCCATGGACGATAAACACATAAACAAGACGAATAGCAAATGGGTGATCTGGGGGTTTATTCTCAGCGTACTCGCTTGTGCTGTGTCTATGGTGATTTTTATCTACGTGATGCGCAACTGACAGCACATGATGGAAGCGTCAAAAAACCGCTCGTTTCATAGAGCGGTTTTTTGCTGTGGTATTAGCGGGATATCGCTGTTATTTTTCGGATGGCTTCTTCTTGTGATAGCTGGTTCAACTCGGTAAAGCCAAGGTTGGAAAGAGCAATGGTTTTTCCTTGATAGATTGGATAAATGCCTTGCCAGAGACCTGCTGTACTGTACAGCTGTGATCCGCTCACTTTTCGTAAAAACAATAAATAATTCCCTTCCGCCAGCGGCCCAGGATATTGCAGGTTGAGCGGACTGGAGGCATCAGGAAGCGGCTCTACGCCAGTGCTAACCACTGTTAATAGTCTGGATGCTGTGCCTTTTACGGCCTTTTTTACCTGAAGTCTTTGTGTGTAATTCACGATCTTGCCCTGGGGAAGGGTGCGTCCTGTGGGATAAGCCCGATGGGTGCTGTCTACCCGCCCGATGACGATCAAGTCGCACTTTTTGACGAGCTCCGCAAGGGAAGAAAAAGAGGAGGGATCTACTTGTACCCGCCCGATGTCCGTTTGGGCATGGACAGGGAATGAAAAGCTGCAGAGAAGTGACAGACAAAGCAGCAATTGATAGAACATGAAACCATTTCCTCCAAACAAAAGAAGTCTTGAAGGTAGTATGAACGGAATGGGTATCATTCATGCCTATACGTTTTTAGTATAATGGTAATATTCCGAATAAATAGAATACATGCTATCATGGTGGCGTACTGTGATTTGTTGGTTGAAATCGCCCAGACTATGACAAGGAGGTTATCATGAATCAATTATTTGCTTTTCGACGTGTCGGTACGTGGTTTTTCGTGTTGGCTCTTTTGTTGCAGGTAGCAGCTTCGCCTGCGCTAGCCAAGGAAGAGTCCACTTTTTCTAGTCCTCTTGCACTCCACATAGAAAAATTCCTCGCCGATTTGAAAAACGATGAGAATAGCAAGGGGATGTACGCTGGAATTGCGGTCTACGATCTAACCGACAAAAGGTACGTATATAAGCACAATGCCGAACGAAATTTTATCCCGGCTTCCAACATGAAGCTGTTTACGACCATTGCGGGTCTGGATAAGCTGGGGCCGGATTATCAATGGAAGACCGAGGTGTTTGTTTCAGGAAAGGTAAATAACGGAGGTATTTTGCAAGGAGATCTGATTTTAAAAGGCTATGGGGACCCTAGCCTGACCCCGGACGATTTGCAGCAAATGGCAAAAGCCATCAAAGATTTGGGGATCAAACGAATCAATGGAAACCTGCTTCTCGATGACAGCTATTTCGATGAGACCAGACTGGGCACGAGCTGGATGTGGGATGACGAACCGTATGGGTACAGCGCTCAGATAAGTGGATTAGCCGTAAATAAAAACGTTACGACCCTAACCGCAACCCCTGGAAAAACGGTGAACGATGCCCCCGTCCTGACGATGAACCCAGCTACCACATACATAACAGTCACAAACCAGTTGAAAACGACAGCGGGCAAGGAGAGCAACGTGCTTGTCGAGCGTCCGCGCGGAAAAAATGAAATCATCGTATCCGGTACGATCGGGGTGCAAGCACCTCCTTATGATGAAGATGTCACGATGGAAGACCCGGCTTTTTATGTAGGCGATTTATGGAAGGATCAGTTGCAAAAACAAGGGATTGCCTTACATCCGAAGGCGGAAGTGAAAAAAACCGTGCTGCAAGGCGGAGTGCCTCTCTATACCCACTTGTCCAAACCATTAGGTGAGATCACGGTGGAGCTCAACAAGGATAGTGACAATTTCTATGCGGAGATGCTTGTAAAGACACTGGGCGTTACCCAGAAAGGTGAGGGCAGCTTTGAAGCAGGCAGTGAGGCGGTAGCGGACGTGATGAAGCGAGCTGGCATTGAGTCAGGCTTCCGTCAGGTAGACGGCTCCGGGTTATCGAGATTTAATATGATCACTCCGGAACAGATAATCGAAACACTCATCTTTTTGCAGGAGCAAGAATATCGAACGGAACTGGAAAAATCACTCCCAATCGCGGGAGTAGACGGCACCTTGAAAAACCGCATGAAAGGAACCAGTGCGGAAAAGAACCTGGTAGCGAAGACAGGCTCATTAAGCGGAGTCAATACGATGTCGGGTTATGTAACGGCAAAAAATGGTCATAAGCTGGCCTTCTCGATTTTGATCAACGGCATTTATAAATCGAAGTATGCAAGGGAGCTACAGGATCGAATCGGAATTTTGTTAACAACCTACCCGGATATCGCAGCACCGGAAGGATTCAGCCTTCCAGAGAAAAAGTCGTACCCACTCTCTGCTATGATCGATCCCATCCTAGATACGCCGGAAGCAGCAGGGGTAACGGCTGGAATCATGATCAAATCGTTGGATACAACAGGTGATCCTGTTTTATACGAGCGGGATGCGGACACACTGCTTACCCCAGCTTCGAATTTGAAGCTGTTGACGACCGCAACCGCGCTGAACCAGCTTGGCTCGGATTACGTCTTTAAAACAGAAGTGTATGGAGACGCCCCGATCACCTCTTCGGGCATACAACAAGGCAATCTGTATGTGAAAGGATACGGTGACCCTACCTTGCATACGGAGAATGCACTCCAGGTGCAGGAAGGTGTGTCGATTGAAAAAATAGCAGGGTGGCTCAAGCAACAAGGAATCACGCGTATCAACAGGAACCTTGTGATGGATGACAGCTACTTTGATCAACAACGGCTTGGCCTCGGCTGGGCATGGGATGACGAGAGCTACTATTACAACCCGACCATAGGGGCTCTCGCATTAAACCGAGGGACGGTCATGATTGAATTCAAGCCCGCTAACGATGCTGGCAAACCAGTGGACATCAATGTGCTACCCAAAACAGCGTATGTGCAGGTGATCAATGAAGCCAAGACGGTACAAAAAGGGGAAGAAAATACGTTTGCAATCCTGCGTGACCGTGGAACAAATACCATCAGACTGTCAGGGAACCTCCCGCTTGATCACGAAGGGGATTACGAGCGAGTTCCTGTGGAGGAGCCAGCCAAGTACGTGGGTACCGTACTGAAGGAAACGTTGCAGCAGCAAGGAATTGCGTTTGCTCCAAAAAGCGAAGTGCTCATCCAGCCAGTTCCTCCAGCAGCAGTGAAATGGACAAAATTTGAGTCACTTCCGCTCAAGGACATCGTTCAGTACCTCAACAAGCGAAGTGACAATTACTACGCAGAAATGCTCCTCAAGACGCTCGGAGCGGCAAAGAAAGGCAAAGGGAGCGCAGCCAGTGGTGCAGAGGTCGTTCAGGAAGCCGTAGCTTCACTTGGCGGGAATACCACCTTCGACATGATGGATGGATCTGGTTTGACCCGCTACAATCTAATTTCTGCTCGGCAGATCGCATCCTTACTTGAAGGGATGACCAAAGAATCGACGTTTGCCGCTTATGATGAATCTTTGCCCATAGCGGGAATAGATGGTACACTGAAAAACCGCTTGAAGGACACACTTGCCGCAAATAATCTTCACGCGAAGACAGGTTCGATGACGGGTGTAAACACACTGTCAGGCTATATCACGACAAAAGGCGGGGAGAAGCTCATCGTTTCGATTCTATTTAATGGCTATGTCGAGGATGAAGAGCTGTTTACCAAGATGCAGGATCAGATTATTACGATACTAGCCAGTTACGAATAGATATACGAAAAGGAGTGCCAATTACTGGGTGCTCCTTTTTCTGTTGGTATCGTCTCCTGAACTGGGTCAATGCCTGTAGCGGTCAATCAGCGGGCGACATATCTATATTCAGATTAGGAAGCAGGCGAAGTACAGAACAACGGTGAAGGAGGGGAAGAAGAGAAGATGCACCCTGCACTCTTTCATTGGAAGCGTTTGGAGCAAGTCGTAACAGAAGTGCTTGTACAGGCAGGTGCCAGACATGAGCATGCAAGGCTTGTCGCAGAATCCCTCATCCATGCTGATTTGCGCGGCATCGAATCCCATGGTTTGGCGAGGCTGCCGATCTATATCCAACGAATCGAAGCAGGCTTGATCGAATTGAATGATGAACCTGTGATATGGAAACAAGAGAGAGCAACAGCACTGGTAGACGGAAAAAACCTTTTGGGTGCGGTAGTCGGGGTTACGGCATTGGAGGAAGCGATTAAATTGTCGCGGCAGATGGGAATCGGGCTAGTTGGTGTTCGTCATTCCAACCACTTTGGCTCCTGTTCGTACTACGCAGAACGAGCGATCACGGAAGGAAAGATTCTCATTGTCCTTTCCAACGCCCCCGAAGCCATGGCGCCAACAGGTGGGATTCGCCCTTTTTTCGGAACAAATCCGATTGCAGCGGGGATACCGGCAGGAGAAGAGCCATCCTTTTTGCTAGATATGGCTACAAGTGTCGCTGCCAGAGGAAAAATCGCCTTAGCCGTTAAAAAAGGAGAATCCATTCCTGCAGATTGGGCCATTGATGCCAATGGGAAGGAAACGACTGATCCCACAAAAGCCTTGCTAGGCTCACTTTTGCCGATCGGGGGAGCAAAGGGATACGGATTGGCGATGTTCATCGATATATTGTGTGGGCTGCTAACGGGTGCAGCAACGGGACCACATGTAAAAAGCCTGTATGACAATTGGCACGATCCACAAAACGTAGGACATCTATTCTTGACAGTGGATATTGAACGATTTATGCCACTCCCCGATTTTTGCGCCATGATGGATGCCTACATTCGTGAGGTGAAAAGTGTACCTAGGAAAGAAGGTGTCTCGGAAATTTTCATTCCTGGGGAGATCGAGAGCCGAAAAAAGCAAGAACGCATGGAAAACGGTATTCCTTTCGATCTAAATCTGACAAAAGAACTGAGCCAATTATGCCGAACCTATGGAGTTGATTTGCAGGCAGCGTGTTATATGCCCTAACCAGATTTCCTTTCGCAGGTGGTTTCATGGACAATCCATCCCACATAGACTAATGTCATCGGTTTGGAAAGGAGTGAACCGTCTATGCAACGACACATGTGCAAAGGCAAAATTCACAGGGCGACAGTTACGCAGGCCGAACTGGATTACGTGGGGAGTATCACAATTGACGTTGCTCTCATGGATGCGGCAGATATCAAGCCTTATGAAATCGTGCAAGTAACCAGTTTGCGTAATGCCACGCGCTGGAAAACATACGCGTTACCCGGAGCATCGGGAAGCGGAGTCATCTGTCTGAACGGTCCACCTGCCCACTTATTCTCGCCGGGAGATCTCGTCATCATTTTGAGTATGGGCATGTACGATGAATCCGAGATGGAACAGCTCGTTCCCAAGGTCGTGTTTGTGGATGGACAGAATCGTATCACGAAAATAGAGGAGCATCATCTGATAAAGAATGGAGAGACACTGCCATAAAACCGCCAAACGTAGGAAAATGGGGCAAGCATAAACACATGGTCAAAGACGAACTTTTGCTGGAGTATTTGCCCAAAACCCGCGTATACACTCCTGAAGAGCTGTGGGAGTATGCAGAAGCGTTTACACACGTGATGCTGAAGCCTTCGGGAGGCGGCGGTGGGGCAGGGATTATTCAAGTAACGGCACGAGGAGGAGAGAAGTATTTGGTCCATAGTGGGAGTCGTCAGCGTCTCGTGGAGGGGAAGGAGGCGACGATCCGATACGTGGAATCGTTGTTTCGACCTAAAACATACCTGCTCCAGCCGCGTATCCCACTCGGGAAAATCAAGGGCAAGCCTTTTGATGTGCGTGTCATGATCCAGCGCAGGAGCAATAAGGAGCCTTGGATCATAACCGGGTGGTGTGCAAAGCTTGCAGGTCCGGGCTTTGTCGTGACAAATGTGGCTCGCAGCCGTGGAAAAGTTTTGCCCATCCAGACGGCAATCAAGCTGTCGAATATAAAAGCGGACCCGCATCTCTTGCGTGATATCCGCATGATAGCATCGGCAGTAGCTAATCGATTGGGAAGGGTCTATCCGACACTCCGGGAAATCGGCTTGGACTTAGGGATTGATGTGGATGGCAAACCGTGGATTATTGAGGCCAACTTCCGACCTTCACTTGCTCTCTTTCAAAAGCTGGAGGATAAGACCTTTTACAAACGAATTGTTTCCATGCGAAAACGATAAGAGGAAAACCACTTGTCGATGTGGTTCAAACGGTAAGAGATGGACAGGTGGTTTTCTCTGTTTTTTTCAACGAATGGTAGTGAGAAAAATCTTTCAATTACAACTATGGTGTTACTACTAGCGAAGGAGCGCAAAAATTGATAGAATGCCTCTCAATAAGATGGGAGGTAATATACACATCGATGATAACTTTGTCTAAGAAAGAAATGCTGCTGGTCAGTTTTATGCTGTTTTCGATGTTTTTTGGTGCAGGAAACCTTATTTTTCCACCCTATCTGGGTCAAGAAGCTGGTTCCCTTGTTTGGCTGTCGATTGCAGGCTTTGTATTATCTGCTGTTGGTCTTCCCATTCTTGGTGTGATTGCCATCGCAAAAGCAGGGAGCTTTTACCAATTGACAAGTCGTGTTCATCCAAGCTTTGCTCTTATTTTTCCTATTTTGATTTATGTATCGATTGGACCCGCACTTGCTATCCCGCGTGCAGGTAGTCTCGCGTACGAGATGGGAATGGCGCCATTTTTGCCGGCGCAAGCCGTGGATTCCCCCTGGAGTCTTTTCCTCTATACGCTCGTATTTTTTGGCATTGTCTTTTGGTTCAGTCTGACTCCTTCCAAATTGATTGATCGCTTTGGGAAAATACTGACGCCTACACTGTTGACTATGATTGCGTTGATCTACGTTAAGAGCTTATTCACACCACTTGGTCCAACGGGGGTACCAGCAGGAAAATATGCCACCAATCCCGTTGTGCAAGGTTTTCTGGACGGGTATTTAACGATGGATGCTTTGGCTGCACTCGTATTTGGGATCGTGATCGCCAATACACTGCGTAGCAAGGGAATTGAGGACAAAAAGCAACTGTCTGCGAATATGATCAAGGCAGGCATTGGAGCAGGTATGTTGCTGACATTCATCTATGTCATTTTGGGATTGCTTGGTTCATCCGGTGCGTCTTTAGGACGGCCGGAGAATGGCGGACTGCTCCTGACAGCAATCATGAGGCAGCTATTTGGGACAAGCGGTACGCTGATTCTTGGTGTCATTTTTACTGTTGCCTGTCTTTGTGTATCCATTGGACTCGTAACTTCTTGCAGTCAATACTTTCATGGACGATTCAAAGGCTTATCCTACAGAGCATGGGCGATTATTCTCTGTGTTCTGAGCATGGGTGTCGCAAACTTGGGTCTATCGGAGATTTTAAGTGTATCTGTCCCGATCTTGGGGGCCATTTACCCGATTGCTATCGTACTCATTTTGTTGGCGTTGCTTGAGCGGTGGATACCTGCGCATTCGTCTGTGTATATGACGACTGTCGCCGTTGTGACGGTTTTTGGTGTCGTGGATTTGATGAATCTTACGTTTTTTCATCAGAGCTGGAACGTTATCTTGGGTGTCCTCCCGTTCTATAAGGAAGGCGCCGGTTGGATCATGCCAGCAATATTTGCAGGCTTTGTCGGAGTTTTGCTCGACTTTCGGAAAAGGACAGACCGCACAGGAACAGGAACAACAACCTCCCCATCCAAATAAGGCAGCACGAAAGAGAGGGCTTCGTTTTTGCGAAGCTCTTTTGTTGTGTAAGAAGCATTTTGTTACTTTTTTCAAGATTCATTCGTATTAAAAGTGTTAAATATTAGGAGTTTTTAAGGAGGTTCATTGACGTGAAAGTAGCACCTGTTGAGGAAGGTGAGCGAATCCGGCAGCTAGATGGGATTCGAGGCTTTGCCCTCTTGGGGATCTTGCTAGTGAATATGCCGTCATTTTTGTTTCCCATCATGTTCTTACCAGATGCAGGGATGGTCAATACGCATTCGGAAATAGATGGTTGGATACGGCTTTTGTTTAATATGTTTGTACAAGCGAAGTTTTACACCATCTTTTCGTTTTTGTTTGGGGTAGGCTTTTTTCTGTTTATGCACCGTGCCGAGAGCAAGCAGTTGCCTTATCGGAGTCTATTTACTCGCAGATTAGCCGTTCTGCTGATTCTCGGTATGGCCCATCTCGTTTTCCTTTGGTATGGAGACATTCTTCATACGTATGCCCTAGCTGGTTTTCTCCTGTTGCTGTTTTACCACAGGCAAGAAAAGACAATCAAAAGATGGGCGTGGACGCTCTTGATTGGTATGCAGACCCTGTCTGCTCTGATTCTGGCTGTTCCCGAGGACTTGGGTTCTATGCCTGATCAGTCATCCCACATTCAAAAGGCAATCAATACGTATACGACTGGGTCGATTATCGAGAGGTTGCAATTCCGGCTTGGTTACGAAATTCCGGTAGTTCTTCCCTTTGAGTTTTTTGTCATCCTATCGGTATTTCCTCTCTTTTTATTCGGATTCTTGGCAGCCAAGCGGGGAGTATTTACGAGGACGGACGAATTTATTCCAGCCATTCGCCGCGTATGGTGGCTGGCGCTGAGCTTGAGTGTTGTGCTTGTACCGATGATTCCGCTTGTTCAATTTGGCATCGTAAAATTTCCTGCTTCGATCTCCGTCGCCGTTCAGACTTTTGTCACCTGGAGCGGTCTTAGTCTGTGCGCTTTTTACATCACGTCACTGCTGCTTCTTTATCGGAAAGAGAGCGGACAGCGCATACTGAAACATTTGGAACCGGTTGGCAGAATGGCATTAAGCAACTATTTGAGCCAAACCATCATCGTCATATTGGTTGTACGTGTTGGACATTTGTATGGAACGTCTGGGTTGGCTCTCGGATTGGTGTTGAGCTTGGTGATCTTCTCTGCGCAAATCTTGGCTAGTCGCTGGTGGCTCGCCAATTATCAGTTTGGTCCGGCAGAATGGCTTTGGCGTTGTTTGACATACGGCAAATTTGTGCCAATGAAACGAAAAGGAGGGCTTCTCTCGAAAACGTCCAGTTAAGGGGGACGTTTTTTTGTTCCTTCAGCGTGAGGGTAGAGCATCGGATAAAAGTGGAAGAGTTGGGGCAAAATTTTCCTATCTCACAAACCGGGTAACAAGCAGCAGCGCTCTGAAAAGTAGGAAGGAGAAAGAGGATGGCTGGCAACTGGATTCCGTTTTTGATCGGCTCCTTTGTAGGATCGATGGTAGCTCTCATCGTGGTGGGACTGCTTTTGATCTGTCTTTTTCGTCCTCTTACACAGTGGTTACTCGCCAAGTTCATGAAGCGCCTTATGTCAGACCGCTATCCGGAAAATATTTTCGAGATGGTCTCTGCAATGACTAAAGTCAGTCCTCGCTATGTTCTGGAGAACAGCTTGCGAGCAGCTACTGGACAAGCCATCGAACGTCCTTTCGGAAGTCCACGCAAGTTCTTGAACTTCGATAGCTTGATATTTTCTCCTGCCCAGCTGGCTATGATGCCTGCGAGTGAGGATATAGAAGTGGATATGCAAATCACGATTGGACCCATGGCAAAAAAGCCGTTAACCTTGGACATTCCGATCATGGCAGGGGCGATGGGTTACGGTATCGGTGTAAGTGAGGATGTGAAAATCGCGATTGCAAAAGGAACGGCCGCCGTGGGGAGTTTGACGAATACGGGGGAAGGTCCGTTACTGCCGGAAGAAAGGAAATTCGCCAAACATCTGATTCTCCAATACAACTCGGGAAAGTGGGCAAAGGAACCGGAGATTTTGCGACAGGCGGACGCCATCGAAATCCATTTTGGACAGGGGGCGACTGCAGCTTCCGCGAGCTTTATCCCCGCTGAATATATTCAGGGAAGAGCTGCTAAAATCATGGGGGTTCAGGACGAAGAAATGATCGTCATTCCTTCGCGGCATCCGGAAGTACAGAAGCCGGAAGATCTCAAGCAGCTCGTAGACAAGCTGCGCACCATAACAGACGGCGTCCCGATTGGCGTCAAAATCTGCGCCAGTGCCATTCTTGAAAAAGACCTGGAGATTGTCATCCAAGCCGGTGTAGATTTTATCAGTATTGATGGCGGACAAGCGGGGACAAAAGGAGGACCTCCAATTCTGGAGGATGATTTCGGTTTGCCAACGATTTATGCGCTGACCCGCGCCGTGCGCTATTTAGAGAAAAAAGGTGTGAAAGAACGAATTACCTTATTGTCTGGGGGCGGATATAATACCCCGGGGGAGTGTTTGAAAGCGATTGCTTTGGGAGCAGACGGCATCTTTATGGGGACGGCTCTTTTGTGGGCGATGACTCATGATCAGGTGACAAAAGCAATACCATGGGAACCACCGACAGAGCTGATCACCTATCCAGGGAGCTTGAAAAACAAATTCGACCCCGATTCAGCCGCGAAATACTTGACGAACTTTTTTCTTTCGTTTGTGGATGAGATGGAAATTGCCATTCTCGCGCTGGGGAAAACGTCACTTTGTGAAGTGACCGCTGCGGATCTCGTCTCACTCGATGAGATGACGAGCAAAGTGACGAAAGTACCCCTTGCCTATCATTCATCCTCTTCCAGTTAAAATCACTTGATCGACGTACGAATGGGAGGGATTCGTATCGAACAGAGGATCATCCAAATCAAGTCACCTGCCCAGTATAATGGATGGACCATGACGCAGACGTGGGAACATCTTCTTTTTTTACATTGGGCAATTTCCCCGGCGTCTATCAAAACGCTGATTCCAGCAGGGCTTGAGCTCGATACTTACGAGGGCAAGGCATGGATTAGTATTATCCCGTTTTTGCTGAGCGGCGTGCGTCTGCGGCGAATGCCCTCTGTACCATTCACGACGACTTTCCCTG
Source organism: Brevibacillus sp. HB2.2 (assembly GCF_013284275.1). NCBI lineage: Bacteria > Bacillati > Bacillota > Bacilli > Caryophanales > Paenibacillaceae > Brevibacillus > Brevibacillus sp. HB2.2. Next base: position 63,417 of record NZ_JABSUV010000025.1, read on the forward strand.
AAATTAATGTGCGGACGTATGTGAAGGCGAAAGGGAAGACGGGCGTGTATTTTCTTTCGCTGGATACGTCGAATCCCCTCGTGATTAAGATTGCGAAATTTTGGTACCGACTGCCGTATTATCGGGCCCAAATGGCTTTTCATCGCCAAGCGGATCGGATTGATTTCACCTCCCGACGCTTATCTGGTCTATCTCAGTCTCCTTCGTTCAAAGGCAGCTACCAGCCTCTCAGTGACAAATTTTTCGCCAAAGAGGGAACGCTGGTGCATTGGCTCACAGAGCGATACACGCTCTTTTGCAGGTGTAACAGAACGAAGCAACTGATGTTTGCGGATGTAGTACACGAGCCGTGGCAGCTACAGGAGACAGCCTTTCATATTCGTGAAAACGCGATGACCGAAAATCTGTCGATCTCACTCACGGATACTCCGCATCTAGCATTGTATTCACGCGGGGTACAAAGCCTGATTTGGCCGATTCGCAGCCTAGCGGATTTATCTTCAGATCAAGGTGGATAGTGGTGACTGATACTGCTCCTAACGGTATCAGTCTTATTCGATTTGAGACTTGTCAGACTGACTTTTGGTCGGTAAGATGGGAAGAGTACTTTTTTTCGTAAAAGAGGAAGGATCTGGTATTTGGTTATGGCTCGAAAAGAACGAATTGGTGAGTTGGATCTGATCCGGGCCTTTGCATTCTTGGCTGTGGTTTATCAGCATGTCATTGGTGTATACATCCGTGAGTCGGGATTGACAGAGCAGGTGTCGATCATCTACGGAATGTTGTTTCATTTGCTAAAATTCGCGGTTCCAGCATTTATTTTCATCACGGGTCTTGTATTGTTTTACAACTACTCCGAAAAAGTGAACTATATTTCCTTCACACGTAAACGGATATCCGAGATTTTGGTTCCGTATGGAATATGGTCGGCGGTTTATCTTTACTTGATGGAGAAGCCCCTGGGTGAGGGAGCAGCGTTCATTTGGAATGTAAGCAAAAACTTCCTGACAGGGACATCCTCGTATCATCTGTGGTTCGTCGTGATGATTTTTCAGTTCTATCTTTTGTATCCATTTTGGCAAAGAGTATTTGAACTTTTCCGCAGATTCGTGACAAGCCGCTTCCGTCTTGTTCTCGCTCTTGGTGTCACCGGATTGATCTATGGGGGCCTCATGTGGTTTTCAGCACGGTACATCCCGGCGCACGGCTTCCGATTCGATATGAATTGGCTTGATACGTATTTCATCAAATACCGCGATCGAAATGCGTTCTATTATTTCTATTACTTTTTGTTCGGTGGCTTGGTCGCCTTCACGTTGCCTGCATTTCGTGCCATGCTGAAAAGATACTGGCAATGGATCATCATTTCGGTTGGTGTCCTGTACGCAGTCATTGGCTATGAGCTTTTCCGCGATTCAGGGCAAGGCAAGATCAATTTAAACGTAGCGACATCCTTGAAGCCGTCCATGTTCCTCTATACGATGGCTTGCTTACTGGCTGTGTACGCGCTCTGCCTATGGATGAGCAAAAAGCAGTCCAAATGGACACATTGGCTAGGACTCGTTGGGAAATATTCGTATGGAGCTTATTTGATTCATGCGCTGATCTTAACGTACTTGATGAAGCTTTTGCGCGAGCTCCAGCTTTTTCACACGGGCGTGTGGGGGAGTGTGGTCGCATTCGTCTTGTGCTCTATTCTTTCTTTTGCCCTATCATATGGGCTGGGAAAACTGCCGTTTGGTTCCTGGCTAGTGGGAGCAACCGAGAAAAAGACAAAAAAGGTTCCGTCCTCTCAAAAAGAATGGCAAAACGCAGGATAATCGCAGGCAGTTTGGCCAGATGCAGAGAATGGTAGGAGGTTGAAGGGGGAAGCGGGTCGTCATGCTGTTCGCTTACATACAGTTAGCCATGGCTATGGCCTTGGTTGGAAGCAACATCTCCATCGGGAAAGAAATTGTTTCCCATGTTCCCGTGTTTTTGTTTTCGGAGCTGCGCTTTTTGCTAGCGATCGTCATCCTATTGCCGTTGCTCGCTATGCGTGGAGAATGGAAAACGTCTTGGAGCCGTGAGGAAGGTAAGGTGCTATTCTGGCAGTCGTTTTTCGGCGTGTTTCTGTTTAGTATTTGCATGCTGTACGGCGTTCAGTGGACGACTGCTACTGCCGCGGGTATCATTACGAGTACAGTACCTGCCTGCATCGCTTTGTTTTCGTTCTGGATTCTCAAAGAAAAATTACACGCCAATAGCTTAGTGGCGATCAGTCTTTCCGTAGGCGGCATCGGCTTCATTACGTTCACAGGAAGCGGAGTGGAGCAAAACTGGGTAAGCATGCTTGGCAATTTGTTCGTATTTTTTGCAGTCGTCAGCGAAGCGCTTTTCACGATTTTCGCCAAAAGACTGTCTGGGAAAATAACGCCTTTTCAAATGACGGCTGCGATTAATGTCATCAGCTTTGTCTTGTTTCTTCCGTTTGCGATCTGGGAAAGCTTGCGGTTTGATTGGAGTGCCGTACCTGCAAATGTCTGGTGGCTTCTTGTGTACTATGCGTTTACGGCCAGTGTCTTATCCTTCTTTCTCTGGTACAAAGGGGTGGAGAAGGTGGAGGCATCCAAAGCGGGCTTGTTCACCGGAATGATGCCGATAAGTGCTGCTCTCGTGGCTGTCTTTTTCTTGAATGAAGCATTTACTTGGTTGCATGGGGTGGGGATGATCCTAGTGCTTGCCTCCATTTTTATCGGTACACAGCAGCCTCGTCGTATACGTTCGTCGATGGAAAGCGAATGGAAATAGCTTGATGATAAGGTCTCGGAAACCCTCGCATTTTTATTTCGTGGGTATCCGGGTCTTTTTTATAAAGGAAAACGAAAGCGCCCTGACACGAGGTCAAGACGCTTTTGCAAGAGAGCTTGTTATTTGGTCAATGCATTTTCCAAATCTTTCACACCGCTGTAGACTAATTCGAACAAGTCCGCAATGTTTTCTTCTTCAATGCAAGAGAAGGCAATGCGCAAATCGGTTTGACCGAGAGCGATCGTACCCACGCCATACTGTTCCAGCAAGTGCTGGCGTAATGTTTCTGCTTCGACAGTCTTTAGCTTGAGGCACATGAAGTAGCCAGAGTTGAATGGATAGTAGGTCCACACATCATCGTATTTACCGCTGTCGAGCACTTCCTTGGTGCGGTTGGCGCGGCCTTTCATGATATCAAATTTCTCCTGCTTCTGTGCTTTGTACTCCGGTGCGGTGATTGCTTGCAGGACAAACGTTTGGGAAGGATGTGATCCGCTGGAAAGAGTCGCGCGGATGATTCCCATTGTCTTCTGCTCCAAAGCGCTGAGCAAGTCGCTGGACGGGGATGCATACGTAATGAAGCCAACGCGGAAGCCCCATACGTAATCCTCTTTGGTAGCTCCATCTACTTTTACAGGCAGAATGCGAGGGTGAACATCGCACAGGCCAGCGAAGAGAGATTCGTGCATCGAATCTTCGAAGAACAAGCCGAAGTACGCGTCATCTGTGACCGCAACAATGTTGATTCCAGCCTCTGCGCCTTCTTTGAGCGCAGCGATGATTTGTTTTCCTTCCTCTGGGCCTGGTGTATAGCCTGTTGGGTTATTCGGGAAGTTGAGTACGACGATGGCTTTGCCTTTGTCTTTTTGTGCGAGAATGGCATCGCGCAAAGCAGCAGCATTAAATTTCATCTCGTCGTTATATAATGGGTAATAGACCATTTCCGCACCACGGCGGATCGAAAAAGTAAGCTCGTAGTTTTCCCAGTTTTTGTCCGGGATGATGACACTGTCGCCGCTGTCAGCGAACAGGTCCGACACGATGCTCAGGCCATGCGTCAAAGCGTTTGTAACGATAGGATTACTGAACGTATGATTAGCCAGTGAAGGCTGTTCCTCGATCATTTTTTTACGCCATGCTGCACGCAGCTCAGGCTTTCCAGCTGGGGGCGCATACTCGTAAATGTCTTTTGGCTGGTAAGCTGACAGGTTATCTTGGATGACCTTAAGGTGCATCGGTTGACCGTTTTCCAGTGCAATCCCGATGGTTGCGTTGTACTTTTTCGCTTTTGCTTTCGCTTCTGCCGATTGGCTGAGAATCCCCTCTTTTGGGAAATAGATCAGCTTGGCGATATCGGACAGCATTTCATACACGTGCGGGTTTTCTCGTTGGATGGTTTCGTTCAGCGTTGATGCCAATGAATGCATGGTAGCCTCCCTTTTCATATACAAACATCTATCTTTACCAATAAAGATAGCGTATCTACATGCATTTGTCACCCTTGCCTAAAGGGATATTTCAGATTTTGCGAGGTTCTTTTTGACAGCGAGGACCTGATTTGCTACCTTGAAATCGAAAACAGAGTAATGCGGGAGGGAGAATGAAATGGCTGAACGCATGATCGTTCGCCTGGGGGACCCTATCTTGCGTGAAACGTCAAAAAGAGTACAATCCATTACTCCGCAGGTTGAAAAGATATTGGATGATATGGCCCAAACCATTTACGCTGCGAAAGGTCGAGCAGGCTTGTCTGCGATCCAGATTGGTATCCCGAAGCGTTTGGTTGTCATGGATTGCGGCAGCGGCTTGATTGAACTAATCAATCCGGTGTTGATGGAAAAATCAGGTGAGCAGGTAGGGCAAGAAGCTTGTCTTTCGATACCAGGTGTTTTCGGAATCGTTCGTCGGGCGAATTATGTCAAAGTCCAGACGCTGAACCGCCAAGGAGAAACAAAGACAATCGAAGCCGAAGATTTCCTTGCTCGGTGTATTCAGCACGAGATGGACCATTTGGAAGGAATATTGTTTATTGATCATACGGAAGAGCTCTACTCGGCAAAAACAGGAAAGAAATTGAATCGCAAGGATTTACACCGGATACAAGATAAAAATAGAAAAAAATGGTGGAAATAAACGGAGCATAAATAGCAAGGAGATTGACTCATGAAACGTTGGAATATTATGGTGACAGGCTTCGGAACAGTAGGACAGCAGGTAGCCAGACTGGTGGAACAGCGACGGGAGCGGTACCGCGAGCTATATGAAGCGGATGTCAGACTCGTGGGAATCGTTCGTTCAACTTCCGGCCTCTATGATGAGAACGGAATCGATTCAGGGAAATGGGCAGACTATGCTCATACAAAACAAGCAGGGAACGCATCTTGGAACGCGTTGGAATTTATCAAATCAGTTCAAGCAGACGTACTCATCGAGGCAGGTCCATCTGAAAAAGAGGGGGGACCTGGTCTGACTTATATTCGGTATGCATTGGAGAATGCCATGCATGCGATCGCGATTTCAAAAGGTGCGCTTGTTGTTGATTATGCTGGTTTGGCCGCTCTTGCCAAAAAACATGGTACCGCGTTGAAAATTAGTGGGGCAACAGCAGCAGCTCTGCCGACGATCGATCTTTTGCAGTATAACTTGGCAGGCTGTGAAGTAAAACGAGTCGAAGGTATTTTTACGGGAACGACGAACTTCGTGCTCACAAAAATGATGGAAGAGGGGCTCACCTGTACAGCAGCAGTCGAGCTCGCTCAGAAGATGGGGATTGCCGAACCGGATCCCTCCTACGATATCGATGGTTGGGATACAGCTTCGAAGCTCACGATCCTGGCAAACGCTGCTTTTGGCGGGCAAGTAAATCTAACCGATATCGAACGCGCAAGTATTCGCGAAATAACCTCGTTACAAATCGAGACGTGGAAAAAGCATACGAAGATTCCCAAGCTGATCGGAACGATTCAAAAGGAAGCGAATGGTACGGTTTCTGTAGCAGTTGAGCTGTGTGCGGTGGATATTACCCATCCGTTTGCATCCGTATCAGGTACGACAAAAGCCATCCGGGTAGAAACAGATGTCATGGGGGATTTATTGGTCGTTGGAGGAAAATCAGATCCTGTTGCGGCAGCAGCGGCTGCTTTAAAAGACCTTGAACATATTATTAGCAGATAGGTTCATTTGCATGTGCTTCCAGTGTTCCTTAGGAATGAGTCGTTTAGAGCCGCGTGCATACTAGGGATGTACCACCAAAAACGGCGAGGGGGCCATACGGATGAAACAATCGTCTGATGTCAATGCCGAGCTGCAGCAAGTATCTGCTTACCCAACCAAGCAAGAAATGAATCAAAAGGACGTTGCTTTGCTAGATGAGCAGGAAAGCTGCTGTACCCCCAAAAAACAGGCTTCTGAAACACAGCCGGATTAATGTCTACACGAAAAAGCCGGGTCTCGATTAAGAGACACCGGCTTTTCGTTTCGTGCAAAGCGTGTTACCCGATAAATTCTTGTACCCAGTAGCCATTTGTGAAGCCTACACCAATTTTTGTGAAGTCAGGGTTCATAATGTTTTGGCGGTGGCCTTCACTGTTCATCCATTGTTGCATGACTTCTTGCGGACTCTGTTGACCCATGGCGATATTCTCACCTGCAGTCGAGTATTGAATGCCATACTGCTTCATCATGTCAAATGGGGAACCGTACGTTGGGCTGTTGTGGTCAAAATAGTTGTTAGCAGACATATCTTGTGCTTTAGCCAAAGCTACTTTGGACAGTGTTGCATCCATTTGAACAGGCTTGAGACCTGCTTTTGCACGTTCTTGGTTTACCAAATCCGCGACTTGTTTCGCAAAATCCCCCGTCTTAGCTTGATCCGCTTGATTTACTGGAGCGGCAGGCTCAGTGACATTATTGGTAGGTTGTGCTGGTGCTGTTTGTACTGGTTGTGCTGGTGTTTGTTGTACTGGCGCTTGTTGTACGGGTGCTTGTTGGAAAGATCCTGGTTGATACGGGCATGGTTGTTGTACAGGTGTAGCTTGTCCTTGCTTAACAGGTTGCATCAGCTGTACTGCTTGTGGCTGGCCAGGAACAAAGCCTTGCTTTTGGAAAAAGTTAAAGAACTGTTGAGCATTTGGTGCTTTTTGGAATTGTCCCATATTTTGACCCACATTGAATTGGAATTGTCCGTTCTTCAATGGGCAGTTAGATGCTGCGGAAGCAGAAGAAGCAAACCCTGTCAAAGCCAAGCCCAGACCAAGAGTCATCGCGATTGTAACAGAACCAAAACGTTTCATAAAACAAATCTCTCCTTTTTTTTGCCTACGAGGTTAGTTGTCGGATTCGGATTGAGGAAACAACCCTACGCCAGTTCGGCGATTCACCCCAATGTGGAATAGCTCATCCACAAAAAAGTCCCCCGCACTTCCTTTTCAAAGAGGAAGTCTCGGCTTATTTCGTTTGGCATGAACAACGATATCAGACAATCCCAATCGAAATAAAGGAGTAATATATGGCAAATAGCTTGAATCGTTGATAAATTAGGCTCATTTCGTTTCGTTTAATTGTTCCTTCCAGGCAGTTAAGCCGCCTTCCAATGCATTTGCATGGAAACCATGCTCACGAAGGAGAGCCGCAGCTTTTTGAGCTTTGTTACCTGTTGTACATAAGGTAACGATTTGCACATTTTGCGCGAGTTTTTCGGTTTCTTCATCAAGCGGCTTGTCCTGTTCTTTCATAAGAAGATAGGGGACGTTTTGCGTCGATGCGTTTTCGTGAACGAGGCTGCCGGAAACAAATTTCTCGGCGTCGCGTACGTCCAATAAAAGTACGGGCACTTTCTTTTCAAGCATTTCGGATAATTGAATGGTTGTCAAAATATGATTTTGCAATGTAATCCCTCCCAATCCTATTGTATCAGAGTCCCGCTTCGTCCAGAATAAGGGTGAACGGTTGCTTTTTTTGGACAACCATGGTAGAATGAGGTTGCTACTTGAAAAATTGATACCTAATCATTCATCGAGGTGTTTGTATGCTGATGGATAACATTTTTGAATCCCCGATTCACACTGGCGCGGTCATCGGAGCCGCAAGGATGGAAGAGAGGAAGGGCTTTCATTGTTTTAGGTTTTCAAAAGGTTTAGTTTTTTATTTTGCAGTTCCGTCCTATGACATTCGCATATTTGCTGAATAAGTAAAATTCACATATCATGAAGGCGTATCATCGCACATGATCTGGTATTTCTTCATGATATGTGAGCTTTATTTGCTTCGGTAAATATGACTAGCATATTCAAATTGAATTTTTGGAGGTTTTTTAGATGCAAACGAACGGAACAGTAAAATGGTTTAACGCAGAAAAAGGTTTCGGTTTCATTCAAGTAGAAGGCGGAGACGATGTATTCGTACACTTCAGCGCAATCCAAGGTGACGGTTTCAAAACTTTGGACGAAGGTCAAAAAGTTCAATTCAACATCGTTCAAGGCAACCGTGGCCCACAAGCTGAGAACGTAGTAAAACTGTAAGTCTCCTTTTCAAAGAAACTGTCCTTTCGAGGGCAGTTTCTTTTTTTGTCGTGGTCGTAGAAGCAAAAAGGCGTTGTGATCGTCCCAAGCGCCTTTTCCTGCATGCGAATGGATAAAAAAAGGAACTATGGCGTCCCACCATAATTCCTCATTTTCTTCCTGCAAGATAGTTAAATACAAGTTTCGATTTCGACAGTTTGGAATTGACTGTCAAGAACGGTAAGACCAACAACTTGACCGCCGCCGATAGTAGTACGGCCATAAGTGGTGAGAAGGACATTTCTGTTGTTTTCTGCTACGGTAAGGCGGACTTCATAGTGGAAAGAAGCGGGGATCAGCGCATTGAAAGCAGTTCGAGTATTCGCAGGGATAAATTGCGTGATGTCAAGCAAGGTGCTAACTGGATTCGTTTGCGTAACTGCGTTACCCCAGTTTAATACTTGCACACGTACTTCAACCGGTTCTGTGTTCAGATTTACCAGGTCGAGGTGAGCGGTGAGAGCACGGGCGAGGTTGTTTTGCAAAATACCGGTCGTTCTCACAGTATTTCTTCTTGGGCGTTTGTGATTTCTTTTTTCCGAATTACCTTGATCGTCGTCGTATTCGATTTCAGACATCCATGTTCACTCCATTCTTGTGTAATCTAGTGGGACAATAATACGATATTGCTTCTTGTCTTAATTCGTAACGGCGAACGTAAGGGGACGAGTACCTATTTTTGATAGAGGATGGTGGAGGGTTTGGGAGATAGAACTGTATGCAAACAACTTGACTATACAGCTCGATTTGATTGGGGATACGAAGGGGTAGAACAGGTCGGGGCAGCATCGGATATGATCGTCATTATCGATGTGCTCTCCTTCAGCACGTGTGTCGATATCGTAACGGGACGAAGAGGTATCGTCTATCCTTATCAGGTAAAGGATGAGTCAACCGTAGCATTCGCCAAACAAAAAGCAGCGTTGCTCGCTGGAAAACGCGGAGAACCAATCTCCCTTTCACCTGCCTGTTTGAAAGCGGTTCCAATGGGAAGTAAAATCGTATTACCCTCGCCAAACGGATCGACCTGTACCGTGTTGGCGAAGAAAACAGGTGCGAAGGTAATCGCTGCGTGCTTGCGAAACGCGCCATCTGTGGCCAGATACATACAGCAGCAGAATGGAACCGTAACCGTCATTGCTTGCGGTGAACGGTGGGGAAATGGAGCATTGCGTCCTGCTATTGAAGATATGATTGCGGCAGGTGCGCTGCTTCATGAATTGGAGGGGCATCGATTGTCACCAGAGGCCGAAATAGCAGTGGCAGCCTTTCGATCGGCTCAAGATCATCTTCCTGCTTACTTGCAGAAATGTGCTTCTGGCCAAGAACTGATCAGCATGGGGTACCCGGAAGATGTCGAACTTGCAGCGCAGTGGAATCAGAGTGGCGCAGTTCCAGTACTTAACGATGATTTTGCGTACGAAGCGATTTAGTCTTTTCGCATAAAGAATCCCTCATTCGGTAACCATGGTTATGAACCACACATGAGAAAAACTGGACAGGGAGGATTCATATGGATGAAAAGAGCAAGTCCATCAACCAGGCAGAAGATAATATCCTGACGAATCGTCAAGGCCATCCGATCACAGACAACCAGAACTTGCGGACAGTTGGAAATCGCGGGCCAACCGTTCTGGAGAATTACGATTTTCTTGAAAAAATCACACATTTTGATCGGGAGAAAACACCTGAGCGTGTCGTGCATAGTCGAGGCGCAGGAGCACATGGCTATTTCGAAGCGTATGGAACCGTAGGTGGTGAGTCGATTTCTACGTACACGAGAGCAAAGCTGTTTTCGGAGCGTGGGAAAAAAACGCCTGTGTTTGTGCGGTTTTCTACGGTTAATCATGGGACACATTCGCCCGAAACATTGCGAGATCCACGTGGGTTCGCGGTGAAGTTTTATACGGAGGACGGGAACTGGGATCTGGTAGGCAATAACCTCAAAGTTTTTTTCATTCGGGATGCCATGAAGTTTCCTGATCTTGTCCATGCGTTCAAGCCTGATCCTGTCACAAACATTCAAGACGTGGAACGGATCTTTGACTTCATCTCGAACACGCCTGAGGCCATGCATATGATTACGTTTTTGTTCTCCCCGTGGGGAATACCAGCGAACTATCGACAAATGCAAGGCTCTGGCGTAAACACGTACAAGTGGGTAAACCATGAAGGAAAAGCGGTCCTGGTCAAATACCATTGGCAGCCGTTAGCGCAAGGAATTAAGAATTTGACACAAAAACAGGCGGAAGAGATCCAAGGGAAAAACTTCAATCATGCCACGCAGGACTTGTATGAAGCGATTGAGCGAGGAGAATATCCGGAGTGGGAAATGTGCGTCCAGATCATGAGTGATGACGATCATCCAGAACTCGATTTTGATCCGCTCGATCCAACGAAAATATGGCCTGAAGATCAGTTTCCGTTTCTTCCGGTGGGCAAAATGGTATTGAACAAAAACCCGGATAACTATTTTGCTGAAGTCGAGCAAGTAGCATTTGGGACAGGTGTTTTAGTGGATGGACTTGATTTCTCTGATGACAAGCTACTGCAAGGAAGGACCTTTTCTTACTCCGATACGCAACGGTATCGGGTTGGCGCCAACTATTTGCAGCTTCCGGTCAACGCTCCCAAAAAGCATGTCGCTACCAATCAGGAAGGCGGTCAAATGCTGTATCGAGTCGATCGGACGCAGCGGCATATTAACTATGAGCCATCAACGATTGGCGGATTGCAGGAAGCCAAGCAAGCAGCTCCTGATCATCAGCCAGAAGTGGAAGGGAAGGTCGTTCGTCAAAAAATTGATCGCACCAACGATTTCAAACAGGCGGGAGAACGATACCGCCTCTTGGAAGACTGGGAAAGAGAAGACCTCATTGCCAATCTGACGGATGCACTCCTCTCCTGTGACCCTCGCATTCAAGAGAAAATGCTTGGTTACTTCTCCCAATGTAACGAAGAGTACGGTCAACGTTTGAAAGCTGGAGTTGCACAGGGCAATGGCGGAAATCACAAAGAAATGGGCGGACCGATGGGAGCGACGAATCCTGGAGCGGCTGTCAAGGAAGCTGAACAGAAGTCTCGCCCGTCCAAGCCTTACTGATGACCCGAGTGAAAAACAAGACTGAATGAACAGCGGAGCTTTGCCGAATCTATGGTAGAGCTCTTTTTTTGTATCCGGTTGCAATTGCTACAGAAGTAGGGATCACGAAGCCACTTTGCATCAAAGGACGCTAAATAACAGTAACGCAATTCGAGTTTCCAGCGTCTTACATTTGTTTACATTTGACGATGGCGAGGAGACTCATGATGGTACAAAGAGAGAAATGGGTAGCAGTGTTGAGCTATACCGCGGTACTGTCCCTATTGACGACAGGGGGCGTTGTTGCTGCATCCCCTGCGAAGGCAGCTTCCCAAAAGGTTGAAGCAACGGTTAGCACGACGGGCAATACCGAGGTGAAGCTTCAGGCTTGCAGTCAAGATGATGCAAAAGCAGATCTATCGAATACAACGATGAAGTCTTGGAAACCTTTGGAGAATAAGCCGGTACTGGAAGGGATTACTGCCATTGCAACAGGCGTCATTTTTGATGAAGCAGGCTATGGGTGGAGGCCAGGCATTTCTTACGCCTTCACCGAGGATGGGCAAGTGTGGAAGTGGGGCTTTCAATCTGACAAGAAGTATGAACCGCACAAGCTAGCCGGGATCAAGGATGCCAAGCAAGTCATGACGGATTATGTCCTAACGAGCGCTGGTGAAGTATGGCAGATTGATGAGAAGAAAGCACCAGAAAAACTGGCCGGTTTGGATAAAATCAAGAACATTCAGCAGCTCGATCTTCATGAAGGCGTACTTTTTTTACTGAAAGAAGACGGTACTGTACTGAAATGGGAAAAAGGAGCGAAAGCAGCGGAAAAGGTGACGAAGCTCTCGAATATCCGTGACATGTATAGCTCTGCCTTTTCCTTGTTTCTAGTAGATGATGAAGGGAAGCTTCTTTATCTCGATGGCAAATCCGGAGAGCTGAACACTGAAAATCTACAGGTAATGGATATCCCAGGGAAAGTCAAACAGGTAGCCGTCGATTACACGGATCGCGCCCTGATCCAAACAGATAAGGGCGAGGTGTACAGCTACAATACAAAAGAAAATGAAAAAGTAGTGCGTGCTGCTCATGCAGATGGTGCCATGCGTATGGCAGTTGGCGGAGAAGGAATGTACCTAATCGTAAAAGTGGACGGAACTGTTTGGGGCTGGGGACATAATACACTAGGAATGCTCGGTGCGAATCTGGAAAATGAGCTCGAGGAGCCAGTTAAAATAACGGGTCTTTCTGATATTACGGACGTAAAAGCGGGCACCGACCATGTGATTGCTCTCGATAAAAAAGGAAACGTGTATTCATTTGGCAGCAATATGACAGGACAGTTGGGGCGAATCCCTGTTACCTTTGACACTTGGACGGAATTGGGCGAATTACGTGATGTAAAACAGGTAGTAACTGAGCTGGATCGACCGTACTTCGTTCGGAAGGATGGTTCTGTATGGGGTTTTGGCGCGGAGCGAGTGCCATATGAAGTAAAAGGACCTACGAAAGTAAAAACAATGGATAGCATCCTGGATTCTCCGGTTACCTTGAATGAGAACGGACAAATCCAGTTGTGGACCAGTGAATTTAGCAGCTGTCAAACATTGGCGTTGCCTTCTCGCATTAAGGATTTTGTTGGTGGGGAGGAGCATCTCTTGTTGCGTACGGAGGATGATAAATTCCTGACTGTGGAATTCAGCTTTGATTCTGCCGAACGCGGAGGGGTATATGTCATCACGAACCTGCGCCCACAAAAAGTGGAAACCCTCCAAATAGATTCAAAAATGGCTGCGGATGTGACCAAGCTTTATGCCAATCTTTATACGTTTTTTGCTGTGACGAAAAATGGTCAGGTATTGTACGCAGAACGGAAGAATAATGAACCGTTCACTTCATTTGCAACAATAGCTGGTTTGGAAGGAATTCGTGAGCTTGCGCCTGAATATTTTGTCCGTTATACAAAGGATACCGCATCCGTTTGGGCAATCAATGATGCAGGCAAGGCTCAGGAAATTCAGGTTTACCCTGAGAGTGAAGGAAAGGACGCTGGAGCTATCAAAGTGAAGCTGGAACCCAAAACGGAAGAAGGCATTGCGATGATGAGCGGACGTTTGCGGATTACGAAGGATGGGCAAATCTTCGAACACGAATGGGAACCGCTTCAAAAACAAAAAGTAGCGGCTCCCGTTAGACTGATTTCTTCTTCGTACGGCTATGCGATCGAAGGACCAGGCTCGCATTATCATGTGCTGGTCACTGAAGCTGATAAGATCGTATTGATTGGCGATAATCCATACGGAAAAGGTGAGCTTCACCCAGATAGGGTCAGACAATAAAAGAAGAAAAGTAACGGCACAGTGGGAATATTCTTTTTCTACTGTGCTTTTCATTTTTCCGTTTTTAGAAGTTGTGGAAAAAGATGGTTGACAGTTTGTATTTACAATTGTAATATTTTCATAGAAGCTGAATTTACATTTGTAAATCTAAGAGGTGATGTATGGATGAACAACATTCCGAAAATATCGGAGGCCGAGTGGGAAATCATGAAGGTGATCTGGCGAGATCATCCCGCGACAGCGGAACAAATCATTGAGCGTTTACCAGCCGATATCGAATGGACGGAGCAAACGGTACGCACGTTTTTGAACAGGCTGCTTAAAAAGAAGGCAATCAGCTATGAAAAATCGGGCCGCAGCTACCGATATTTCCCACTCGTTCAGGAAGATGAATGCAAACGGGCGGAAAGCGAATCCTTTTTGAAACGAGTATTTAACGGGGCAGTAGGCACGATGATGACCAATTTTCTCGAAGATGTGCAGCTATCCAACGAAGAAATCGATAAGCTGCAAAAAATATTGACGGAAAAACAAAAGAAAAAGCAGTGATGAGGGACCAATAAATGGATATTCTTGGGAATGTTTTTTTGTGGATGTGCTACACCTCGTTGGGAGCAAGCCTAGTAGCTATTTTGTTGGTAGCCATGAAAAAAGGGGTTCACAAAGCGATCAGCTGGCGTATGCACCATTTGTTATGGTTCATCGTTTTAGCCCGGCTAATGATTCCCGTGCTACCAGAGAGTTCATTTAGCCTCTTCACTTGGATATCCTGGGCGAGTACGAGCATGTCCGTCGAACAGCCGCTTTCTTTCTCCGCAGAACCACTACTACAGACAAACACACAATCGCCTGCCGTCATCTCAGATCTCTCACATGAATCAGAACACAATGAGAATACCCCAATACAAACCGAAGTTGTCAAGGATGCGGGGATAACTGAAAGATCCTCACATCCAGCTTACATCCAAATCATGGCTGTTGCCTGGCTTATCGGCGTAGTCATTTTGCTAGCAAGACTATTCATTTACCTGTATAACATGCACACCAAAGAACGCTTTTTGATGCGGGTGACAGATGAAAGAGTAACGACCATCATGAATGCGTGCAGAGAGAAGTTCGGTGTGAAAAGGCCAATGCCCGTATACACAGGAACACTGGCAAAAGGGCCGCTAATCTCGGGGATCTTATCACCATGGGTTTATTGTCCGAGGGATGTATACCAATCGTTGTCAGATGCCGAGCTGTATCACGTCTTTGCACATGAGCTCGCTCATCACAAGCGCAAAGATTTGCTGTGGAGCTTCCTCGGCTCCCTGGCACTCGCCATCCATTGGATGAATCCGCTTGTCTGGCTATGGATTCGAAAAATGAAGGCTGAAATGGAACTTGCCTGTGATGAATATGTTTTGGAGATTCTGGGGGAAAAAGAAGCGATTCCCTATGGCATGACACTCCTTTCATTTGCGAGACAGATCTCAGAGAAAAGACCCATGTCGTATCCGCTCTATTTTCACCATTCTCACCATATCAATCAAATGAAAAGGAGAATTCAAATGATTTCCACGTTCAAAAAAGGCTCCGCAAGGTTATCAGCTGTAGCCATTGCATGCGGGCTTGTTATTAGTGCAGTCACACTTACAAACGCAGCAGAGCCGTCAACACTTCGGATGCCTGTAAAACAGGATGAAAAATTGCGCCCCTTGTTTGAGGAAACACCCGTCACGGAGACGAATCGGCTGGAAAAAGCTGAAAAACTTAGTGGTTTTCCTTTCAAAGTTCCGTCTTATTTGCCACCAGAATTTACCTATCAAAACAGCCTTATCTATCACTATGAGGAATCTGAACCTTCGAATAACGGCGTGTTCCATTATTTCAAAGGTCCCGATACTAGTTTCAAAATAGTAACGAGCACAATCGAAAGGACCGAGAATTCTTTACACGTGAAATCGGAAGACGGTAGCATCCTCTCCACACTCTCAGCAGAAGAAGACCTATCTGCGAATGGAAAAACCGTAAAAGTTATCAAAAGAAAGACACCTTTTGATGATGGTTCGGTTGATCAAGACTCTCTTTATTTCTGGAAGGATGAAGGTCTCTATTACTCTATCGAAGGATATGACCTCTTAGAAAATGAGGAGATCATAAAAGTCATTGAATCGTTTCAAGCTCCAAATGAAGACCTGAGAAAAAGGTACGTCAATTACGACTTATTGAATTACAACATCCTTGATTTAGAGGATGTGGAGTACTTCTCAGGAATAATCGGCTTTGCACCAGCCTTTCCGTTGGAGCTCCCTGGAGGATACAAGGCAACAGATGCATATGTGAACAAGAAGCTCAATTTTAGTTATCCTGAAAACGAAGAGGATAAACAAAAGCGCACCATCCATCTCACGTTTGAAAATCCTGAAAAACCAAAAACGATTGTGTTGTTTGCCCAAATCAAGGACAAATCCATTGTGGAAAACATGAGAAAAACAAAAAAGATCCCTTTTGAGAGAATAGACGGGGAAAAATTTGAAGTTCCAGTCACCTCTTTGAACATCGGTGGCCAAGAAGTATTCCGCACAGTGCCGTATAAAATCGATGATACACTGAGTAGCCCAACGGATAAGTACAACCACACTTATTTTTGGTTAAAAGGAGATATCTGCTATAAAGTAACGTTTAAAGAAGTGGAAGAAGGAGCACAACAGCAAATGGTAGCAGCTCTGGTAAAGGAAAAAGCGATCGATTTGAAAAAGTAGCGGGAACATTTAGAGTCTGTACATAAATCGTGCCGACTCTTTCCTTTTTTGATCTTCCTTTGTAAAGCATTTCTAAACAGTAGATGGAATCATTTTGTAATTATTGATACAATGATGAGAGTCCCTTCGGGGGCTATTTTTTTAAGGAGGGTTTATCTGATGAAGAACATTACGTTCATCAAACATGTTTATGAAAAGCAACTGGGGGGTGAAATCTACTATGAACCCTAGTATTTTGAATGGCACCAGAAATCATCTAATCAACCAGCTAGTCTTTTTTGACGAGCAGTATTCACTCTTTTATGATCAATATGTACGCAATTATGGGAAAGAAAAGCAAGCCATCGACGAGATTGTCGATCGTTACAAGCAAACACTTGAAAGCCTTTTGGCTAAAGAAGACAGTGCACTCTTTCAATCGCTTAAAGCAATTACATTATTAGGCAGCAGCGTTAAAGTGCTATTTGAAGAAGATCAATTTGAGGAGTCATTTACTGTGGTGTATCCCACAGACATTGACCCGGATAACAACAGAATTTCATTCTTATCGCCCATAGGCAGGCAACTGCTGCTAGCGGCTCCACACGATTCTGTTGTGCTGGAAAGTCCGGTTGGCAGACAACAGGTGCAGGTTCGGGAGATAAGCTTTACATATATGGGGGGATTCTCGTCACCTTAGGAACCTCCCCATCACAAGGATCACATGAGAAGGCACTAACACGAGGTTAGTGCCTTTTTTTGTCCATTTTAGTAAAATACAAGAAAAGTAAGCTAAGGGAACAGGGGGAAAGACATTGCAAATCATGGCCTGTCCAACATGTGAGCAAGATGTGCAATGGGATATGAATCGCCTGCAAAAGCTGGAGGAGCGGTGGGTGATGGCTTGTAAAAATTGCTGTGATCCGTTTTTTAGCGTGTCAGAGGAAGAAAAGGAAATAATTCTTGAAGGTATACGATTGACGGAAGCGTATGTACCGGATATTATCCATGCTTATCATAGTGAGGATGTTAAGAATCTCCCTTCCAGGATTGGGTTCGAGAAACATGGGAAAATGGTTCTCTAGACACTAGTAATTTGTAGTGTCTTTTTTTATTTATTCAGGTAAAATTTAGTCGGATGATATTTCTGAAAAATAGAGTGAAAAGAAGGGATTTCATGATTGTTTTTGGGATGATAATTTGCATTTGGTTGTTATCTCTCTGGCTGCTGCCGATCCTACAACCTTATGTGGAAACTTTTCTGCTCTCCACTTATGGGGACAGATATAAAACGTACATTCCATATGAAATGACAGCCTTACATTATGTGGTATATGCCATGGCACTTGGTTTCATCCTTGGACTTCCTCTTGAAATCAAATACAAAAGGGCAAAATCAAAATGGCTCAAGAAACTCAAGTTTCATGAAAGCCTTGAGTCCGATAATATCCTGCTTATCCTTTCCCTTGCGCGTGATCAGCAGGGCTATGTGACAGCTGCGGATATCGCGTCCCAATCTACTCTTACGATAGAAAAAGCCCAGAATATTTTAAGTAAGCTTCAAAAAGACGGTTTCGCTGACCTAAGTGTAACCGAAAAGGGTGACATTCTCTATTATTTCGAGGGCTTTAGTGAAGGTGAGGTATGAGCGGCGAATGAAAAAATTTTCAGATCTCTTGGTGTTTCTTACTCAAATTATTTTCTTTCTTCTCATGCTTGCTTTGTTTGCTGGTTATTTTGTCGCTGGGGTTATCTATCAAATCTTAGATAACGCAATCTTCTTAGCAATCTTGATGTGTCTCATTTCCATTGGTTACGCGCTGTTTTACATGGAAGGAAAAAGGCTGTCAAAAAAGCAAATGCAACGAACACAGCAAGCTGTTGCCATGAAAGTCGCCAATCGAAATCATGGAGTCGTCTCTATTGCATCGTTTGCCCTGGAATCGCAGTTGCCGCTATCGCAGTGTGAGCAAATTCTAAAAGAGATGGAACGACTAAAGATTCTGAGGACGTCCTCCTTACCTGGCAAGATGGCGGTCTATCAGTTGGATGATTACGTATACAGACAAATGCCTTATGAAAGTAATGACAACAAGAAGGCTGATGATGAGGAAACGCAAAATGATTATGACGATGACGACGATTATGACTACGATGACGATGATGACAATTATGATGATGATGATGAAGATCACGACGATGATGAAACACAAGAGCTGGAACGAACGCAGCGTAAACGTAAAAAAAGAATTGTTGGTGGTGTATCCCTTACCGTTATCGGCACATTGGTTATGATCTCCGAAGAACAGATCTTACAAAACCTGAGTGAGTATCTCTATGCTACAATTACTGCACTTATCTTTCTTGTTTTAATCGGACGTTACCTATTATCCTCCCATCGAAAAGAGGATCAACGACATTCGGAACACAATGTTTTGGCGTATGTCATGGATAATGAAGGGGACCTTAATCAGAAAGAAATTCCTTATTATACAGAGGAAAGCTATCAATCGATCGAACCCATGATCGATAGATGGCACAAAAGAAACTACTGCTCGATTACGTATCAAGAAGATGGTGGAATCCTCTATCTCTTTCCGAATTATACGGATGAGTCGAAAGTGTACGATTATGACGAAGAGTATGAACCGATCCCTGCATGGATCGATAAAAGGACGAAATTTCTGCTGTTTAGCTGTTTAGCATTTGTCTTCAGCTATGTAGGCGGCTATGCCCTTGTACATTGGAACAGCCTTATCTTCATTCTCGCTTGTACCATTATAGGAGGAGTCTACGGTTATTTTGCCTTCTCAAAAGAACGGGAGCTAGAGAGAATCGAGCGAATCGCACTGCAAGTAGCTACAAAGAAAGGCGGTACTTTAGCTGTTTACGAGTTGGCTTATAATGCCAGGATCACCATGGATGAGGCAGCAACGTTTTTAGAAAAATGGGAGCAAACGGACATGGCGAGAAAAGTGTATTCGGAGGAAGACGCGCCAGTTTACGTGGTGAGTGGTGTCGTTACCAAAGAACAAAGACTACAGTCGGAGCATGTTTGAATACACTTCCATAATCTGCACATACTACCATTCACGAAAATAATCACAACCAGAGGTGAACAGCATGGCACGTTCGAATCCCTTGGTGAATGGACAAGCTCGTGCAGCATTAGACCAATTAAAGTACGAGATCGCTGCTGAATTTGGGGTTGAGTTGGGCGCAGATACGTCGGCACGCCAAAATGGCTCTGTCGGCGGAGAGATGACGAAGCGTTTGGTACAATACGCGGAACAGCAAATGTTTCGCCTGTAATCCCTCCTTGTGAGGGATTTTTCTTTTGCTTACATAAGTTGTACTGACAGAGGCATTGGTGAAGGTCGATGACGAATTGTTTACCGAAAGGGCAAGTGTCTATACAACCAGACGGGCGATCACGTATGGATAAAGGGAGGGGTATTTTGAGGGAAAGGAGTGAGGACATGCCGATCAACAAGAAAAATCCTAAGAGTAGAAGGCCGATTCTTAACCATCGAGGCTCCTTGAAAAAGTCGAGAGCATCACTTCCGCTCCTCTTTGTCGCACCGAAGGAACAGATGCGGCCTCTGGAAGGTGCCATAGATAAGCAGAAAGTGTTTCGCTCCAAAAAACCTAAGCGCAAACGAAAGCATGCGCCTCCACCTCCGGTCAATCAAACAGCTACCGAACAAGTCTCCCCGCATCCCGTTACCACCACCCCTATGGAGGCCAAGGATCCTCCGCAAGAAAACAACAAGGCTCAACAAGAACTGATTCAAGCAAAAGTAGTCTACGTGGAACGTACGGGTCAATCGTTCATGCAGGTTGCTTTCCTAGAAGAAATTTGGGACGTAGAGTGGACCCATTCCTTCCGCGTTCCCTGGAAGCTTGAGTGGAAAGAGGTGGAATGCCAAAGTAAGATTGATGTCCAGCACGTTCGCCACGATGATAGCAAAAAGATTGTCTGGCTGTCAGGTGAGTTGGAAATCAAAGGTTTGGGGGTCACTGTTCATTCGGAAAAATTAGAGCATGAAACGATTCGCCTTCCATTTAACTCGACAGTATTACGACCATCCTTACCGCAAGCAAATGTAGGAACAAGCGCACATGTACTCACAGCACCAGCTTGTCCGACGAATAGATGGGTAGAGACGGGAGAATGGCAAATCACAGTTGTGGCAGATCCGCTAACCCATCCGCAATCAGAATGGAAGGAGTTCAGCGGCTTGGCAACCATTAGCGGTCGTGTATGGTGGTATCGGAAGCAGCTGGTTCCCGTTCCGCCTCCATACATAGCGAAAAAGGTAAACAGTCTTTTCTAGAAAAAAGGGCAGATAACGCTTGGCATCAGCCAAATCCATCTAGAATCTAGTCCATATAATATAAAGAGAGTAAGTTGGTGATAAAGGAGTGAGTAAAAATGGGTATACATGGCGATGGCTGTAAATGTGGCCAAACTGAAGTTACGCAAAATAGCTGCACGGTGGATAATGCCCGTGTGTTCGGAATGGCTTCAACCGAAACCATTTTTCCTAAAACGATTAAAGTACCCGTAACGTTGGCAGAAACGGCTGTTGTCGTATGTGTGGAGGCTAATGTCCATTTGGAGAGGCCTGCACTTGAGATCATTCGGGTATTGAAGAGTGTCATTTTGGAGCAATGTGAGCTGGTTCCTACATTTAACCCGTTGTCTGCAAAGTTGTTCGTCAGTGGTTTTATTCGCAAAAATATCGAGTACACCACAGTCGACCAAGTAACAGGAACTGCAGTGTGCGGTGATGTCCGACATACAACGGCTCTGATACCATTCGATTTCTGTACGGATCTGACCTTTCCGGCTACAGGACCGACTTTGCAACTGGCACCAGATTTCGAGTCACACGGAGAATATTTGAATAAATCAGGGCATGCGGCAAAGATTAACGTAGGTTTGTTCGGCAACCGAAAAGTTTACAACGAGAGACCATATTGTGAGCTGGTATTCACGGAATTCACCGAATTAGACATCGGTTTGGAAAATAAGCGGTGCAAAGACACAACCAAAACATTCTCGACCGTCCGTGAAAAAATCGTACTGCGTCTTGGTATAAAAGTTTTGCAGGATCAACAAGTTCCTATTCCAACACCACCACCACCGACACATCCTCCAAAACCGACATTTCCGCCACCTTGCAAACCGATATGTCCACCTAAGAAAAAATGGTAGCATAGCTGTAGGAAAAAAACATAGAAAAAGGGCAGATGAGACTTCCAGTAGCGTTATACTTGCTGACTGGTAGTCTCATTTTGTTTAGGCAAGCGATGCTTTTCGTCAAAAGCAGGTCTAAAATCAACGAAAATACATATATCGATTCGTAATCAAAAACGATATGGATACTCTGCCATTCTGGCATATAATTGGGATAGCAATCTCATACGAGGAGGATCTTTGCTGCGTGAAAATAAGCGAATTATCACAATTAACCAATGTCAGTACCCGGTCAATCCGCCATTATGAAGAAAAAGGCTTGCTACAGGCAGAACGACTGGAAAATGATTACCGTTATTTCAATGAATCGGCAGTCAACCGTGTCAAGATGATTCAACTGTACTTGAAGCTGGGCTTAACAGCAGATGAAATCAGAATGGTGTTCCGAGGGGAAGTGGCATCTCCCGACGATTACGAATATTGCGAGGAAATGCTGGCGATTTATGAACAAAAGCTCAGCAAAGTGAACGAACAGATTGAGGCACTCCAAGAGTGGAAAAAAACGTTGGAGAGGCAAATATCCATTACACGTGGAAAAAAGGTTACGAATTAGTTCATAGTCACGGCCCCGAAGCGATCAGCTGCTCCGGGGCCGTCTTTTTACAAGGAATGCAAGTTTTGCCCGATGCCACCATCCACAGTTAGCCTAGCACCAGTCGTAAAGGTAGCGTCAAAAGCGAGGAAAAGCACCGCTCTTGCCACTTCTTCTGATGAACCATGACGTTTCATGGGTGTAACCTTGTCGCCAAGCTCCTGGAAGGTAACGCGTTCTGCCTCTGTGAAACCGGCAACTCCCATGGAAGGTGTATCAATGAAACCTGGACTCACGACATTGACGCGAATGCCCTTGTCTAGCAACTCCACCGCAAAACCGGAGGCCAAGGAACGCAATGCCGCTTTGGACGCACTATATACGCTCATGCCGGGGTAGCCGCCTTCATCTGCTACGGAAGATGTAAATACGATCGAACCGCCTTCATGAATAAGTGGCGCCAAGCGCTGAACGGTGAAAAATGCCCCTTTCGTATTTACCTCAAAAATCCGATCATAGGTCTCTTCAGTGACTTCCATAAATGGTTCCAGAATGGAAGTACCTGCATTTACATGGAGAAAATCGATCTTGCCAAAATGCTTTTCAACATACTCTCCGAATGCTTGCACATCCTTCATACTCGAGACATCAGACACCACAACATGTGCCCGTTCTCCCAGCTCACGTTTTGCTTCCTCGGCATTTTTCGGATTGCGGCCTGAGACAATGACTTCGGCCCCGCCTGCAAGCAATGCTTTTGCCACAGCCAAGCCCATACCATGTGTACCGCCAGTTATGACAGCTTTTTTCCCTGTATAGTTGTTCATTTTGTTCCTCCTTGAGTGAATGAGATCCCTTTCTGAATGTAGTCTAAACGTTCACGCTAATGTGAAGGTCAAGGGCTTATAGAGGAAAAAGAGGGGTTCACCTCTCCAAAATTTAGATAGTCGGTATACCGGAAAGAAAACCTGTTGTGTAATTTTTGAAAAGGAGTGTGTGGAATGAAAAACAGACGCTTCACGAAGGGAGAGGGAGATTAATACTAGAGGTATATGTTGCAGCTCCTTGGGATCAATCAGCACCAAGATGTTACGGAAATTAGATGCAATAGACTATTACCATAATTATTTTCTCTTTAAAAACTGAATAAATTTTTTTAGACCTTGTGGTTGCTGTTTTCTATGTTTGATTAGAAAATCAATCTTGATTGTTTCAGACAGTTCTTTATATCGAATTAATTGTACTTCTGTTCGATTTTTTGCAACGTCTGCCGGTATTATACTGATACCAAGCCCATCTTGAACTGCTTGCAGAATAGATTCAAGTGAATCAAACTCCATGATAGTCGGATCATAAAAGTTATTCTCCTTGGAAAATTCTAATGTTTTGTTTCTATATATGCAATTTGGATCACTATTAACAATTAACGTTTGTTCATGCTTCTTTTCAAAATGACTATGTTGAGGTAAAACGAGTACGAGTTTCTCAAAATAACTATAAACGGTTTCGAACTGTGGGTAATTATTTGCATCATTTATAAAAATACCATCAAGTTCTCCATAGGAAAGCATTTCCTGTAACTTTTTCTTATCATGTGTTTTTACTTTTACATCGATATTTTTATGTTCCCTTAAAAAAGAAGAAAATAGCTGAGGAATTCTAACTGCAGAAATCGTTTGGGATGCACCAATTGTTAAAGGTTCCCTCCATTTTTGGGGGTTAATTAATGACTTGGCTTCATCCATTAATTTTATAATTTGATTTGTATAATCTAATAAAACTTTTCCTTCCTCGGTCAATGTTACTCCTCTATTATTACGCACAAATAATCTAGCACCTAGTTCATCTTCTAAGCTCTTAATTCGCTGACTGACATTAGGTTGTACATAGCCCAATTTTTCTGCGGCTCTAGATACTGATTGCAGTTCTGCAACATGTTTAAAAATCCACAAATCATGACTTTCCAAGAATAACATTCCTCTCATTGGTATCATTTAAAATGATACCTTCTTCATTATTCAGAATTATACTCCTCATATTAATAAAAGCATAATAGAACATATAAATGAAACAAAGTAAGGAGGATTTAGAGTGGAATTAAAAGATAAAGTAGTTATTATAACCGGCGGTGGTACTGGTATTGGTAGAGCAACCGCTTTGAAAATAGCTGCTGCTGGTGCAAAAGTTGTTATTAATTATAGCCGATCGGGAAAAGAAGCTGCCGAAGTCGTCAATGAAATTACACAGAAAGGGGGAGCAGCATTTGCTTATAGAGCGAATGTAGCGATAGAAAACGAAGTGATCAATATGGTATCCCAAGCTGTTTCAACATTTGGGAAGGTCGATGGTTTAGTAAACAATGCGAGTATTACGGCTCAAATAGCTATGGATGACTTAGTCGCCGTAACAGATGAAGTGTGGGATTCCCTTCTCAATGTAAATGTAAAAGGGATGTTTCATTGCATAAAAGCTGTTGTTCCTTATATGAAAAAGCAACAATCGGGTGTAATTTTTAATATAGGAAGCGTTGCAGGAACGACTGGAATAGGCTCATCTATCCCATATGCAGCAACAAAATCAGCAATCCACACTATGACAAGGTCGCTAGCTATCGCATTAGCACCTTATATCAGAGTGAATTGTATATCTCCTGGTGCAGTTGATACAAGGTGGTGGTCTGGTCATGAAGAAAAGATGTATAAACTTACAGGCAATTTACCACTTAAGAGAATTTCAACACCTAATGATATTGCAGAGGCTATTCTTTTTCAACTGACTCAAGAATCTGTTACAGGCCAAGTTTTTACAATCGATAATGGTCAAACACTTTAAACATCTTCTACAAACAATCGAGGCATGAAAGGATATTAGGGCAGAAGGATGTAGACTGAACAGTAAAATCAAAACAGTGGTAGTCTTGGACGAGAAAATAAAGTCCTAGACTTACCACTGCTTTACTGAACATTCGATCCGGTAGCACCCTTCCATCGGGCATTTGTCTGTGATTCCATTTATGCTTTGGTCTCTTCTTCAAGGATAAGTGCGTGAACAATTCCTGGACCGTGAACGCCAATGGTTAAGTCGTTCTCAATATCAGCTGAACGGCTGGGACCGGAAATAAAGTGAACGCCCGCAGGCATTTTGACGTTATTCCATTTGTTGATTTCCTGTAGAGCTTCACCCATACGTGTTTTGATATTTTCAGTTCGAATGACAGCCATAAAAATGGTGGGCAGTAGGCTGAGAGAGCGGCCTTTTGACGCTGAAGAAGTCATTACGATTGTACCAGTATGGGCAATAGCAAAATCTGCAATCGAAATCCCAATATCAGCATGCGCCGCTTTACTCAGCAAATCAGATTCTTCCTGTTTCCGCCATATCGTCATCTCTACACCATTAAATGAGCCGTCCTGGTGCATGCTTTGAAAAAGGGCGTGGTCTTCGTGAATGATTCGTTTTGCTTCAAAGGTTTGGACTACTTCAGCGATATATGAGCAAAGCGCTTCTGGAGAAGAAAAGCGTTTAGCGACACCGCCAAGCATCTCCCAATTTTTAATAAATAGGTCTATTCTTTCATCAGAGCTGAGATGGTACATTTTCCAAAAGTCCGGAACACCGCGAACGGGTTGTGGGGGAGGAGTGGTCATCCGGCTTCTGCCTAACCGATTTGCGATCGTGTTGAAGAATTGTGCTTCTTTTTCATTGTGACTCATGTGTGTCCCCCCGTTTTTTCAGGATGTCGGCTAGACGATCTTTCATTTCCGGACCCATTTCTTGCAATTCAAACTGAAGTTCAGTATCAAGCGCTTTCCACGTATCTCGGAAGGAGTGTTGGGCAAGTTTTGGTGCGTAACGATAGGTATTCCAACCCTTTAAAGGTCCGATTTTGGCTGTGATCACTCCACCTTTGACAAAAGGCTTTTGTCCCAGTTGGCTGATTCGCAGAATTCGATGGAACAGCCTGTGGTTGGAAGAAATAAATGTAAAGGCTTTCATTCCCAGTTGTTCCGCTTTCTTTGTCAAAGCTTCTTCCACATTTCGTCTACGCTGATAGACGAGCATATCATGCAGCGGTATTTTGACGGGACAGGCTTCATAGCAGGCCCCACATAGGCTGGATGCATTCGCCAATTCCTTGTCTTCATGCAGGAGAGGAGTCAGTACGGCGCCAATCGGACCACTGTACACCCAACCATACGCATGTCCGCCTACATGTCGATAGACAGGGCAAGCATTTAGACATGCTCCGCAGCGGATGCAGTTTAAAACCTCCTGAAATTCGGGATCTCCCAGCTGCTTAGAACGGCCGTTGTCAATAATTACTACGTGTAACTCCTCTGGTCCGTCGGAGTCATCTGAGCGGCGAGGCCCATTTATCAACGACATGTATACCGTCAGCTTTTGCCCTGTAGCGGCACGCGGCAGCAAGGTAGCCATTACTTCAAGATCTTCCAAAGAGGGAATGATTCTTTCCATGCCCATGAAGGTGATCTGTGTTTTAGGAACCGTGCTTACCATGCGGGCATTTCCTTCATTGGAAAACAATGCAATGGACCCTGTTTCCGCGATAGCAAAGTTGCATCCAGTCATCCCAATCTCGGCCTCAAGGAATTTCTCCCGCAGCTTGGATCGGGCAAAGCCTGCCAGAACAGCAGTATCTGCTGGTAAGCGCTTTCCAGCCACGTTTGAAAATAGCTCTGCTACTTGCTCTTTGTTTTTGTGAATGGCGGGAATGATTATATGGGAGGGAGTCTCACCAGCGAGTTGAATAATATATTCTCCTAAGTCCGTTTCCACCACTTCGATTCCATGTTGTTCAAACACTTGATTAATATGCACTTCTTCAGAAAGCATCGATTTTGATTTGACAACGGATCGAGTATGTTTTTCTTTCACGATATTCATTGTGATTTCTATAGCTTCTTTGGCATCAGAGGCGAAATGTACATGCCCACCTAACGCTCGCACATTATTTACGAACAGCGACAGGTAGTAGTCTAAGTGTGCAATTGTATGCAGGCGAATCTGCCGTCCTTGTTCACGCCATTCTTCCCAGTTACCCAACTCGTCAGTTGCTGTAACTTTGTTTGTTCTTAGTCTTTCTGTTGTGAATTTTACGGCATTTCGTAAAAAATTATCGTTTAGTGCAGTTAGTGCGCGTTCATTTAAAGTTGCGGTTGAGGATGTTTTTGCGTTCATACCCTCTCTTTCACCCCTTCATACAATAGCTCTGCCAGATGCATTACGCGAATCGGATGTCCAGCATGGTGTAAACGTCCGGAGATATTTGTTAGACAGCCCATATCAAGGCCCACCAGGACTTCTGCTTTGGTTTCCAGCACATGTTCTGCTTTTTCCGTAACCATCGCACCGGAGACGTCGGAGACCTTTATGGCAAAAGTTCCTCCGAATCCGCAGCAATCTTCCGCAAAAGGAAGGGGCACGAACTCCAAGCCTTTTACCTGGGAGAGCAGAATGTGAGGCTCGTCTTTGACGCCAAGTAAACGGCTGCCGTGGCAGGAGGGATGATAGGTGACGCGGTGGGGGAAGAGGGCACCGATATCCGTCACCCCGAGCACATGAACGAGAAACTGCGAGAACTCATAGCTTTTACCAATGAGATCATGGGCCATTGCCAGATATTTCGGATCTTCTTTAAATAGAGTAGGGTAGTGGTGATGAATCATCCCGATACACGAACCGGATGGAGCAACCACAAAATCGCTGTCTGCGAATGCATGAATAATTGTTTTTGCGCCTTCTCTAGCGGTATCCCAAAACCCACTGTTAAAAGCTGGTTGGCCACAACACACTTGCAGTTCGGGAAAATCCAGCTTGATGCCATATCTGGCGAGAAGTCGTGCCATTGCTTCGCCCACTTTAGGATAAAAAGCATCTGATAGACAAGTAATAAACATTGATACTTTCATTCATTCAGCTCCCTTTCGAATGTGTTAGCCATAATGATCTATAATCTGTATGGTCATGATGTCATCTGATGACTTGGTTAAAAAGAAAATGTTTGATCTTAATCAAACATCTCTTTTTCTACGCCAAGCAGGTGGTAGAGCATGGATTCTTCGGCTCTTTTTGAATTTTTGTTGGCGATCGCCTTGAAAATTTCCTTGTGTTCAGCCAGGAGCCGTTCCGGATTTCCTTTCGTTTGAAACATTTTTTCGCGGCTTGCCTTTAATGCCTTGCTCATGGTCTCAGATATGGATTGCATGATCGATTCCAGAACCGAGTTATGACAAGCTTTGGCGATTTCGTAATGAAATTTCCAGTCGGCCTTTTCTCCTAAATCTCCATTTGAAACTGCGGCTTCCATTTCTTTCAATGCATCCTCGATGCGTTGCAAATCTTCATTAGAACGTCTCTCGGCGGCCAGTTGAACGATTCCCGTCTCAATGATCTTCCGAACCTCCAAGAGTGACATGATGTCTTGTTCCGTGACAGGTTGAATCGGTTCAAATCCTGACAATACCTCATCTGGATTTAAGCGGGTGACAAAAGTACCTTCCCCCTGACGAATGGTCACAAGACCCATCGTTTTGAGTGCACTGACTGCCTCTCGCATGGTTGACTGACCGACTCCGAAAAGCTCGCTGAATTCGCGAAGAGAAGGCAGGCGATCTCCAGGTTTGTAAACTCCATTCATAATTTGATCTTTGATATAGTCGGATACTTCTTCGTACGTTTTACGTACTTTGAATTGTGGTATCGCTTTCATTCTGCATTCACCCGTTACTTTCTTAGGGTCATCTGATGAGTTCATACTAGCTGAATTGTCAGTTAGTTGTCAAGGCTGCATTCTTTGTGGCATTGGTTGCGAGTGGAAAAGGGAAATCATTCAACTTTTAAACCACTGGTTTCGAATATTCAAAAAATACTTGTCAAAAAAAACAGGGGTACATATAATGAGAACTGTCGAATAAAAGACATCAGATGACCATATCAAATGGTGACATTTTGACTGTCGGGTAAATATAAGTTCGTAAGGGGGATATCAAGCCATTTTAAAATTTCATTTCCGAAACCGCTTTCAATTAAAAGAATAAAAAAGAGGTGGAAACCATGATATGGACGCAAGTTTTTACTCCTGTTGGGGGGAGTCTCGGAATCTCTGCGCTTGTTGCGCTTATTCCCATTCTTTATTTTTTCTGGGCGCTTGCGATCAAACGTATGAAAGGCTATATGGCAGGGCTGACCACTTTACTGATGGTGATCCTAGTTGCCGTATTGGTGTATCGCATGCCTGCGGGAATAGCGATAATGTCTTCGGTGCAAGGAGCCGTTTATGGTATTCTGCCCATCGGATGGATCATCATTTCCTCAGTATTTTTGTACAAGCTCACGGTGAAGACAGGGCAATTTGATATTATCCGCAGCTCTGTCTTATCGATCACGGAAGACCGCCGTCTGCAGGCACTTCTTGTCGCCTTTTCTTTTGGAGCCTTTCTTGAAGGGGCTGCCGGTTTTGGCGCTCCTGTAGCGATTTCTGCTGCGCTTCTTGTAGGCTTGGGTTTTCATCCTTTGTATGCCGCGGGTCTTTGCCTAATTGCCAATACGGCACCCGTTGCTTTTGGCGCGATCGGAATTCCGATTATCGCCATGGAAGGTCCCACGGGCGTTCCAGCCATGGAAATATCCAAAATGGTCGGCCGCCAGCTGCCTATCCTATCTGTTTTTGTTCCCTTCTATCTGGTTGTGATCATGTCTGGATTTAAAAAGGCTCTTGAAGTGCTTCCAGCGATCCTAGTTTCCGGCATTTCTTTCTCCTTGACACAATACGTCACATCCAATTTTATGGGGCCGGAGCTTCCTGACATTTTATCTGCACTGGTTTCTTTGGTTGCATTAACCTTGTTCTTAAAAGTTTGGAAACCGAAAACGATTTTCCGTTTTGCCTCGGAACAAGCAGCTACCGCAGAAGTAGCAGCCGCTTCACAAGCGATCAAGAACAGCAAAGCTCCCTTTACAACCGGACAAATATTCAAGGCATGGTCTCCCTTCCTGGTATTGACCGCCTTTATCTCTATCTGGGGGATTCCGACTGTGAAAAAAGCGCTGGTCGGCAAATATGAAGGGGCTAATCTTTTATTTAACTGTCTCAATCCCATTGGCAAAGCTTTAAGCTTCACGCCTGAGGTCCCTGGTCTGCATAACCTGATTATCGATGTGAATGGAAAACCGATTGCTGCTCTCTTCAAATTGGAAGTATTGGCAGCAGCCGGAACAGCGATATTGCTTGCTGCCATCGTAACCAAATTTATCGTCAGCATCTCTTGGAGAGATTGGCTTGCCACTTTTGGCGAGACATTGAACGAGCTGAAATTTCCGCTGCTCACGATTGCGTCTGTTGTCGGTTTTGCCTATGTTGCAAACGCTTCCGGAATGAGTACCACACTGGGGATGGCGTTGGCAGGCACGGGGATGTTATTCCCGTTCTTCTCTCCGTTCCTTGGCTGGTTAGGGGTGTTTATTACTGGCTCAGATACTTCTTCCAACCTGCTGTTTGGAAATCTGCAAAAAGTCACAGCAACTTCAGTGGGAATGGAACCTGTTTTGGCCCTTGCAGCCAATACGAGCGGTGGTGTAGCGGGTAAAATGATTTCGCCGCAGTCGATTGCCGTTGCCTGTGCTGCGGTAGGACTCGCCGGAAAAGAATCTGATTTATTCCGCTTTACAGTGAAACACAGTTTACTCTTGGTTGTAATAATCGGTATTATCACGTATTTGCAGTCCAATTTACTGTCATGGATGGTTCCATAAAAACAGCGGGTGCTGAAATAGCACTCGCTGTTTTTTTATCCGTTCCAAACCATTTATGACCGTTGTTCAGGCACAGTGCTTTCCTGAGGGCGTTGTCAAAGTCCACGCAATCGGCTTTTACTTAATCGGCTCACTCGCCATGTCGGCAACTGCGCGGTACAGATTCGGGGGATATTCGGCGATCCGGTGGCACAGGTATAAAAACCATTCACGACCATAGGTTACGTAGATGCGAACCGGATAGCCAGCAGATTGCAGCTTTTCGCTAAGCTCCGGACGAATGCCGTAAAGCATTTCGAACTCGGCGCTCCCTGAATCGAGCAGCCCGAGGTGGATTGCCTCGTTGATTATACTCTCATCATGTGTCGCGATTGATACGCGATGTCCTCGGTGGATGGCGTCTTGCACCAGCGTCAGATAACGCTTGTCCAGTTCTGATGATCGGGACAGCGCATGCGTCGCTGGTTCTTGGTAAGCTCCTTTGACAATCCGAATGAGGCGAGGCGAATCACTTAATACAGCCAAATCCATCGGTGTGCGGTGTAAATGCGCCTGCAGCGTTATGCCGATATTCGGATAGTGGGCAACGGCCTTCTGATAAGTGTCCAGAATAAGATCCGTCTTTGCGGATTCCTCCATGCTCACAAATAGTTCTACGTTAGCTGTCCTTGCTTCATCGGCCAGTTCCATCAACTGACGGTAAGCAAGATCCTTCTTCACCGACAGGCCGATATGCGACAGGTCGAAGGAAACACGGTCACCGATTTCGCCCAACTCGCAAATGAGTGATTTCATCTCTTCTGCAGCTGCCTGACACCTCTTTACATCCAGCGTGTTTTCGCCTATATATTCCAACGATATTTTGTACCCCATGTCGGCGAGCCTGCGTGCAGCTGCAAGCCCGTCTTGACGGTTTTCGCCTGCCACGTACTGTCCAGCCGCACGCCGCAACAGCCGATTCAGCCAGGGTGTCAGCTCTACATAAGACTTGATGTCCTGGCGTCTGGCCACATTTTTTAGGGTATCAGTCAATCTTTGCTCCCAGTCAAATTCATGGTTCATAAGTAGTCTCTCCCTTCTTCATTGCACCTGAGTATACAAGGGAACAGGGGAGAGCGTATTGTAATTTATTGCTCTTTTTTAACGCGATAAAGCATATCGCTGGGGGGGAACACCGACAATCCTGGCGAAGGCCCTTGAAAAATGGCTCTGGTCGTAGAAGCCTGTTTCCACGGCAATATCTGCAATCGGCCGTTTTTTAGCAAGCTCGACCTTGGCATGATTGATCCGGAGCAGGTTCTGGTAAGCATGAGGAGGCATATGTGTTCCTTTCTTGAACAGTCGGATGAGATGAAATCTGCTAATCCCTAAAGCCTTCTCCAACTCCTCAAGTGTGACCCGTTCAGTATAGTGAGCGTGCAGATACTCTCGAATTCGTCCGATATACTTTAGCTCTTGCCTGTTGCGGGATGAATGCTCTGAATCGAGTGTATTCCAGTTAACGAGGGCATGTATCAATTCAATGACCAGGGTTTCAATGACCAGCGGTTCGTCTGCTACTGTGAGAGATTCCATCACCCGGTTGATCAGATGGCGGCAATATTGATTTTTATCTCCTTCTAGTAAAAACGGGATGTGAAGTTGTTCCAGTTCTCTTCGCTCCAACTGTTTCAGCCAATCCTGCTTGATGAACAACATCTTGTATCTCCATACTGTGACGGACGCAGGATGACAGGCGTGCAGCATGTACGGCGGAAAACTGATCACTCTGCCAGCCTCAACCTGATGCATTGTTCCGTCGCACCAGGCGCTCGTTTCTCCTTCATCAATCGATCCGATCGAATATTCCTCATGAAAATGCTTCTGGTATGTCAAATCACTCTTCGTGCATTGTTTTGCTTCAAGGAAAGGCAAAGCTTCGTTTCGGTAAAAGGTTACATCTGGCATGGTATGGCTCCTCTCCCTAATGTTCTGAGAAAATAAATAGTTTTTGTGTCCGTTCTTACCTGAAATTCTTTCAATTATAATAGTACTTCGCTGTCAAAGACAATTACACGCTCATCGGAACTGGTTGCACCGGATCGCATATAACCATTGTGTCAATGAACCGCGGGGCCGAAAGAAGACCGAGAGAGTGGAGATCAGCGAGATTTGAGACATCCCCGTTAACTTGGTTCAAGTCCGTCTCCATCGTGCCAGAAAAAAATTGGAAGTGCCCGATTCAACTCCGAGAAAAATAACGAGTATGCTACTGCAGGCTGGCACCCCTGTCGGAAATGCTTAGACAAAGGAGAAACCCCACATTTGTTGGGGTTTCTTACAGTATCGCTTCTTAATCTCACTTTTCTAAAAGAAAATAGAAAGTATTTTAACTAAATGCATCTTCTTTGTTACGACTAGATATTGTCTAAATGGAGAGATGCTTATGGATAGTTATAGAGGATGAGGTAGGGCTTGCAACCCGCAACTCAAGAAAACAGTGGGAGGTAGCGAAAGCCGTTCTGTTCTTAACCAGCAAAGATGCTTCTTTCATTACAGGCCTCAGTTTGATGTTTGTTGGTAGATGGGGGATACACTGCCGTTTAAAATACTCAAAATGTGGCTGTTCTCTTGTCCCACTATGCTTCATCATATAGCAAGAACGAAAAAGGCATAGACGCCGTTTTTTACTTTGAATAAAACTTACTGGCTCATCAACCGGGAATCCTTTGGCAAGAGTAACGCGAGTATGCCAATCAACGGCAAGTACGCGCATAGTTGGATGACGAAGGCCACCCCGGTCTGGTCAATCAACCAGCCGAGCACAACCGAGCCAAGTCCGGCCATGCCGAACGAAAGACCGAAAAACAAACCTGCGATCGTCCCCACCTTGCCTGGAAGCATTTCCTGGGCATATACGATGATGACGGAAAAACCCGACATAAGAATGGCTCCAATCGCCAGGCACAGAAAAACAGAAGCGACCGGACCAGCGTAAGGCAGCCACAAAGAAAACGGTGCCGTTCCGAGAATCGAAAACCAGATGATCTTTTTTCGACCGAAACGATCTGCGAGCGGGCCTCCGAGCAAAGTACCCAACATTCCCGAAAATTGCAGGGCGAACAAGGACATCTGGGCGCTTTCCATCGGCAGCTGATAACGTTCCATGTAATAAAACGAATAGAACCCTGTCATGCCCGCAAGATAAACGAACTTGGAAAACAGCAACATGATCAACGTACCCAGAACGAAAAATACGAAAACCTTGGGTCTCGTAAAATCACTTTCCCCAGAGGAGCGCCTCTCCGGCCTGTTCTGTAAATGGATTTGGCCGGTGTACCATCTGCTTACATACCGCTGAACCACGATGCCAATGAGGGCCAGCAACGTAAACCACAGAAACCCCAGCTGTCCCTGCGGCGAAATGATATATGCCGCCATTAGCGGGGCAAGAGCTTGTCCGGTGTTACCGCCAACCTGAAAGATCGATTGCGCGAGTCCTTTGCTGTTGCCTGCGGCAAGGTGTGCCACGCGGGATGATTCCGGGTGAAGCACAGAAGAGCCGACGCCTATGAATGCAGCGGAAACAATCAGCATCCATAAACCAGACGAGAAAGCAAGACCAATCATGCCAAGCAACGTGAAGACCATGCCCAAGGGCAGCAATGCCGGCATTGGTTTGCGGTCTGTATAAGAGCCGATCAGTGGCTGAAGTACCGATGCCGTCAGGTTAAGAGTAAACGCGACCCACCCAATTTGGGTAAAGCTAAGCTGCATCGATTTTTGAAAAATAGGAAATGCGGCAGGCACAATATTCTGCATTGCGTCATTAAGCAAATGTGCCATGCTGACTCCCAGTAGCATGAAGTTGGCGGTTTGTCTGGCCGTTCCAACTGTCGCAGGTTGAGACATTCATTTCACCTCTTTCTTTTTTTCCTATCTTAACGATGGGCTGAAGAGCTTGTCGCCGTGATTATTGCTTTGAAATTGTGCAATAATTGCTATAATGAAAATAGGTGGGAATTATATGATTATTAAAGTCTCAACGCCGCATCTGGAACTATGGCAGATCGAAGGGGAATTCTCCAATCATCCGCATATTCACGAGAACGAGCTCCAAATTACCATTCCGATATTTGGTCATTGCCAGTTCACGCTAGTAAATCGCCATTACAGGCTAGTGGACGGTGGCGGACTAGTGCAGCATCCAAAGGAGCAGCATTTTTTCGAGATCGGGTCGCAGTCGGGCGTACTCATTTTTAAAGTCAACCATAACAGCTTGAAGGAGCTAACCGGACAAGAAGAATTTGAATTTGCGGTGCTGCAGAAATTCGACCCCAAATTTATGCGAGAGAAGTTCCGCAATTGGACGAACGCGCTTCTCTCTTGCGACACAGCAGATCGGCTTGCACAGGAAGAATTGGAGTCGCAGGTGCTTTTTTACTTACTCGGCGATTTAGCTGGCAACCACAAAAACGATCCCAATCCCACCGTGAGGATACCCGCGCACTATTCCGATCCGCAATTGGGAAAGGTTCTGGAATATATTCATGATAACTATCGGAATGATATCCGGGTTGATACGCTTGCTTTCATGGCCCTGCAAAGCCGATATCATTTTATACGGTCCTTTAAAGCGATGATGGGTGTCACACCATATCAGTACGTACTCCTGCTACGAATGGAGGAGGCTAAAAGGCTTCTGAAAAGATCGATCCATTCGGTGACGAAGATTAGCTTCAGCCTCGGTTTTTCAAGCGTCAGCCAATTTCAAAGGACGTTTGTCAAAACGGTAGGCATGACACCTACGCAATTCCGGAACTTCAGCAATTGAAGAAAGAACCAGTGAGCCTTTGTGGCATCTCACTGGTTGAAAACTGGACCATTCGCTCCGATTAGAAAATTCCAACCCCTTTTATAAATCTAACCAGTTAGTTATATTTTAATGAACGAGGTTCAACATGGCAGAAAGAAAGAAAGAAAAAGACGTATGACGCTGCCAGAACTAAGGAAATGATCCTTATCGCCGCGGAAGAATTGTTTGCTGAGCATGGGTTTTCTGCGACCCGAATTGATACGATTGCAAGTGTAGCTGGATATATCAAAAGTCTCATTTATCAATATTACCAGGATAAATTGGGTCTCTATAGCGGTAATCAAACGTGCTGATCTAGCGGGTAATAACATTTTGAAAGGTTGGCTGGTGATTTGCTATCGGATGAGGGTAGTGCTTCCGATCCGGCTAAATTTCGCCGGCTGCTAAGGAGATCTATTCGTATATGGTTTGAGCAAAAGGCCGTTATCGTCACTGGTGGGGCCAGTGGCATTGGGGCAACAACGGTCAGATTATTCGCTGAAGAAGGTGCGAAAGTGGTCCTAGCAGATTTGTCTGAAGCATTCCAGACTATCTCTAAAGAGTTTAATCAAAGAGGCTTGGACACGCATTTTATTCAAATGGATGTCACCAAAAAGCGATGGTTCCACTGATCAGCTTGACTTTGAAGTATGGAAACGCACGATTGATGTTAATGTAACGGGTGTTTTTCTTTGCAATAAACATGCTGTCAAGCAAATGCTGAATCAAAGTGACGGAGGTGCGATCGTCAACTGCGGCTTTGTCCACAGCTTCGTTGGCAAAGCACCCGTTGGCAGATTGGGCAAACCAGAAGAGGTAGAGAGAGCCGTCCTGTCCTTAGCCAGCAAAGATGCTTCTTTCATTACAGGCACCAGTTTGATGGTAGATGGAGGATACACTGCAGTCTAGAATACTGAGGATTCAGGTTCTTAGGCAGTGAAACCAAACAGTATGGAGAGCGCTACTCTGCCGATGTAGAGGTCAGCGGTTCGATCCCACTATGCTCCACCATATGAACGACATTAAAACCCTTGAGAAATCAGGGGTTTTTCTTTTTTGTCTTGATTTTCATTTGACAAGTTGTTGAAAGATTGTTGACGAAATTTAAGTTAAGTGGCTGCATTCCTTGCTCAGTATCATAGCGAGACTGCAAGCCAAGAAGTAAGAGGGCAGACATTGGATAGACCAATTGTTCGCTGCTCAAGGGTTCCCAGAAGTTATCGACAAGGACGCTGATGGAAAGGAATACAAGAAGACTGCACAAGTTGCTCGTTATGGAAACTCGGTACCGCCACCATTCGTGGAAGCATTAGTCAGGGTGAACTTGCCAGAACATTGCACCGGATCAGGAAACGCCGTAGCATTCTAACATTACAAACAGCCTGTCGGACAGATGGCTCTGACGGTTTGGGATACAAAATGCTCAAGTTGTTAATTCATGTTTCAGCTTGCAAGCAAAAGGATACTTTCACCTCACTAGCTCCACTTATGTATTAAGTACAGGACTATCGTTCTTGTCTAAAGTGAATTTATCGACTCTCTTTGACCCTATCGGCCAAGTTCTTTCTTCGTTTCTCTATAGAAGAGAAATTGTGAAATGTGATCTTCGACAAAAGGCAAAGAAAATAATATGGGATGAATGGACTCTGATCATCACGATAAATTAAATGTTGATAACTCAAGTATGACACCGCCTTTATCAATCTCGAGCCGGCTCTTGAAGTTGTACAGAAGGGAAAGGTAGAGGAAGAAATTAAGGGTTAGCATTGGATGGTAAAAGAAGTCGAACGTCGTGGATGAAGCACAAAGACGAATTGAGAGTATATCCAATTTTACAACGATAATCGGCCGCAAAGAAAATTAAAAAAGCTGACGCCCGTAGAATTCAGGCGTCAGCTATCCATCTTAAGGCCGGGACTTTTCTCAATGTCTACATATTGGGGTCTTGACCATAATCCGGGGAGGGATTCTTTTTCATGGACTTCAATTTTCCAGAAGCGTTATAAGAACCAACAGATCCATAATGACGTAAAGTGTTAATGCGGTAAGAACTATTCCTTTGATCTGTTTAGTTTCTTTATAGTCCATTGTGAAAAAAGCTGCAGAGACTATCCAAATAATGCTCACGAGGATCGCTCCAAGAAAGGGGGAGAGTGCTAAATGAGAGAGTAGCAAGATGGCAAAAAAGCCAAATACGTTATGAATGATGTAGCGGGTTGCTATCAAGTACCGTCACCCCCTTCCTATATATGAAGGGGTAGAACGAAAGTGTTCTACCCATCTGAAAAGTATTATGATGCTGAGTAAACTTTAGGGAGCCCTAATGTAGGGCTACTGAAGGCATCAATGTAAACCCCATTACCTCTGTCAATCTTGGTGACGACGTAAAGACTCAGTACACCAGTACTAACTATAATCGAAGCTATCCAGCTAGGACCCCTAAACCTACAAGTATCCCCGCTGTTATGGTGCCACCTCCGCCGATTCCATTGCTTCAGAGCGAATGTCTTGACATAACTCATGAGACAGATAGAAGCGGTGTCCCCACCAGAAAAGTTCGTAATCCCAGTATGAACCAGTATCAATTGAAGTGGCAACCATTTTTGGTTAATTGATACTTTTTTACCATTTTTTATAAAGTTGCTTTTGTTCTTTTTAATCAAAGAATTTGTTTGACTTAAGGCAGCTACTGCGGCAACCTGATTTAAGTGGATAGATCAACATGGGGTGACTCAGCAGTGGCTTTGCAAAGAGGCTGGAATAAACAAGGACACAGCTACAAGAGCTACGTCCAGTGATGAATATTCCCCTAACTTAAGATGGCAAACGGGATAATAAGAGCTTTGCGCAAGATTGATCCAAATGTAAAATTAGATGATTTCTTGCCAATGTTAAAAGCCCCGACATATAAATGCCGGAGCATAGAGAAAATGTTGACCAGTTGTTGACGGATTGTTGACCAAACTCGTCAACAAGTACCTAAAATCACTTAATACGAACGGGCTCGAGCTTTGATAAATGCAGATTCTCTTAAATGTCACCTATTATATCTTACCTATTAATTAACACTGCCGATGTAGCGCTCTAACATGGTGGTCAGTTTCCCGTTATGTTTTTGATCGTCAATTTTCGTTTTTATGAAAAACCTCTTTGGCAAGAAGAATTGCCGATCCAGCACGTGGCCATCCTACATAAAAAGCAAGATGTGTCATCACTTCTATCAGTTCTCCTTCAGTAAGACCATTTTCCTTGGCAAGGTTGAGATGATAAGGGAGTTGACTTGTATGCTCGCTAGCTATTAAAGCGGATACCGTAATGAGACTCCGCTCCCGGAGCGACAGTTCTTCTCTTCCCCATACATCACCGAACAGAATTTCTTCCGTATAACCGACAAAGGCTGGAGCAATATCTCCAATGGTTTCTCGAGCAGTCGATGTAATCCGTTTATGTCTCATCGTCATTCCTACTTTCTCTTTTTTACCCACACAAAGCCGCATATCAAATCATTTGGGCAATTCCGTTTCCAAACGTCCAATCCTCCACTTCCGTTTCAAGCAGAACAACAAATACATCTTCTTCTTGGATGTTGCACTGAATGGACAAGAGCACGGATAAATTTTTATAAAACGCTCTTTTTTGATCTCTGCTCCTTCCTGATCCACATGTTATTTGGATATAAAGCAACCGGTCTGTTCTAGCAATATTCAAGTAATCAGGACTGTAATAAAATTCGCTCTGTCCATGGGCGTGAAAGACTTGGAAAAAATCATTTTCTGGAACACTGAAATGATCTCGCAAGGCGCTCATGATACATTGACTTATAATGGGCAAATCCTTCTCCGTATATTGATTTTCTAGGTAACCCACTCGTACGAATGGCATCTTGTATGACCCCTTTCATTTTCATAACTCGATTTTACGCCTTCCATCTTCATCTGTATAATTGAATTAAATCATAATATTTTTCATTTTTTTAGATGGAGTTGATGGCATGGATTTGAAAGAACTAACCACATTTCGTACCATCATTCAAGAGGGCACGTTCACTAAGGCAGCCGCAAAGTTGAATTACGCGCAGTCTACCGTCACCAATCAAGTGCAGAGACTGGAGAAGGAATTTGGCATCAAACTTTTTAAAAGAGGCTGGGATGCAGAGTTAACGGCATCAGGAAAAATATTTGCTGAGGAAGTTGATAAACTGATTCATCATTGGAATTATGTATTGGAGCAAGCCAAATCTTTGCAAAAAGAAGAGATTGGGATACTGAATATCGGAGTAATCGAAACCTTGACAGCAACTGTGCTGCCGATAGTCCTTCACAAATTCCGTGAATGTAGACCAAATATTACCTGTAATTTTGTCGTTGGAAATACGGACACACTCTCTCAGGCATTACTTGATAACTCACTTGACTTCGCCGTTTGTGGAGAACCGTACAATCTACCTTCCTTACACCTGGAGCCTCTATACAACGAAAAGATTTCCTTTATCGTGTCTAAAGATCATGTCTTTGCCTTGAAACCCTCTCTCTCACTGGAAGAACTGTATGAGTACCCGTTGATCGTCGGGGGAAAAAACTGCTTGTACCATATGCGTTTGGAAAAAGAATTTTCCCGCTATTCTGCTAAGCCATTTTATTATTCAGTCAGTCAAATTTCTTCAATACCATCATTTGTACAAGAAATCCCGTCTGTCGGAGTAGTCCCGAATTCCTTACCACTATCGTCTGATGTGGTCACCATACAGGTCGAAATGTCAGATCCGTATATTCCTATTGGCTTGTTACAAAAAAGCAGCATAGAAAATATATCTTCGACTAAAAAATTGTTTTTGCAATATTTAAAGGAAGAATTGCTCAATTTGCAAGGACGAGTAGGCTTAACTTGAATTAGGTATTATGAACCGTTGCTTTCGAGAGCGTATTTATTCAATGGAGAGATGATGTAAAATATGGAAAAAGGCTTTAAATGAAGGAGGCACTAAATGGAAACATGGTTGGAAGAGTACAGTCGTGGATACAAAATGCTGCGGGAAGCCATCGAGGGGTTGACGGAAGAGGAGCTTCGTTTCAAGCCTGCACCGGACAAATGGAGCATCCACCAGATACTTATTCATGTAACAGATTCCGAGATTTTGTCGACGCACCGGATGAGAAAAGTCCTGGCGGAGGAAGAGGCGAATCTCTATTCGTTTGACCAAGACTCATGGGTGAATGGAGTGGGGTATGATCAGTTGGATCTCGAACAGCATCTGCTGCTCTTCCAATTGCTACGCAACAGTATGCTGCCAATTTTGACCAATCTGACAATACAACAGAGCGAGCGAGTAGGGGTGTATCCCGATGGAGCGCGGTTCACTTTCAAAGAATTGCTGGAATATCGCATCCAGCATGTGCGCGTTCACCTTGCCCAGATTGAGCGTGTGAGAGAGGCGTATCGACAGAGATAACCCCACGCCAGTTTGAGAACGTGGGGGCAAAAATGAATAGGAGTTGGTAATCTCCTATATTTGGGAAATCTCATAATTGAGTGTGTAAGCTATATCGTCGTTGGACTCTTTCACAGGATGAAATCCTAAGCCCCATTTGTTATCTATGTTCCATGTATGAATAAAACCAGGTAATTCGTCATCACTAACCGTATCAATTTCGTTTCCATAAACCTCGATATGAATGATTGAGTTATCAGGAACATCAAGATCATGACTGATATCAATGGCGTACGGTGTATTTTGTGCTTTTAGATTTTTTGTCCAGGAAAAGATGGATCCATTAATGATAAAATTCCATTTTGTTTCTAACGTACTGTCAAATGCTCCATCATCAGATCTGTGAACGACTATGCTTTTAAATGTAACACGAAATTTACCCATTCCTCATTCTCCCTCAGAACAAAAGTTTTTTGATTGTGCCGGAACACAATTCTAAATGTATTCAGGTTTAGTGGGTATATTACTCTTGGCGAAATAATAAATCATTGTGAAAAAACCTAAAAAATCGGGGAGTATCAATACATGGTTGCAGTATAAAATAACGAAACTAAACATTCAGAGGAGCACTCTATCATGCGATTTTTCGTTTGATAAGGGTTGCTCTTTTTTTGCTTGATGAGGTGATCGCCAGACCCATACTTAATCTGGTTGGATGTAAGAAGCCAATTAAACGGCTTTGGACGAGTTCACTTACAAAAGATAGTGTAATCTTCTGATTTAAGGGGGTGGTTCAAGCTTATAAAAACATTCGTTCGGATATATTTAAGTATGTTGCTCCTTTTTATCAAATAATCAAGGATGTGTATGAAATGCCATTCATTGTACTAAATACATGGCCAGCTATGTCGAAAGATATGAAAAAGAATTCATTGTACAGACAACAGAGTTAACAACAAACGAATTAAAGATCGTGCCGGATAAAATTCAAGTGTTGATACATGAACTTGAAAAAGAAAACTGAGGGAAGGCAGGCGCTTCCGCAA